>JALTKX010000192.1 GCA_027006055.1 Calditrichia bacterium | reverse complement strand
CTTTTACCCCTCCCCTACTCCCCTCCCCGGGCTTCGGGGAGGGGAGTAGGGGAGGGGTAAAAGGTTAACCCCCGGATTCATCCGGGTGGGTCGATGGGAGGTGAATATTGCCTCCAGATCCGTTTTAGTGGAATCGGGTATGAACGAACACCCATTGCCAGGATTGGGTTTTAACGCTGCCCTTTAGCCGTCCGGCCCGGGTTGGGAACTCATCCCCCGGCCCCTTCTCTTGCGAAGAGAAGGGGGGCAGGTCATGGGAGGGATAAAACTTTTATTGGTTTTGTCGGATAGGTTGATACCGTGTGGCAGTAAAGGATTTCTCGTTGCCGCGCTTCCCGGAATGACGGTTGGCCCGGCCCCTCCCCGAGCTTCGGGGAGGGGAGTAGCGTATGGGCAATTGCGCTAACACCCGGATTTATCCGGGTGGATGGGAGGGAGGTCAATTTCCCCCGAATCCGATTTAACGGATTGTCTGTGAAGCCGGGCGGATCCTTTCGACAGGCACAATGAACATCTCCTAAAAGCTACGTCCCAAGCTCAGAGGAACGCCTGTCGAGGCAAAGCCACAACTCATCCTCCGATCCTATGATTTGGAAAAGTAAGGCGGGGTGTTACTACTTTTTAAATGCTCCTCCGGTACTGTTCCTCCGGGTGCGGTTGCCATGACCCGGAGGAATACCGGTTAAATTAAGGTTGGCTTAGAATGGTTAAATCATGCAGATTAAAATCTACTTCAATAAAACCATTTTCCGGCGCATCGTTTGCGTGCCCGCTTCCATTTGATAAAAATAAACGCCCGCGGAGACGCTCCGTCCGGCATCATCCTTGCCGTTCCAGGTAACGGTGTGTGCTCCCGCGGTCAGAGAACGGTTTAAAAGGCTTCTGATCTGCCGGCCCAGAACATCATATATTTTCAGGGAAACATATTCCGTTTGCGACAGACTAAAGCGGATACGTGTTGACGGGTTAAAGGGATTGGGATAATTTTGAGATAAATTGAGTTTTTCCGGGAGTGTGGCTGATTCTGCCCAGCCGGTGGTGGTTAGGGGACGGTCATCCTGCCAGACCACCAGCACCGTATCCATCTCCGGGCCTTCCTTAACGGCCACGGAGGGATACATTTGGCTGGTGCCCGACGTATCTTCATTCACCATTACATCCGTACTCCAGCTTTGGCCGCCATCCAGCGAGTAACTGAAAAATACATTGAATTCCAGTTTTTTGGGATTTTCCCGTCCGTCCGCCCAGACGCTGTAAAGCCTTTGTCCGTCATGCGCCGCCGTAATACACGGGTAAAAACGACTGTAGGCGGGTACATCGGGGTCTTCAATAAGAACGGAGTCATTAACCTGATCCACGGGAGTCCAGCTTTGGCCGCTGTCTTCACTTTTTACAAATGAAATCTGCGATTGGGGCGTCGCACTTTGCACATATGTTTTAAAGAGGATATAAATATTGTCATTCCACATTGTAAATGACGGTACATATGTTTTATCGTTAGTGGGATATTGGGTCGGCTGGGTACGTACCTGCCATGTTTTACCCCTGTCGGCGCTGTAGGTCAGCACGATGTTGCGTTTATAATACTGATCGTCATCAAAAACCAGAAAAACTTCACCGTCCTTGCGGGCCATAATTTGCGGATACAGGCTATAGTAACCGCCCGGATCGGCCACAACAGGCGCCGACCAGTTTAAGCCGCCGTCTTCGCTTCTGCTGAAAAACACCTCGCCCCAGCCGCCGGAACTGTTGCTGCGCATCCAGGCGGCATAAAAGGTGCCCACGCTGTCCACGGCAACACTGCCGTATATGGAGCTGCTGTTATCATGGCTGCTTATTGCCACGGACGATCCCCAGGTTTGCCCCTTGTCCGTGCTGACGGCCGCGCGGATTTGCGGATTGGTGGTGCGGTAATCCGACCAGATGGCCACCATGCGTTGTTCAGTGCCGGTGCCGTGAATGGCCAGCAGGGGGGCGATTTGATTTACGCCGAGGGAATCATCGTCATTGACCGTTACCTTTTCCGACCAGGTTATGCCGTCACGGGAAGTGCGTAAATAAACATCGGTATCCCCATTTTCATTCCCCTGATAAAATATGTGGTAGAATGTACCCTCATGCTGGACGATCTTTTTCATCCCGCCGTAGGCAAGGTTGCTGGCGCTTGAGTCGCCGATTTCGGCGCGGATGTCTTCTGATTGGTCGGTAATGCCGCTTTCATTAATATAAAAAACTTTTTGTCTTAAATGATTAATATTAGACTGGCTAAAGAGGAAAGAAAGACTACTGCTCACTAATAAAATTAATAACATTCGATTCAACATAACTTCTCCTTATGAAAAAGCCCTAAAGATAAGGGCCCGGTAACTTTGTGCAATTGATATGTGTCAAAATTTTACCTTTTGTGATTTTTATAAAAACGGGCTTATCCGCGATGGCGGTAAGGAGAGGAATACTTTTCCATTCGCCTTAAAGGACCTGCCTTTGCCTTATTCCCCGGAACGGGCCTGACCGTCTCCGGCGGAAGCAGTCCGTTTTTAACCCGAGCGGGAACATCCTGATATCAATGGAATTATCCTTTAATTCGGGTTTGCGTTGTAAGCGCGCAATTCTTAAGCTTCCTATCTTTGTAAAACATGAAAACGCATGAAAATTATTTATCGTTACTTATTCCGGGAACATCTGGGCCCCTTCTTTTTTGGCCTGAGCATCATCATGTTTATTTTTCTGATGCAGTTTCTGGTAAAATATGTGGGGCAAATTTTTGGCAAGGGCATTCCCTTGTGGACGATTGTTCAGCTTATAACATTAAACCTGGCCTGGATGCTGGCCCTGGCCGTGCCCATGGCCACTTTGCTGGCGGTGTTGATGGCCTACGGTCGTTTTTCCGCGGATAACGAAATAACCATCCTGAAATCGAGCGGCATAAGCATTTTTAAGTTGATCCGTCCCTCCCTGCTGTTTGGCCTTATACTTACCCTGGTGATGCTGTATTTTAACGACCATATTCTGCCGGAGGCCAATCACATGGCCAGCCAGAAGATGCGGGCCATCCGCGAAAAAAAACCAACCCTGGCGCTGGAAGAAAACATATTTTACCCTTTTCCGCCCTACAGTTTTGTTACCGGACATATAGAAAAATCCACAGCCGGGGAGTGGCTGGCCGCGCAAAGCCTGTTGGGGCCGGAATACAAAAAGGGCACGGAGCCGGATCGTCTGCGGGATATCACCATCTTTGACCGTAGTGATCCCAATAAAACCATCACCATCAATGCCGATTACGGCTATATGGTCTATTCTCCGGAACGCAAGGCCCTGGTCTTTACTTTGTTTAACGGTGAGTATCACAGCATAGAAATTAAGAAACCCGACGCTTATCAACGGTCGGAGTTTGAGCGCAATGTGGTGGTTATCCCGGCGCGTAACTTTGAGTTGGAGGAGCGGGAGAGCAATTACCGCGGTGACCGGGAGATGAATATTGCCCAAATGGAGGAGCGGGTAAGGGAAGCCCGGGAAAAGATAGCACGGCAGGAGGAAAAGATATCCGGGGATATTAGCGACCAATGGCGGGATATTGAGCGCCGGCTGACCCGACTGACCGAAAGGGGGGCGGAGCTTTCCGCCGCCGCGACGCCCGCGGTGGAAAAATTCCGTTGGCGTCAGGCGCGGCAAAAAGCCATGCGTGTGCTGGACCGCTTCAGGCAAAAAATGAAATCCAACCTGATGTTTGTTCAAAATCAGAAAAAAGTGATCAGCAAATATGAGGTGGAGATACAGAAAAAACTCTCCATACCCTTTGCCAGTCTTGTTTTTATCATTGTCGGCGTCCCGTTGGGTATCATGGCCCGTAAGGGCAGCCTGGGGGTGGCCTTTAGTCTGAGCCTGGGCTTTTTTGTACTCTACTGGGCCTTTCTTATCGGTGGCGAAAAGCTGGCGGATCGCCAGTTTGTTTCCCCGTTTTGGGCCATGTGGGCCGCCAATGTGATCACTCTTGTTTTCGGGCTGTTTCTGGTGTGGCGCGCCGTCCGCGAATCTTCCTTTATTCCCTGGGAGCGGATAGGCCGCTTTTTCCGCCCGGGGAAAAAGACTAAAAAGGGGGGCGCCCGCTGATGCGTCTTTTGGACTGGTATCTGCTGAAGAAATATCTGGTGAATCTTCTCTTTGCCGTGATTGCCTGGATCGTGTTGTTTGAAGTGATCACCATGATTGAGCAGATATCACGTTTTATCGACTATGGCGCCACCCTGCAACAATTTATGTTGTACTATCTCTATTTTGTGCCTTATGTCATCTCGATGACCCTGCCCATTGCCGCGTTATTGGGCGTTCTTTTTGCCGTGAGCCATATGGCGGGGCATAATGAGATTGTGGCCCAGCTTTCCGCCGGGGTGAGCCTCTATCGTCTGTTAACGCCGCTGTTTATCGCGGCGGTGCTTCTAAGTCTGCTATCGATGGTTTTTAATGAAACCGTTGTTCCCAAAGCCAACCGCGTCCGTTTGGATCTGGAACGGTATGAGATAAAGAAAAATCCCAGAAACCAGACCCGCTTAAATAACAATATTTATGTTCAGGATTTGCCCAACCGCATGCTGGCGGTAAAATTTTTTAACAATAAAAAAAACACGGCCACGGAAGTCAGTTTTTTAATGTATGATTCGGGACGGCTTGAGGGACGCATAGACGCCAGGAGCATGAGCTGGCAGGATAGCAGCTGGCACCTCCGGCAGGTTACGGTGCGGCAGTTTGTCCGGGAAGAAGAATATGTGCGCAGCCTTGGGGATACGGTAATCCGGGACAGCAGGGTGCTGCCCAAGAACCTGGTGGACTTACAACCCAAGCCCGAGGAGATGGGCTATATGGAGTTGGATGCCTATATCAATGAATTGCAAGCCCTGGGCGCCAACCCGCGTAAATGGCTGGTTGAAAGAGAATTGAAAATTTCCATGCCATTTGCTATCTTAATAGTCACATTGATCGGGGCGCCCTTTGCCTCACGGAAAAGACGCGGCGGGACCGGGTTAAATTTCGCGATTAGTCTGTTAATCAGCTTTTCATATTTTATAGTTATCCGCATCGGCCAGGTATTCGGCCACCAGGGCGCCCTTGAACCCATGCTTGCGGCATGGTTGGCTAATCTTATTTTTCTCCTTTTGGGGTTATACATTTTATTTACAGTACAGAAGTAGGTTAATGCAGGCACGTTTAACTGTTTGGCTGGCGGCTTTTTGTCTTATAGGGGTGCTCGGTGCCGCGCCGGGCCCGTTTAGCAGGGAACTGGCCCGGGTCGATCAAACCATTACGGTGGATGGCCGCCTTACGGAGCCCATCTGGAAAAAGGCCACGCGCATCGATGACTTTTATACCTTTATGCCCGAGGCGGGCTTGCCGGCACAGGAGCGTACCGCCGCGCTGCTGGCCTATGACGCGGACAACCTTTACGTGGCTTTTATCGCCTTTTATGACGATCCTTCCAAAATCCGCGCCACACTGGCCAAAAGAGACCGCATAGACGACGATGACGTCGTGGCCATTTTTATAGATACCTTTGACGGTTCGCAAACGGCCTATCGCTTCTCTTTTAATCCTCTTGGCATTCAGTCGGACGGACTCTATCGGGAATTTGTGGGGGAAGATTTAAAACCGGACTTTTTGTACTATTCCAAGGGACGCCTGTTTGCCAAGGGGTATATCGTCGAGGCGCGCATACCGTTTAGCAGCATATCCTTTCCCGACAAAGATGTGATGAACTGGCGGATAGCCCTGTTCAGACGCACGCAATATCTTAATCATGATATCACCTGGCCCAGGCTGGATAACTTTTCCACGGAGTTTGTCGGTCAACTGGGGCAGTTAAAAAATATAAGCGGCATTAACGCCCGCCGGCCGGTTTCTATTCTGCCCGAGGTAACCGCCTCGCAATCGGGGCGCCTTAAAAACGACGCCTTCTCCTATGATCCGCTGAAGGCCAATTTTGGCCTGGGCCTGAAATACGGACTAACATCGGGCATAAATATTTATGGCACCTACCGCCCGGACTTCAGCCAGGTGGAGTCGGACGCCAATTTGATTGATGTTAACCGGCGTTCGCCCCTCTATTACCGGGAGAAGCGTCTTTTTTTTCTGGAAGGCATGGATATTTTTGAAACTCCCATAGAAGCCCTTTATACCCGGCAGATTGTGGACCCCGTCGGCGGCCTGAAGCTGAGCGGCAATGCCGGAGAGTACTCCATCGGTTTACTCAGCGCCGTGGACAGTTGGCAGGGAACGGATGATTTTTTAAGCGAGCGGGGCATTACCCCCGGAAGCGAAGCCTATGATACCTACAGCGGCAAAAACAGCCTGAGCAATACTTTCCGTCTGCGACGGAATATTTTTGATAACAGTACCGTGGGGGTACTGCTCACCGACCGTGAATTTGGGGAGAGCTTTAACCGTGTGGGCGGCGTGGACGGCAAGCTTTCGCTGAACGAAAGCAATGTTATCGCCTTTCAGGGTTTGTATACCTGGACGCGGGAGGCGGGTTCGGGGGAAGAAATAAGCGATCCGGTCTACTACTTTAACTATATATTCACATCATCCATTTTGGGCGTGCAGCTTTTTTATCAGGATTATGGTAAAAACGTGCGCTTGCAAAACGGATTTATCAGGCGTTCCGATATTTTGGATAACGGATTCCGGGACGCCACCTTTCAGCTTTGGCACGACTTCCGTTCCACCAACGGTTGGATACAGCAATATCGTCCCTCCGCCTATTTTTCCCAGATATATGACCACGGCGGCGCGTTGCTGGAAGAGACCTATTACCTGGGTAATAATGTCATCTTTAACGGCAAAACCTCCGTGGATATCGGACTTTTTAAAAAACGGGAGTCTTACCGTAACAACATGTTCACAAAGTTTAACTACTCTTTTTATCTGCGGAATACCTATTTCCGCTGGCTGATTGCCTCGATGTATTATTATGGCGGGGATGATATCTATTATTCCAACCCGGCTTTTTTGGGACGCACCGACTTTGCGCGGTTCGATTTTACCTTAAAACCCAACCCCATGCTTTCCATATTTTTTTCCAACCGCTATTATAAGTTCAGCGGCGAAAACGGAGGCTTTGATTACGGACTTTCCCAAAATATTCCCCGTTTAAAGGTCAACTGGCAGTTCACGCGCAGTTGGAGCCTGCGGTTAATCGCGGAGCACCAATCCCTGCGTTTTGTAAACCCCGCGTTACAGGCCTATGAATATGATGATCTTTCCCTGAGCGTCCTTTTTAGCTATGAGCCCTCTCCCGGGACGGTATTTTATCTGGGCTACAACGATCTGCAAAGCAGGCAGGATCAGTTTAACAGCGGAGTGTGGCCCGTGCCCGATTACCGCCGGCAAAATAATGTGTTTTTTACAAAGCTTTCCTACCTGTTCCGCTATTAGGATTAATCGCGGAAATTGACGTACTGCAGGGGCAGATTGAGATCCGAATCTTTTAACATTTGAATTACCGTTTGCAGGTCATCCCGTTTTTTTCCGCTAACGCGCACCTTTTCACCCTGAATGGCCGCCTGAACCTTCAGTTTTTTATCCTTGATCATCTTAACGATCTTTTTGGCCTGATCCGTTTCGATCCCTTCCTTTACCTTAACCTCCTGGCGGGCGCCCTTGCCCGATTCCAGAATGGGCCCCTCATCCAGAAACTTTAGATCGATCCCCCGCTTGACCATCTTGGATTGCAGTATGTCCATCATCTGCCTGATCTGAAAATCCGATTGACTGTTGAGGGTGATGATATCGTCCTTAAAGGTGAAAGACGAATCCGTGCCCTTAAAATCGTAGCGGGTGCCTACCTCGCGGTTGGCCTGGTCTATGGCGTTGGTCAGTTCGTGGTGATTGAGCTCCGATACGATGTCAAATGAAGGCATGCTTCTCTCCTTTTTTATGCTTGTATATTATTGACCCTCCTGTATGCCCGATAGGGCCGCGGGCTTTTATAAACCTTTAAAATAACGGTTAATTCCTTTTTATTCAATTTTGTGTGACCCTGTATAATTACTTTACACGGTCACGGTCTCATTTGTTAAACTTACCATTTTCGCCGTGAGCCGGAGCGGGCCTTGCGGGGGACGCCTCCTTATGGCATGATGCTTGTATACCTTAAGGCCGCCAACGATTACAATACGGAGTTATCATGAAAGCTCTTTTTTTCTTACTGACGTCGCTTGCGCTATTACCGGCGCAGGAGTTAAATCCGCAATTGGCGGACAGCAGCGTCACGGACAGCCTGCGTAGCGGTTTTCCGGTACAACAATTACACCCGGATGATTATGTTAAATTTTTTATCGGTTTCTCCTATGACCGGGATAACCCGGAAGTACTGACGCTGGATATCAAGTCCGTAAGCGTTTCGGACAGTTTAATATCCTTTTCCTATATTATGAACAGCCACAATACGCGTACCCGGGGGGTTGGGCGCATCTGGCCCGGAGAGTCCCGCATCTACTTTGATAATCTGGAGGATGGACGCATCCTAATGCCCCGGGACGGAAAGCTGGTTTTTGAATCACTTCGTAAAGATTCCACACATTACTGGAAATTGAAGGAGAATTGAAATGAAAGTTTTAATAGCGATCTTTACCGCCGCTTTTTTGCTGACGGCATGCAATCAACGGGAGTTGAGCGAACTCAACAAAGAGGTGGAAAAACTGCGCCGGCAAAACGAGATGATCCATCGCCAGGCGGAAGAGAAAAACAAGTTTGTGGAAGAATATGCCACCACCCTGAACGAGGTGTATGACAATCTGGAAAATATCCGCAAAAGAGAAGGTTTGATTTCCGAATATTCCCGAAACATCGAAAAAGGGAAGCAGAGCCTAAAGGATAAAATGAACAGTGACATCTCGGCCATAGACGCTTATATTCATGCCAGTAAAAGCAAGCTGGCCGCCCTGCAAAAGCGTTTTAAAAGCGTTGAGATGGACAGCAGGGCCTTCGAAAAAACCATCGAAAAGCTGACCCGCCAGTTGGAAGAGAAGGAAAAGTTTATCGCCGAGCTGAAAGATCAAAACCTGGCTCTGAATAAGAAGGTGGCCATTGTGCAAAAGGAGATGGCGCAAAAGGATTTGATCATTGAAGAACAAGGCGAGCAATTGGCGACCGCCTATTACGTGATCGGCACGGATGAAGAACTGGAAAAGAAGCATATTGTGGAGGAAAAGGGCGGCATTTTGGGTTTTGGCAAAACCATTGTGGTCAGTTCCAACCTTGAAAACAGCTACTTTACCAGCACAAAAATCGATACCATGGCCCGCATCACCATCGACAGTCCCACGGAAGATATTGAGATCGTCTCCGCCCATGATCCCGAGTCCTTTGATCTGGTGCCCGTGGAAAAAGACAAAACCCTGCTGGAAATAAAAGACCCGCGGGCTTTCTGGAAAATGCGTTATCTGGTTATCGTTACCGGCGGTTGAGCCACGATACATGGAAAAATTTTAATACTACCCATGCCGACCCACCAGCTCCTCCCGGCTATACGGCATGGGTATGTTTTTTTATCCCTTCCATCGGGCGGCGTCAATGATGGACCATAAATGGATCAGCCAGCCCATTAAAAAGAACCATAAAAATCCGGCCAGTACAAACTGAATGATGGCCATCATCAGCCGGCCTTGCAGAAGTTGTCCCAAACCGGGTATAAAAAAACTGGCTAAGGCGGCAATCACATTGCCGGCGGAACCCTAACCGTTCATAAGCGCTCCTTTTTATGTGTACGAATCCAGAGGGGGGCAACTGCACATCAAATGGCGGTCGCCGTAGGTGTCGTCTATGCGGGCCACCGGCGGCCAGAATTTGCGCGTATGCAGGTTGTCCACGGGAAAGGCCGCCTTTTGACGCGTGTAGGCATGGGGCCATTCATCGGCGCCGACCTCGGCCACGGTATGCGGCGCATTTTTTAAAACATTATCCTCCGCGTCGGCGGCGCCGCTTTCTATCTCCCGCAGCTCTTCGTAAATGGCCAGCATGGCCTCGCAAAAGCGATCCAGTTCTGCCATGGATTCGCTTTCCGTCGGCTCGATCATCATGGTGCCGTGCACCGGCCAGGCCACGGTGGGCGCGTGAAAACTATAATCCATCAGCCGCTTGGCCACATCCACCACATCCACATTGCCGCTGCTTTTAAAGGGGCGGAAGTCGAGGATCATTTCATGGGCCACGCGTCCGTTCCTGCCGCTGTAAAGCACCTTGTACTTTTCTTGCAGCCGGGCTTTAAGATAGTTGGCGTTTAATATGGCGATTTCACTGGCCCGGCGCATACCCTTTTTGCCCAGCATTTTCATATAGGCATAGGAGATGGGCAGGATGCCCGCGCTGCCGTAAGGCGCCGCGGATACCGCGGGCAGGCCTTGCCGGCCCCCCACGTCCACCAGGGGATGGGCGGGCAGATAGGGCGTTAAATGGCGGGCCACGGCTATGGGGCCCACGCCCGGCCCGCCGCCGCCATGGGGTATGCTGAATGTTTTATGCAGATTGAGATGGCAAACGTCCGCGCCGATATGGCCGGGGCTGGTCAGGCCCACCTGGGCGTTCATATTGGCGCCGTCCATATAAACCTGCCCGCCATGCTCATGGATGACGTCGATCATGGTGGTGATCTCTTCCTCAAAAACGCCATGGGTGGAGGGATAGGTGATCATAAAGGCGGCCAGGTCGTCCTTGTGTTCTTCCGCCTTTTGGCGCAGGTCGCTCACATCCACATTGCCGTTTTCGTCGCAGGCCACCAGTACCACCTTCATGCCGGCCATGGTGGCGCTGGCGGGATTGGTGCCGTGGGCGGAGGTGGGGATAAGCACAATGTTCCTTTGTCCCTCGCCCCGGTCTTCCAGATAGGCGCGGATCACGCTCAGTCCGGCATATTCACCCTGCGCGCCGGAGTTGGGCTGAAAGGAGATGCTGTCAAAACCGGTGATGGCACACAACAGGCGCGACATCTCCGCGATAAGCGTATGATAGCCCTCGGCCTGATCCGCGGGGGCAAAGGGGTGCATATGGGCAAACTCGGGCCAGGTGACGGGTAGCATCGCCGTGGCCGGATTCAGCTTCATGGTGCAAGAGCCCAGGGGGATCATCGATCCGGTCAGGGAAAGATCCTTATTCTCCAGGCTTTTGATGTAGCGCATCATCTCCGTTTCCGAGCGGTAGCGCCGGAACACCTCATGCTCCATATAGGGACTCTCTCTTTTCAGTTCCGGCGGGAGGTCAATGGCCGCCTCTTCCCCAAGGGAAAGCGCCGGAGCCGTTTTGCCGGCGGCCGCGGCAAAGTGATGGATCAACAGTTTGATATCGGTAACGGTGGTCGTTTCATCCAGACTCAGACTGACATGGGTATTATCAACCTTAAAGATGTTAATCCCGTGATCCTGAAGACGTTTAAGCAGCCTTGCGGTGGTCTTTCCGCCGGAAATCAAAAGGGTGTCGAAATGATCTTTGTGGCCAAGGCCATACCCCAGGACGCGCAAGGCCCGGGCCAGTTGCTCCGTCAGATACCAGATGCGTCCGGCGATATTTTTCAGGCCCTCCGGCCCATGATAGACGCCGTAAAAGCCGGCCATGATGGCCAGCAGGGCCTGGGCGGTACAGATATTGGAGGTGGCCTTTTCGCGCCGGATATGCTGCTCCCGGGTTTGCAGGGCCATGCGGTAGGCGGGCTTGCCGTTTTTATCCACGGAAACGCCGATAATGCGTCCCGGCACCTGTCGCTTATAGACTTCCCGGGTGGCAAAGAAGGCCGCGTGCGGCCCGCCGTAGCCCATGGGCACGCCAAGGCGCTGGCTGGAACCGACCACGATGTCGGCCCCCATTTCACCGGGGGGACGGAACAGGGTCAGGCTGAGCAAATCGGCGGCGGCGGTGACCAGGATACCTTTTTCCCTTGCCGCCGTAAAAAGCGTTTCGAAGTTTTCCAGGCGGCCGTGCCTGCCGGGAAATTGCACCAGCAATCCGTACACGTCGTCGGAAAGGGCTCCGGCCGGGTTCTCGCTAAGTTTTATGGTGATGTTTAGCGGCCGGGCCCGCGTTTGCAGCACGGCCAGGGTTTGGGGGAACACCTGATCGGATACCAGAAAGGTGTGGGCGTCCCTTTTATGGCGGGGCCGCAGGCGGTGGCACATGGTCATGGCCTCGGCGGCGGCGGTGGCCTCATCCAGCAGGGAGGCGTTGGCAATCTCCATGCCGGTCAGGTCGGAGACCATGGTCTGAAAGTTGAGCAGGGCTTCCAGGCGGCCCTGGGAAATTTCCGCCTGATAAGGGGTGTACTGGGTGTACCAACCGGGATTTTCCAGCACATTGCGCAGGATAACCGAAGGGGTGATGGTGCCGTAGTAGCCCATGCCGATATAGTTTTTATACACCTTGTTTTTAGCGGCCATGGCCCGCAGGTGGCTGAGAAATTCCGCTTCGGACAAGGCCGGTTCGATATCCGGCTCCTCCCGGAAACGGATAGTGGCGGGCACGGTTTCATCGATGAGCTGTTCCAGGCTGTCCACGCCGATCACCTGCAGCATCTGCCGCACTTCTTCGTCCGAGGGGCCGATATGACGGCGGCGGTATTCCTGAAAATTGTTTACGGGGATTTTCATGGGATGATCCTGTTTCATTATTGTATCCGTTTAATTTAATAATTAACGCGGTACATTTAAACAGGGGCGGCCAGATATTTTTTTTTGGAAGAAAAAGGATTATACTTCGATGCTGTAAATACGCATTTTTTCGCGCAGGGTGGTGCGGGAAATGTCCAGTACCTCGGCGGCCTTGGATTTATTGCCCTTGGTGCGCAGCAAAACGTGGTGGATATGGATGCGTTCCAGTTCCTTTAGGGTACAGTTGCCGATATATTCACTGCTTTGACGCATGCTCATGTCGTTTTGCAGGTTGTCGGGCAGGTCCTCCGGCAATATCTGGTTGGAGGAGGAGAGAATAACCGCCCGTTCCATGATGTTTTTAAGCTCCGTGATATTTCCCGGCCAGTTATACTCGCGCATCATCTGCAGGGTGACCGGGGAAATGGAACGTATCTCCTTGCCCAGTTGATTGTTGTAATATTGCAGATAATAGTTGGCCAGCTGCTCAATGTCATCCCGCCGCTCGCGCAGGGGGGGCAGAATAATTTCAAAGGCATTCAGCCGGTAAAAAAGGCCGGAGTTGAAGTTTTGATGACGGACAAACCATTCCAGATTATGGGAGGTGAGTCCTATAATCCGTGTCTGGCTTTCCACAATCCTTTTGGAGCCGGGCACCATGAAAACATGGTTTTCCAGATAGAGCAGCAGTTTGTTCTGCACCTCCAGCGAGAGCTTCTCGATATCATTGAGGATCAGGGTGCCATTGCTGTATTTTTCCAGCAAGCCCTTGCGCCGCGGTCCGTATATCTCGTTGTCGCCCTCCACGCCAAACAAATCCCCCAGCATTTCGTTGGTGGTGATGTTTTCGCAGCTTTTGGTGTACAGCGTATCCGGCGTCAGGCCGTTTTTTTGATGAATCAGTTCCGCGCAAAGATGTTTGCCGGAACCCAGTTCCCCGCGGATGAGGCAGGGCGCGCTGCGGGTACGGCTGACGATATCGATAAATTTATTGATGCCTTTAATGCTGCCGTGGGAGCCTATAAGGGCATTCATGCCCTGGGTAACGGGCGAGGTGTGTTTTACCGCCGTAAAACGATGCTGATCGGCAAAGCTGGATACTTCGGCAATGATTTCCTTTAAATGTTCCCGGGCGGCGGAGCGGCTGACCACCTTGAAGATACGCACGCTCAACAGTTGATCCAGCTCTTCGGAAATGGGATGGTCGCTAATAAAAATGACCTGGAAAAAATAGTGATGATGTGCCTGTTCGTGCACCCACGGGGGAATGGCCAGCCAGGGCTCCTTCAGGTCTACGATAAACAGATCATAGTAATTCTGATAGACATGGCGCCGGTTCGCCTCGGGATGGCTCATCATCTCCAATGATTGCCCGAATTCGGGCTCCTGCTTTAGGAATTCACTAAAGTCACTTAGATGATCAGATATAAATAGTATCTTTGTTTGCATAAAATTTCCTGCTATCCCTCAGCCTTATGCCGCCACATCAATCTTTTTCGACCTAAAGAAGACGCACTCGAGGAACATAGCCGAAATTTTAACCGGATATTCTGTCATTAACCTCTCCTTAGTCCGTACATGCCGTTTGGCCTGCTTTTGGGGACGGAAGATCAATTTCGTCGTTTATCCCGAACACTTTACAGCAAAGCCCCATAATTTTACGGGCCGCCCGGCAGTCTCTAAACTAAGGTACCTCTTTCCCTTTCTCCGGAAATAAGCCGGATTCTTCCGCATTTAATTAAAACACTTTTAAAAGAAATTCACTAAATTAGGGCTGTGCTCTTTTTAAGGGAGCGTCGTTTTAAATTGGCCGGGGTGCGGAAAAAGAGGGAAAGATATCTCCCATGCATGAATTGTCCATCGCTCAATCCATTTTGGGGATTGTTCAGAAGGAGGCGGAAAAACAGAAGCCGGCGCGCATTGTGGCCGTTGGCCTGCGGATCGGCGCCCTGAGCGGCATTTTGGCCGACGCCCTGGAGTTTGGATTTGACGCCATTAAAAAGGGAACGCCCCTGGAGGACTGCCGTCTGCACATGGAAGAGGTGCCGGTTTCGGCCCGCTGCGAGGAATGCGGACACGATTTTGAAGTAAAAGAACTGATGTTCGCCTGCCCCCAATGCGCCTCGGCTTCCATTAGGGTGACCCGGGGACAGGAACTGGACATCGCTTATATTGAAGTGGATGACTGAAGGGAGTAAGCGCATGACGAGTGAACAATTCATACTTATAAGCACGGCGGCCTCCATCGGCTTTTTCCATACCCTGTTCGGGCCGGATCACTACATCCCCTTTATCATGATGGCCCGCGCCAAAAAGTGGAGCTATCTGAAAACCCTGTGGGTTACTTTTTATTGCGGCATCG
>JALTKX010000191.1 GCA_027006055.1 Calditrichia bacterium | reverse complement strand
GACTGATCAGGGCGTAATCGAGATGGCGGATACCCCGATATTTAAGAAAAGGCTCGATATACCAGGAGCCCGCGCTAAAGCCGAAACCGGCGTCGCCGGCATCCAGCAGCATCTTTTTGCCATTGGGAAATTCGATCAAACAGGCATCACCCTGCCCCACATCCAGATAGGTAAGGCGTAAAGGCTCCGGAGCGGAAGAGAGCAGTCCGAAAGGAAACACAACAAGAAAAAGTGCTGTCATTCCGGCCAGTCTCCATCGCCGGGAGCGCCAGCGGAAAAAAGCATAAACAACGGCCAGCATAAGAGCCACCCGCCACATGGCGGCATGGCCCGTAACTATTTGAAAAACCGGCCATTGGGCAACATAATCCACCGCCTGCAACAGCCAGCGGATAATCATATTCAGAAGAGTAGCCAGCCCGGCGGCGGGAAAAAAGGGAATAACGGAGGCCAGCAGCAATAATATGCCCAGGAAAACGATAAGGCCGATAAAAGGGATAATCACAATATTAAACAGAACAGCACCCACCTGAATAACCCCGTAATAATACCAGGTCAGAGGTGTGGTGGCCAGTACCGCGCAGGATGAGGCCACAAAAGGTTGCCGTACCCAGGTGTTAATTAAGCGGGCTCCCTGTTTTTTTCCATGCAGCCGGGGAATCAGAGGTTCGATAAGCGGCGCGCCGAACAACAACCCCCACACGGCGGCAAAGGAAAACTGAAAGCCGGGTAAAAACAGTTCCCTCGGGTTTATCAGCAATATAATAAAAGCGGCCAGTCCTAAAAGTTGCAGGGGCTTAACGGGACGATGAACTCTTTTTGCCCACATATAAAGGATAATCATCACCGAGGCGCGCATAACCGGCGCCTTAAAGCGTACCACCGCGGCAAAGAGAATCAGCGCCGCCAGTGTAATGATGATCTTAAGGGATTCCGGCGTTTGTATTAACGAAAGAAGGATATATAAGAACAAAACGATAAACCCCACATGCAGGCCGGATATGGCCAGAACATGAATGATGCCCGTCTGCTGAAAATTGTCAATAATCTGCCTGTCGATATTTTGTTTGCGTCCCAACAACAGGGCATGCATAATGGCCGACGCCCGTGGTGAAAGAGAGTGTTTTAGCTGCCGGGAAATATCTTCACGGATGCCGCGGATAAATTGTTGCCAGTACCCCTCTCCGGCCGGGGACAAAACCTCCACGCTATCCCGCCTGTTCAAGGAAAGCCGGTAGGGAATATCGTGCATATCATAATAGTAGCGGGCGTCAAACATGCCGGGATTAGAAGCGGCGGGCATGCGTTGCGGAGTTTTATAAATTTTCGCCCGCGCTCCGGGGCCGGGCAGGCGCCGTGCCTTATCGCGTATCAGCACCCTGAATGTCGTCGACATCCTTTTCCCGTTTTGAAAAAGGGAGTCGACACGAAATATAATACGCGCCCGGCCATCGTTGCTTTCTTCCCTTTCCTCAACGGCGCCCGCCAGAATAACATTCTTCCAGGCCGGGGTATCTCTTATGGGTGGAACAAAGGGAGAGCTGAAGCTTATCCGCGCCCTTTCATAACCCAACAACAGGAATAAAATCGCCATAACGGGAAAGGTCATTTTTTTATACCGCAGCCCCGCCCAAAATAACAGATAAAGACCGATCAGGGTAACCATAACCCATATATTCTGGATCGGAAAGAAAAAATAGAGCCCCAACCCCAGGGAAAACAAAAGCGCAACATAAAAAAAGGGCTGTGTATGAAAGCTTTTTTCAAGGGAACCGTTCATAAAACTATCTGTTTTAAAAAAACTATTATTTAACTTCCTATCCCGGTATAAATAATTTTATGGAATATTTCAAATTTTTTTTATATTAAGGGTTCATTCCATTCATAATCGCTGCATGATTAGAGGGGGTCATATGCGTTATCTTTCCATATTGGGTATTGTTACAATCTTTATACTATTGTACGCCTGCGGGGGATCCGAAATGGAGCAGGGCGACAAGAGTTATGCCGAAGCCAATTATACCCTGGCTATCAACCACTATCTGAAATTTAAAAAGGATCATCCCGACGATCCTAAAATAAAAAGCAAGCTGGCCCTGGCCTATTTCCAAAAAGGGAAAGAGCTTTACGCCAAAACAAAAAACATTAAATCCTTTGCCGGTAATTTTGCCAAGGCCGAAAGTTACGTGGAGAGTCCGGGGGAGGACCAGAACTTCAACAAAGCCTTTAGTTCATTGCTGTATGAACTGGCCACCGCCTATCAAAATGCCCGCCCGGAAAACGAAGTACAAAAAGAGCAGTATTTCAACAACACTCTGGACTATTTGAACCTGGCGCTGGAATTTGACGGAGAGAATGAACAGGCCGAAACAGCCCTGCAAAAAATATATGATGAAAATTTTGAGGCCATGTTTAACAAGGGCGTTGACTTTTACAAAAGAGCCCGCCGCGAAAAAAACAACGACCTGTACCTGAGCGCCGAATACTATTTAAGCCGCGCCGATCACTTTAATCCGGGTGATCCTAAAACCGAGGAATATTTAAGCAAGGTGCGCAAGCAGACCCTTTCCATATTAAAAAATTCCGGGCCGGTTTCCTTTTGCGTTGTGGGCTATAAAAAAGACAAGGGCTATTTTTTAACGGATATCACCGCTTCCAACTTTACAAGCGCGACCATGGAAATCGATCCGAACAATTTTCAACTGGAACTGGATGACGGCAGCCTGATCCACATGGACGGTAAGAAAACCGGCGACTTTGACAAGGCGCTGACCGCAAAAACGGCGCTGGAGCCCCGCAAGCTTCTGGATGGGGTGCTGGCCTTTAAGATTCCCGCCAAAACAAAAGTTCTGGCCATGATTTATACCAATGAGGACGGCCGGGAAGTGCGCAAGTATTTTCCTTAGCTGTCTCAACCGGTAAAAAAAAGCCTCCAGCCCGATGCGGGGGGCTTTTTTTATTGCATGCAGGCTTGCGCCTGAACAATGATTCTTTAAAAAGCTGAACCCGCTTTTCCCGTCCCGTGAATATCCGAAAACCATCATTCTCCGGTCTTATAAAGGACTCTTTTTCCGGTAAAGAAAACGGTTATAGTCAATATGCCGGTTCCGGAAACAAGGGCCGTGAAACAGACAGTTTGCCTAAAAAAAAAGCCTCCCGCCAGGCGGGAGGCTTTTAATAAAAGAGATGAGCTTATTTTAGCATCAACATCTTTTTACGCAGAACATCTTTGTTATTGATGGTAAGCTGATACACATAGAAACCGGAACTTACCTGGTTGCCAACGGCGTCTTTACCGTTCCAAACCACGGAATTGATTCCCGCTTCCACCTGTCCGTCTACCAGTGTTTTAACGCGCTGTCCCAGTACATTATAAATATCCAGGCGAACCCGGGCGTTTTCCGGCAACACATAGGTAATGGTTGTTACAGGATTAAAGGGGTTGGGAGAGTTTCCGGCCAGTTTAAAGCCCAGATCCTTTTCAACATCCTCAATCTTAACTTCCTTGGCGGCCACGGTTTTAGCAGCCGAGGAGGAACCATCCGTGCTGGCACAGGTAACCACATTCGCCGAAGCGTTATAGGTATAACCGGTTTTGGTCACATTATCCACGCAGAACTGGAAGGTACCATCGCCAAACACCCAACTGGAGATGCTGTTGGCTTCGCCATTGGCGTCGGTGGTGATGGAAACGCTTTGGTTTACGCTACCGCTCCAGCTACCGTCAACCGTAGCATCCGCAACGGGGTTGCCGTTCTGATCAACAATTTTAACCGTGGCATTACCGCGGGTTACGATAAAGAAGGACTCTTTAACCACCGTATTGGAAGCCACATGGGTTTCATCATTGCCGCCTTGCGGTTCCGTAACGGTGATATAGTCCACCTTGGTTTGCGTATCCGTGCCGCAGGAATTCGACGCGGTCAGGGTTACGGTGTAAACACCGGCAACCGTATAGGTGTGCGTGGGGTTTTGCGCCGTTGACGTTGCTCCGTCGCCAAAGTCCCAGCTCCAGGAAGAGGCGCCGGTAGAGTTATCAGTAAAAGCCACATCCAGGGGAGCGTCCCCGCTGGTGGGCGTTCCGGAGAAGTTGGCGGTTACGGCCGGGTCTTCCACGGTGATATAGTTATTTTTGGTGTTGGTATCGCTACCGCCCGGGCCGGTTACGGTTAAGGAAACCGTATAGCT
>JALTKX010000190.1:3361-15127 GCA_027006055.1 Calditrichia bacterium | reverse complement strand
GTGAGTATGTGCTGTTTCTGAATAACGATACGGAACCGGGCGGGCACTGGCTGGAGGCCATGCTGGCCATCGCCCGGAATGATGCTACCGTGGGCGCGGTGGGCGCCAAGCTGTTGTTCCCCGACGGCACCATACAGCATGCCGGCGTGGCCATTGTGGACGACCGCAAAAACGGCGATCCCCTTCTGGCGCAACATATTCTTGCCGGGCGGCCCAAGGATTTTCCCCAGGCCAATATCATGGTTGAATTTCAGGCGGTAACCGCGGCCTGCATGCTGATGCCCGCCGGCCTGGCCCGGGACCTGAAGGGCTTTGACGAAGGCTATTACAATGGTTACGAGGATGTGGACCTGTGCTTCCGCATCCGGGAGAAGGGGTATAAGGTGGTTTACCAGCCCCATGCCGAGCTGATCCACTATGAATCCAAAAGCGGCCCGGAGCGCTTTAAAAAGGTGGCCGAAAATATCCGCCGCCTGCACCGGCGCTGGCTGGGTAAGGTGGAACACGATTTTCGCCTGGAGGAAAACGGCCGGGCGGTACAACTGAACGGCCCGATCCGTCTTTATACCCCGCCGGGAGAAGAGACGGCGTCTACCGTGGATGACCGGCCGCTGGCTTCGATCATCATGCTGACCTTTAACGCGCTGGACATGACCCGGCAAACTATCGCCTCCATCGAGGCGCACACTACTTACCCCTATGAGCTGGTTCTGGTGGATAACGCCTCCACGGACGGCACGGTGGAGTATCTGCGGGAGCTGGAGCAAAGCAGGCCCAATGTGCGGGTTATCTTTAATAGCGAGAATAAGGGCTTTTCCGCCGGTAACAACCAGGGGGCGCGGATCGCGCAAGGGCACTACATCTGCCTGCTGAATAACGATGTGCTGGTGGCCGACGGCTGGCTGGAAGACCTGATAGAGGCCTTTGATCGCGACGAAAAGATAGGCATGGTCAGCGCGGTAACCAATAAGGCCAGCGGCCTGCAGGTACTGAAGGAAGTGCCCTATACGGATAATGACGGTTTTTATGACTTTGCCGGACAGTGGCGGGCCTTGCACAAGGGACAGGTTACGCCGCGCCGGCGTCTGGCGGGTTTTGTCATGTTGACCAACCGGGAAATTTACCAGGCCATAAACGGCTTTGACGAAATTTACGGCCTGGGCAACTTTGAGGATGACGATATCAGCCTGAAAATACGCCGGGCGGGTTATGCCCTGATGGTGCATGACGGCACATTCATCCATCACTTCGGCCACAGCTCCTTTAAAGCCAACAATATCGATCTGTTGGCCTCGTTAAAGGAAAATGAAAAGATCTTCCGCAAAAAGTGGCCGGATGTGGACTATGACGAACTGCTGGAAATTAAAAATCCTCTGCATGAAGTCCATCCCGCAAAAGTTGAACAGGCTGCGCGCCTGCTTGAGCGGGGAGAAGCGCCGCGGGCCGCGGAACTTTATGAAGAGATACTGGCCGAAAATCCCCTTTCCGGAGAAGCCCTGCTGGGGCTAAGTTTCTGCTACTTCCATACGGGAAAACTTGACGAGGCCATCGGCGTGCTTTTACGCGCCCGCATGCACTTCCCCGATAATGCCGTTGTGCGCAATCAATTGGGAATGATTTTCGCTCAAAAGGGGGAATGGAATCACGCGGTGGACAGCTTTGAGGCGGCGGCAAAAACCGATCCCGCCTATCCCGAGGCGCATCACAATCTGAGCCAGGCTCTGATAGCCCTGGGCGACTATGAACGGGGCGTGCGGGTGATCAGCGACTGGCTGCGTTCCCATCCCCGGGATGTGGTGGCCCTGATGATCATGGCCCGGATAAACCTGGAGGTGGAGCGCGTGGACGAAGCCCGCGTTTATCTGGAACAGATCATGGACGTGGAGCCCGAACACGAAGAGGCCCGGACGCTGTTACATGAAATGGATGGCATGGCGAGCCCGGAAAAGGAGCAGGCCGACCGGCTTTTGGAACAGGCTTTTGGGCTGCTGAACGATTTTGATGAAGGCGAGGCCGAAGCTCTGTTTAAGCAAAGCGCCGGTATCAATCCCTCGCCGGAGGCCCTGTTTGGCGAGGTGCTGTGCGCCATACGCAAGGAGCAGCAGTTGCGGGCCATGATGCTGCTTAACAAGTTGATTGAGCAATGGCCGGATTTTGCCCCCGCGCTTAACCAGATGGGCATCCTCAACTTTCAGGATGGGATGACGGATCAGGCTTTAAAATATTTTGCCCGGGCCATTGAGGCGGATAACAGCTTTGTGGAAGCACAGCGGAATTATGGTCTGGCACTGATCGAATCGGGCGATTATGAAAACGGTATTGGCGTATTTAATAAAATATTGAGCCAACATCCGGACGATGTGGAGAGTTTGCTTATCATCGGCGGCTTTTATGCCGAAGTGGAACGATGGACGCAGGCTGAAAATATCTTACGCCGTGTTTTGGAAATTGACGCCGGAAACGCGTCCGCCCGGGAGATGCTGGAGGAAATTCAACAGCGCCAGGGCGTAGCCACACCCTGATTCACCAAAAAAGGATTTTGCCGGATGGAAAAACCGCTTATTTCGCTATGCATGATAGTCCGAAACGAAGCCCTGAGGCTGGAAAAGACCCTGGAAGCAGCCCGTCCCCATGTGGATGAGATGGTCATTGTCGATACCGGTTCTTCCGACGGCACGCAGGATATTTCCCGCCGTTTTACGGACAGGGTTTTTTCCTTTGAATGGATAGACGACTTTTCCGCGGCCCGCAATTTTGCCATATCCAAATGTAGCGGCCGCTGGCTGCTTAACCTGGACGCCGACCATGTTCTGCATGTGGACGCCCATATCAATCTGAGGGATATTCTTCAGAATACCACCTATCTGGCCTATTTTCTTGATGAACGCTCCGTGGCGCCGGGGAAAAAATACGCCTCCCTGCACCGCATGCTGCTGTTTCGCAACCAACCGGACTTCCGTTACCGGGGCATCATCCACGAGCATCCCATGGACAGCATACAGGCCTACGCGGAAAAAAATCACAGCGGCAAGGCCTGGGCCAATCTGCCGGGCGTCTTTCTGGAACACAGCGGCTATACCGATCCCCGGCTAAAGTTGCAACGCAACCGGCCCATTTTGGAAAAGGCGGTGGCCCGGGAGGAAGATAACTTCCACTACCGCTATAAGCTGCTGTTGACTTATAAGGCCCTGGGCGAGGATGATCTTTACGGAGCGGAGCTGAATAAAGCAGCGCGCCTTATTCTGGATAAAAATCCGCCGATGCGTGAATCGGTGATCGGGATATGGGCCCTGTATGGAGACTGGGCCGGGGAAAGCGGCAACGGGGAAAGTCTGGAAGTTTTTAAGTCGGGCGCGCGGCAGATTGGCGCCAAAAGTTTTTGGAAGGACGGCCGTCTGGCCCTGGCCCTGAGCCGCGTGCTGATAAAGGAGGGCGCCACGGCCCAGGCCCATGACATACTCAAGCGCAATATCCAGCAGGGCATAAGCGCCGCTCATATTGCCTTTTCCGATGAAGAGCGGCTGGAAGTGGCCGCCCTGTGGCTGTGGACGGCCGCGGAAGTTCTTCCGGTGGAAGAGACCTTGAAGATAATGGCCCGCCGCCGGCAGATGCTGGGCCGGGCGCGTATTGATGAACAGATGCTGCGTTCGTATATCGAAAAAAACTATCCCGACCTGCTTGCCTGGTACCGGGATGAGCCGGAAAAAAGAACCACGCCCGCCGGGGTTTCCGTTTCCCTGTGCATGATTACCCGCGACGAGGAGAAAAACCTGCCCCGCTGTCTGGACAGCGTAAGGGAACTGGTGGATGAAATCATCATTGTCGATACCGGTTCCAAAGACCGCACCATGGAGATTGCCCGCGATTACGGCGCCAGGGTGCTGCGCTTTGAATGGAAGGGGGATTTTGCCACCATGCGCAATCTGGCCCTTAAGGAAGCCCGCCACCCCTGGATACTCCATCTGGACGCCGACGAGGCGCTGGAACCGTTGGACAGGGAAACCCTGCGCCTGGTGCTCGACCAGTCCGCCGACGGCCTGGCCGTGGTTTTACGCAACCATCAACCGGCCGGGGACATGGTGCGTTATCTGGATGAACGGCAAATTCGCTTCTTCAGGAACAAACCCTCCATTCGTTACCGCAACAAAGTGCACGAACAGATCGGGCCCTCCATCCTGGAACAGGGGGGGGAGATTGTGGACGCCAATATCATCATCCATCATTACGGCTATGAGAAGAACAACGAACAGCGGGCGCGGCGCAACCTGAAAATGCTCAGCGCCGAATTACGGGAACGTCCCGATGACGCCTATGTGCTGTTTAAGCTGGGTGAAACCTATAAGGCACTGAATGATTTTAGCCATGCGGGGGAGTTTCTGAAAAAAGCCCTGCGTAATCCGGGCGGTAATATCGGCAATGAGATTAAGGAGATGATATACCTGCGCCTGGCCCAAATTGAACTTTCCAACAGCAACTATAACGAAGCGGTGGAGTATGCCGAGGGGTGTTTGCGCTTTAATCCCTACAATTATGTGGCCATGTATGTGGCCGGCGTGGCCGGCATGTATTGCGGCCGCATCGAGCAATCGCTGGCCTATTTTCTGAAGCTGAGGGAAAACAGGGAAAGCCACAGTATTGATCTGAGCGATATGGAAAATCTGATCCACGCCCTGGAACAGCAAAGCGATCTGCGCTCCCTGCATTAAAAAGAGGTACTATGAAAAAGCCCGATCTTACGGTCTGCATGATCGTCAAAAATGAGGAACGGTTCTTAAAGGGATGCCTGGAGAGCATCCGGGACCTGGCCGGACAAATTGTGGTGCTCGACACCGGCTCCACCGATGGCAGCATGGATATTGCCCGGGCCTTTAACGCGGAGATACATCATTTTGAGTGGCGTGACGATTTTTCCGCCGCCCGCAACGCCTCCATCCGCCATGCGCGGGGCGAATGGATTTTGTGGCTGGACGCCGACGAACGTTTGAAGCCGGAATCGGTACCATTGCTGCGCGACAGCCTGCGCCGGGAAAAAAAACCGGTGATCTGGCAGGTTCAGATCAATAATCATACCCGTGACGATGCCGGGGCTTATATCTCCACGGCCTATCGCCTGTTTAACAATAACAGGGGAATCCGCTTTAAGGGACGCATCCATGAGCAGCCGGTCTTTACCGCCGGGCGGGGTGACGTCCGCCAATCTTCCGTCATTCTGGAACATTTGGGATACGCCCTGGAAGGGGAAGCGGATCAGGCCAAAAAGGAGCGTAACCAGAAACTGCTGGAACAGATGGTGGCAGAAGACCCGGACAATGCCTATGCCCATTTTACCCTGGGTCAGCATTATAATCTGGTGGGGCGGCATACGGACGCCCTGAGACATCTTCTTAAGGCCCTGAACCTGGATCAGTTTGAGAAGGAGATGAAAGCCTCACTCTACAATGTGCTCAGCGAAACCTATTCCAAATGCGGCCTGCCGGAGGAGGCCCGGCGCATGGCCATGGAGTCCGTTGACCTGGAGGAGAATCAGGTTGGGGGGTATTTTATGTTGTTTCAACTGGCCCGCGGCGGAAAAGAGTGGGATGCCGCCCTGAACTGGCTGCGAAAAGTACGGGAGAAGAACCGCTTGATCCGCTCCTCGGGCTGGCGCATAGCCACCGATGTTGTTTTTGAGGAGGAGAAGCTGGACTATACCGAGGCGGAGGTGCTGGCCCATGCCGGAAGGAACGACGAGGCCTTTTTGATGCTGGCGGAAATGATCAACGGAGGTAACACCTCCCCGGAGTTGTGGCGCAAAACCCTGGATGCCGCCCTGGCCGCTGAACGCTGGCAGGACGCGGAAAAACTGGCCGCTTCTCTTTTTCAAAAGGATACGGGCAATTTTTACTTGCTGGATACGCTGGGTAAAATTTACATAAAGCAGGGGCGCTATAACGAGGCCACGCAGGTTTTTGAGGCGCTGTGCGCCCAGGCTCCCGGTAATCGTGAATACAGGGCCTTGCTGGATCAGCTCCGGGCCCGGCTCCTCCAGGTTCACTAAGCGCCGTTTTGCGCTCCCGGTAAGTGGTCTAACCAAAAAAATATTCAAAAATATTTCCAACGCCCGCTATCGCATGGCCCTTACTTTTCGTAAATTAGGGATTCCGAAAATATTCATGGTGCTGTGATGAAATTCTATCCGCTAATGTTACTCCTCGCGGTTTTAACCTTCTCCCGGGCGCAAAACCTTTCCGTGTATCAACTTTCCGAAAACCAATCCATAAGTCTGGATGGATATCTGGACGAGGAGGCCTGGATGCGTGCCGACTCCATTGACCGCCTGACCATGGTGGAACCCTTTGAGGGCAGGGAGGCCGCGCAAAGAACCCATGTAAAGGTTTTGGCCGACGAGCGGAACATCTATGTGGGGGTCATCTGTTTTGACGACCGGCCGGATAAGATAATCTCCTATTCCAAAATTCGTGACAGCGGCATGCGTAGCGAAGATCGTATTAAGCTGGTTTTTGACACCTATCTGGATCAGCGCAGCGGTTATATATTTGCCGTCAATCCGGAGGGGACGCGCTATGACGCGCTGGTGGCCCGTTCGGGTGAAAGCGAAAATTCCAACTGGGACGGCATCTGGGACGCCAAAACCCGCGTGACTTCAACGGGTTGGACGGTGGAGATCATTATTCCCATCCGCAGCATCTCCTTTTCCTCGAAAACGGATTCCTGGGGATTTAATGTTGAGCGCCGGATACAGCGCACCCTGGAACGGGATCGCTGGACGGGCTTAAAGCGTGATTATAAAATCAGCCAGGTGGTTCAGGCCGGCCGTTTGACGGGGCTGCCGCGTTTTGATTTGGGCATCGGACTGACCTCGAAGGCGGCGGCCATTGTACAAACCCAACATTCGCGGGAAGCCGCCGCCATAAATGATTGGGACTACAGTCTCGACTTTACCCAAAAAATCACCTCGGACGTCAATCTTCAATTAACGGTAAATACCGATTTCGCCGAAACGGAAGTGGATGCCCGCCGCACCAATCTTACGCGTTTTCCTCTCTTCTTTCCGGAAAAGCGCGGTTTCTTTTTGGAAGGATCGGATATATTTGATTTCGGCATCGGTCTCCGGCGGGCCATCGTTCCCTTTTACAGCAGACGCATCGGCCTGTATGAAGGCACAAAAATACCCATTGTGGTTGGCGGGAAAATAAACGGCAAGGTCAATGATACCAACTTCGGCGCCCTGATCACCCGCACCGCCGCCGTGGACGGCCTGGCGCCGGCCGCGACCCTGGGCGCTTTCCGTATAAAACAAAATGTCCTGGAGGAGTCTTCCATCGGCATGATGGGCACCATCGGCGATCCGCAAAGCGGTGAAAACGTTTGGATGCTGGGGGCGGACATGACCTATCAAACATCCCGTTTTTTGGATGACAAGGTTTTTCTGGCCGGGATTTGGGGGCTGTACAACAAGAATCACCACTACCGGGGCGATCCGTCGGCCATGGGATTTAAGATCGACTATCCGAACGATCTGTTTGATATAAGTCTTACGGGGATACGCATCGGCGACGCCTTTCAGCCCTCCCTGGGCTTTGTGCCCCGGCCGGGCACGCTTTCGCTGCGTTTTGGCTTTGATTACCTGCCCCGCCCCGACTGGGGGAATATCCGCCAATTCTTCTTTGAATCCGGCGCGCGTATCATCAGCAACCTGAGAGGGGAGTGGGAAACCTACGGCATATTTACGGCGCCCGTCCACTTTTTGCTGGAGAGCGGCGATCGCTTTGAATTTAATATTGTGCCCCAGGGAGAGAATCTGCCCGAGGATTTTGAGATAAGCGACGGCGTGGTTCTGAAAAAAGGCCCTTATCACTGGCGACGCTACCGTTTGGAATTCGAGTCCGCTTCAAAAAGGGTGATCAACGGCCAGGCCACCTGGTGGTTTGGCAGTTTTTATAACGGACGGCTGGATCAGGTACAACTGGAACTGAACGCCCGGCCCTTTTCCAGCCTCAATCTTTCCCTGAATGTAGAGCGTAATATTGCCCGCCTGCCCGAAGGGGATTTTCACCAGGACCTGCTGGGCGGCAGGTTGCAATACAGCTTTACGCCCAACTTTGAGCTGAGCTCATTTATCCAGTACGACAATGAAAGCCGCTCCGTGGGCAGTAACACCCGTCTGCGGTGGACGTTTGACCTGCTGGGCGACCTCTTTATCGTTTACAACCACAATATCAATAAGGTGGAAAACCGCTATTGGCAGTATGATTCCAATCAGCTAATTGTAAAATTAAGCTATGGTGTTTGGAACTAAGGGGAGCGGTCCTTTTATATTTTTTGTGTAAGTTGTTGAAAATAAGATAGATATGTATAAACAACGCCTATTATAATAAACTCAGTTGTTGTATTGTTTTTTAAAAGATAAAAGAGTATATTATCTTATTAAAAATAAAAGTCCTTACCAATACCTATACCACTAACATTAGGAGGGAGTGTATGTTATCCAAAAAACAAGCCAAGATGTTTTTTTTGGGAGGCACGGCTGTTTTTTTTCTGATATTCATCGGAATGACGGTTGATACCTTAGTCAACGGCGTGCCCAAGTATACCCATGCGTCGCAGATCGACGATCAGGTACGTTTGGGGCGGCATCTGTGGGATTCCAACAATTGCATGGGCTGTCATACGATTATGGGGGAAGGGGCCTATTATGCTCCGGAACTGACCAAGGTATATGAACGGCGCGGCCCGGAATATATCAAGACTACTTTTAATTTCCCCGGCGGGTGGCGACCCAACGGGCGGAATATGGTTGAATACAATTTCACCGAACAGGAAAAAGAGGCCCTGGTGGCCTTTTTAAAGTGGGTGGGCGAAAGCGATCTGAACGGCTTTCCGCCGAAACCCAGCGTTCAATTGGATAAATAAATCAGAAAGGTGAAATCATGAAATTTAAATCACAGAAAGTAGCGTATTATTTCTTTGCGCTGAGTATGTTGTTATTCTCCCTGCAGATTGTCTACGGCTTTATCATGGCCTTTGCCCATATGGGGTTTGACGGCCTGCATGAGTGGATACCCTTTAACGCGGCCACGGCCACGCATAAAAACCTTCTCGTTGTCTGGATTCTTTCCGGATTTATGGGCGCCGGTTATTTTATAATTCCAGATGAATCGGATACGGAATTGTGGAGCGTTCCTCTGGCCCTGCTTCAGTTCTACAGCTTTGCCATCGTCGGCGTTATTGCCGTGGTGGGTTTCCACGTGGGCTGGTTCGAAGGCCGTAAGTTCCTGGAAATTCCCCGTCCGCTCGATTATCTGGTGGCCCTGAATGTGATTCTTTTTCTGGTCATTCTGCTCATGACCATGTTTAAGGGAAAGAAACGCACCACCACCGCCTGGGTGTTGACTTCCGGGCTGGTGTTTGCCGCCTTGTTGTATCTGCCGGGCATGATCTGGTTTGATAACCATACGGTCGATTCCTTTTTCCGCTGGTGGGTTGTCCATCTGTGGGTGGAAGGCGTTTGGGAACTGATCATGGGCGGTATTCTGGCCTATCTGTTGATCAAGCTGACCGGCGTGGATCGTGAAGTCATTGAAAAGTGGCTTTATGTCATCGTCGGCCTGACCTTCCTTTCCGGTATTTTGGGAACGGGCCATCACTACTATTTTATCGGCGTACCCAAATACTGGCTGATCGTCGGTGGTATTTTTTCCTCGCTGGAGCCGCTGGCCTTTTTGGGCATGACCTTGTTTGCCATCCAGATGTACCGCAAGGGCAATAAAAAGCATCCCAACAAGCTGGCTATTTACTGGACGCTAAGCACTGCCGTGGTTTCTTTTCTCGGCGCGGGGCTGCTGGGGCTGGCCCATACCCTGCCCGGGGTTAACCTGTATACCCACGGCACGTTGGTAACGGCCATGCACGGTCACCTGGCCTTTTGGGGTGCTTATGCCTCCCTGGTTTTGGCCATTATCAGCTATAGCATGCCTTTGATGACCGGCCGTAAGATATATGACAACAGCATCGGCCATATGGCCTTTTGGTTTGCCAATATCGGCATGATCGGCATGACCATGGCCTTTGCCGCCGCCGGTGTGGCCCAGGTGTACATGGAGCGCATTATGGGACTGGAATTTATGAAGGCCCAACTGGAACTAGAACCGCACTTTTTTGTATTGATCATCGCGGCCACGGTTTTCAGCATCGGTGTTACCCTGTTTATCATCAACTTCCTTAAGTTTGGCGCTCCCGTTGATGAAGCCATCGGTCAGGGTGAGGAATTCAGCGCCCTGCAAACCAGTTAACGGTTGTAAAGCATACAATCTGTAAGAAGGCTGTCTTTAATGGGAATAAATGAAAGGCAGCCTTCTTTTTATTATGGCAAACGTTAACGCCAGATAAAATCACGGAATCTGTTTGCTTATATGTGAACAAAACTTTATCAGTGTGAGGAACAATGCGCATACCTAAAGATGAACCCTTTTACAGGACGGTTGCCAACGAAGTGGAGGTGTTTGAACACGCCTGGAAAAACCGCCTGCCCCTGCTGTTAAAAGGACCCACCGGCGTGGGGAAATCCCGTTTTGTGGAGTATATGAGCCATAAACTGCAAAGACCCCTCATCTCCATTGCCTGTCATGAGGAAACCTCTTCCACCGACCTGATCGGGCGTTATATCATCAAGGGCGCGGAAACCGTATGGATCGACGGGCCGCTGACCCGCGCCCTGAAGGAAGGGGCGCTGCTCTATATGGATGAGATTGCCGAAGCGCGGCCCGACGTCATTGTGGCCATCCATCCGCTGACCGACCACCGGCGCCAGCTTTATCTGGATAAAACCGGTGAAACCGTGGAGGGGCATCCCGATTTTATGTTTGTGGCCTCCTTTAACCCCGGCTACCAGAAAGGCTTTAAGGATTTAAAGCCCTCCACGCGCCAACGTTTTGTGTCGCTCTCCTTTGAATATCCGTCGGCGGATCTGGAAAAAGAGATTATTATGGGCGAGACGGGTATTGAAGCGGATATGGCCGCCGCGCTGGTAAAAATAGGCAACAAAATCCGTAATCTGACCGACATGGGGCTGACCGAGACCGTTTCCACCCGCCTGTTGGTGGATGCGGCCAAGCTGATCCGGAGCGGTTTGTTCCGGCGCCTGGCGGTGGAGGTGGCCGTGGTGGAACCCCTGACCGATGATCCCGATATCCTTAGCGCCCTTAAGGATATGACCGCTTTGATGATTTAAAACGGATATTTCATGGAACTGGATCAGATATTATTTAAAAAACTCTATGACCTGTTTAAGAAAAGGAAGGCCGTTCAGGGCTATCCCGGTGAGCGGGTCAGGCTGGAAGAGATCAGCGGCCGTCTGACCCTGATGGCCCGCGCTCTGACAGGAGAGGCCCTGTACATCGCCGAATCCGAGCGAGAGGGCGGCTGGCAGGGCGATGTGTTCTATTTTCCCAAGAAAGTGGATATCTTTAACCGGGAAGAGCTTAATTTTAATCTTTATATTTTCCGTCTGTTTTATATGGTGAAACAAAGGGCGCTGGGGCTGAGCTGGAGGGAATCCGGCGAAGCTTCCGTAAGGCAACTTCAGCAAAAAGCCTATGAGTCCCGCCGGCAGGTGTTGGACGCCCTTTTCGCGGAGTTTCCTCTTCTGAGTGAGTTGCACAGTGAATTACTAAGCCACTGGCCGGAAGAGCAGAACCCTAAAACAGGCGAAGTCCACCGGGATTTCAGTTGGCTGTATGGCCGCCTGATGCGCCACCTGGATAGCGA
>JALTKX010000190.1:0-3351 GCA_027006055.1 Calditrichia bacterium | reverse complement strand
ATCAAGGCCAAAAAAGCCGACGAAGTGGATGTGCTGACCGTGGATAAAAAGGCTCAGGAAGATTATGTTCTGACCCACAATTTTGAAAAAGTGGAAACCATCGATGAGTTTAACGGCGCCTGGCGTGACTTTGACGGCGACGACTCTCTTCAGGAGGATATGGAAGCCCTGCAGGAATACAACCTGCGTCATCTGGTGCGTGTCGATGATCCCGTTCACTCCATCTATCAGGCCGATTTTCTGGGGCAGGGCACTCTGGCCGAGGCCGCGGAGACAGAGACCGCGCTATTTCATGTGCGCTATCCGGAATGGGATTACCAAAAACAGGCCTATAAGCAGGATTATTGTAAGCTCTATCCGCAAAGGCTCCCCGGTGATGACGCTACCTATTATAAAAACACCATTGAACGCAACCGCTCCCTGCTGATCCAATTACGTAAAACCTTCGCCCAGTTAAACAACAACTGGACAAAGGTACGGCGGCAGGTGAGTGGTGATTTCATCGATCTGGACGCGGTTACCGATATGTTTGCCGACATCCGTGCCCGGCACACGCCCTCGGATAAGCTCTACCTGAGCCAGCGTAAACGCAAAAAAGAGCTGGCGGTTTTGTTCCTGTTGGATTTAAGTCTTTCCAGTGATTCCTACGCCAATGGCAACCGTATTCTGGATGTGGAAAAACAGGTCTCCATTTTGTTTGGCGAGTTGCTCGATGAGTATGAAATCGATTTTCAAATTGACGGATTCTATTCCAAAACCCGCAACAATACCGCCTATATCACCCTGAAGGGTTTTAAGGAAAGCTGGCAGAAAGCCCGCTTGCGCATCGGCGCCGCCGAGGCGGCCGGCTATACGCGCATTGGCACCGCCCTGCGCCATGCCACCGCCATTCTGAAAAAAAACAACCATCGCAAAAAGTGGCTGATCCTGCTTTCCGACGGCAAACCCAACGACTATGACCGCTATGAAGGGCGCTATGGCGTGGAAGATATCAAACAGTCCATACGTGAGATGCGTATGAACGGCATACATAACTTTGCCTTTGCCATAGAGGAAGACGCCCGTTACTATCTGCCGCAAATGTTTGGGGAGAACCACTATAATATTTTAACCAGTCCCGTGGAACTGTTGAACGCCCTGACCAAGCTCTATGACCGGATCGAACACAGTTAAGGCTGGTCTTAAACGGATGTAAACGGAACGTATCGCCCACCGTTGTCAGGCATCTATATAAACAATTTTTACCGTAAGCGTTTTAGCCGAAGGTCTTACTCCGGCAACCGGGGAAAGCGGCAACACAATCATAGCATAGAAGCGAGAAGTGAGATGAGTAGCGAACAACATGTACTGAGTAGGGAAAAGAACGATATTCTGCACCCGCCCGGCGGTATTCTTATCTGGATACTGATATTTCTGGAGGTGATTACCTTTATGATCGCCTTGTCGGTTTTTGCCTACATGCGAAGCCGAAATGCCGCCATGTTTGCCGAGTCGCAAGCCATGCTCAACCCCTTGCTGGGTACCGTAAACACCATTGTATTGTTGAGCAGCGGTTACTTCATGGCCGAGGCTGTCCGCAAACTGCGCGCCGGTTTACTCAAGCTGAGTGTGCGCTATACGCTGGTTACCATCCTGCTGGGGCTGGTTTTCATCGCCATAAAAAGTTTTGAATACAGTCAAAAGATAGAACACGGTATCGGTCTGGAATATAACACCTTTTTCACCTTCTACTGGCTGCTGACCGGTTTTCACCTGATTCATGTGTCGGTGGGTATCGTCATCCTGGTATTTATCTATTTCAGCCTCCGAAAGGGCCGTTATGATGCCCGCGATCATGAAGATGTGGAAACGGGCGCCGCCTTCTGGCATATGTGCGACCTGATATGGATGCTGCTGTTTCCCATGCTTTACCTGCTGCATTAGAAAGGATAAGATGATGGTAAATAATACGACAAGCTGGATACTGTTGGTCCTGTTTACCCTGTTGGGCAGTTGGCTTTCGGGCTTTTCTAACACCTTTGTGGCCGTGATAATGCTTTTGTTTGCCCTGAAGTTTTTTCTGATAAGTTATCAGTTTATGGGTCTGAAAAGCGCCCATCCCTTTTGGAGGTATACGATTAACTTATTAGTGCTTGGCTTTGTCTCCGTGGTTATATTCTCGGTAGTGTAATTATGCGGAGGAAGTGATGACCGGCTCTTTATTTGTATTGGAAGATATCTGGGAGTTTATACAGGCCAACGGCTACAAGGATTTTATGACCTACCTGATGGTGGTTATTATTGTGGGCTCCTTTTTTTACTATATAATCGACTATCTGCGCAAGGAGATCAAAAAGGACAAGAGTCATGAGTGACTACAATGTATTGCCTAAATCTTCATAAATAACGGAAGCCTTATTTTTGTGATTGAACCTTAGTAGATAGTGAGAAAATAAACGGATAAAAGCTTATTAGCTTATTGTTGTCCCGGATAGTGATTGGGACTGGCTTTGTCGGCTCGTTGTGAGGAATAAAAAATCACTAAAGGCAACAAGGGTCCGGTAAGGAAATAAGGTCGGATGTTTTTAGAGAGTGCTTATTCTACTAAGGTTGGGAGAAGAGGAATAAGGTTTTGTTTATGCCGGTGATACCTTTCAGTGTAAAAAACAAGATATAATATGGGATATGTTGCGGAATCAGGTTTAAATGAAGGAAACCTTATTTTTGTGATTGAACCTTAGTAGATAGTGAGAAAATAAACGGATAAAAGCTTATTAGCTTATTGTTGTCCCGGATAGAGATTGGGACTGGCTTTGTCGGCTCGTTGTGAGATAGTATGACTCACGCATAGATACCGGGGCACTAATAATTTTAATTCCTTTGTCTCTTTGTGTGAGGAAAAAAAATCACACAGGGTAACGGCACTCTTTCCTTAATAATTAAAGGAAATGACCTTTAAAATGTAAATTAAAGTTGCCTTATAATTTAATTTACCTTAAAATCTTGCTTTTCCAAAAAACATACCCATTATGTCCCTTACATGTATAAAAATAGGCGGCAACGCCCTGAAAACGGAAGATCATTTACACCGTTTCCTTGATGACTGGCAATCGGTATTTGACCGCGAGCAGCAGTGGGTTCTGATCCATGGCGGCGGACCGGCCATCGCCGGTATACTGGATCGCTATGGCATTGCCCATGAATTTATCGGCGGCCACCGGAAGACAAGCAGCGAGGCTATCCGCCTGGTGGAGATGGCCCTCAAGGGCGATGTCAACGGCCGGCTGGTGCGCCAGTTATTGCAACGCGGGATAAAGGCGCTGGGACTTTCCGGCATGGACGCGGGCATGGTCCGTTCGCAAAAGCGCCGGT
>JALTKX010000189.1 GCA_027006055.1 Calditrichia bacterium | reverse complement strand
ATCCTGGCCGGACTGGGCAGCGACGACGCCGGACGCATTATCCAAAAGGGCCTGCGCGACCAGGGCTTTTTAATGGATCATTACAGCGTGATCGCCAACGATCCCGACAAGCTTACCGAAAAGGTGCAGCAATGGCTGGAGCAGGACGTGGAGGTGATTATTACCCTCGGCGGCAGCGGTCTGGGTAAAAAGGATATCACCATCAACACCCTGGAGCCTTTTTTTGATTTTCGTCTGGAAGGGGTGGAACAGTCCCTGTTTAACCGGGCGCAAATCGTCTATAACGGTTTTGTGGCCCAACGTATTGCCGTGGGTAAAATCGGCAAGGCCTTTATCGTCTGCCTGCCGCTGGATGAACGGCTGGCCCGCGAGGCCCTGGCCCTGTTGGCGCCCAATATCCGCTCCCTCTTCGAGATCTAAGGCCTCTCCGCCCGGGCGGGACTTCCGTTTGGCCGGCATATCTTTTTCCATTATCTTCGGATCATGAAACTTCTTTTCACGGTTTTCTTTCTGCTTTCGGCGGCCCTGGTTCTCCGGGCCCAACCCCGTGGGGATACCCCGGAGCAGCGCTTTTCCCCGCCGCCCGGTTTTGAACGCGTGTCTCTGCCCGACAGCTCCTTTGGCGCCTGGCTGCGCCGCCTGCCCCTTAAGCCGGAAGGGAGCGCCCTGTATGATTTTCAGGGAAGGCTGCAAAAAAACGCCGGGGATACCACCCTGGCCGCCATCATCGATCTTTCCGTAAAGGGGCGGCGGCTGGAGCAGTGCATGGATATTCTGGCGCGCCTGTACAGCAGCTATTGCCGGGAACGCGGAAAAAGCAGCGGGTTGGTCTGGCCCCTGCCCGGCGGAACCCCTTTATCGTTTAAAGAGTGGCAACAGGGAAAACGGCCGCTCTTTTCCGGCAGCCGTTATAAGGTGCTTGCGGGAAAGAGGCCCGCTTCCGGCAATACCTGGCGCGGCTACCTGAACACCGTTTATGAACTGAGCGGCACGCAGACCTTTTATTTTGCCTGCCCGCGGGTAAGCAGGGCAGAGATACGGCCGGGCGACTTTATCGTAAAAAAGGGCGGCAGGGGTCATGCCGTGCTGATTTTGGACGTGGCCCGCAATAAAAACGGAGAGACCCGCGTACTCATCGCCCAGGGCGATACGCCCGCCGTGCCGTTGCATATTCTGCGGGGCCGGGAGGGGCAGGTGTGGTTTGAAACCGGCGGGGAGAATCCCTCCCTGCCCATAAAGAAAAAAATGTATTGGAGCGGCTTGCGCCGTTTTGGTAAAAACTGCGGCTGCGGCGGCCGCTGATGTTTAAGGAGAAGGAAATGAACAAGGAAAAGGCTTATTATGCGGTGATCTTTACCTCCCGGCAAACCGATGACCTGGAAGGCTATGCCGAAACCTCGCGGAAAATGCTGGAACGGGCGCGGGTGCAGCCGGGGTTTCTGGGCGTTGAGTCGGCGCGGGACGGTTTGGGGATTACCGTTTCCTACTGGGAGAGTCTGGAAGCCATTGAAGCCTGGAAAAAGGATGCCGAACACCGGACGGCGCGTCAACGGGGGCGGGAACAGTGGTACGCTTCCTTTTCCGTGCGCATCTGCCGGGTGGAGCGGGAATATCATTTTAAAAAAGCGGAATAAAAAACCCCGCGCCCCCTCCGCACCGGCCCATTATTTTATCTTTCCCGGGGCTTAATAATGCGCCCGGTCATTAAATTGCGTATATTTGCGGCTATTCAAAAATATATGCCGGGATATAAAAAAGAAAGGCCGCTTAAAACGTGAGCACGTTTGAACGCATACGCCAAATACAGATAAAGCTGTTACGTCTGTTTTACAAACTGGACGCGCCGGCCGATTTATATCTGATGCTTCTGGCGGCCCTGGTCGGTCTGCTTACCGGCGTGGGCGCCTATCTGCTTAACCTGATTGTGGAGGGCGTGCATCACGGCCTGTTTGTAGAGGTGGGCCAAAAAAGTTTTTTCCAGGAATATGAGAGCCTGCGCATTGTCTTTCCCGCCGTTGGCGGTCTGATCGTCGGCCTGCTTACCTGGAAGTTCTCCCCGGAAGTAAAGGGCCACGGCATACCGGGGGTGATGGAAGCGGTGGCCGTCAAGGGCGGCATTATCCGTAAGCGGGTTTCCGTGCTGACCTCCATCAATTCCGGCCTGACCATCGGCTCGGGCGGTTCGGCGGGCAAGGAAGGGCCCATCGTGCAGATCGGCGCGGCCATCGGTTCCAGCATCGGCCAGTATCTGCGGGTTTCACAAAAGCGCTTAAAAATATTGGTGGGCTGCGGCGCGGCGGCCGGATTGGCGGCCGTGTTTAACGCGCCCATCGCCGGAGTGCTTTTTTCCATCGAAATCATTCTGGCCGCCGATTTCAGCCTGGCCGTCTTCACGCCCATCGTCATAGCGTCGGTCATCGCCACCGCCATGGCCCGCTATCTGGTAGGCAGCAGCCCCCTGTTCAACATCCCCTCCTACTCCCTGGCCAGCCCGGCGGAATATCCCTTTTATCTGCTGATGGGTATCCTGGGCGGCGTTTTATCGGTTCTCTTTATAAAAACGCTTTATTGGGTGGAAGATTTTTTTGAAGACAAGCTGAAATTGCCCGCGTTTGTCAAACCGGCGCTGGGCGGGCTGCTGGCCGGACTGGTCGCCTGGAAGATGCCGGAACTGTACGGCTTTGACGACAGCGCCACCTACACCGCCCTGACCGGCGCCCCCGACGTTTGGCTGCTGGCCGGACTGATGTTTGCCAAAATACTGGCCACCTCCTTTACCCTCGGCTCCGGAGGAACGGGCGGCCTGTTCACCCCTTCCCTGTTTATCGGCGCCATGTTCGGCGCCCTGTTCGGCAGCCTGGTGGGGATGTTTTTCCCGGACAGCGCGCCGGCCGGGGCCTATGCCCTGGTGGGCATGGGCGTCATCGTGTCCGGTACCATCCACGCGCCGCTATCGGCTTTTTTGATCATCTTTGAAATCACCCGCGACTATCAGATCATTCTGCCCCTGATGCTGGGCACCGTCACCGCCACCATCACCGCCCGCTGGATTTTAAAAGACTCGATCTATACCATGCGTATTTCGCAAATATCCAAACGGGTGTTCGGCGGCCGCAACAAGGATGTGCTGGAACGGTTGACCATCGGCCCCTTTATCAATAAAAACGCCCAGGTCATCTTTGAACACACGCCCATCGAGGATATCATTAAAATCATGATGCAATCCAGCCGCTCCACTTTTCCCGTGCTTAACCGCGCCCGGCAGGTGGTGGGTATCATCACCATGCGCGACCTGAGGCCGATTATCTTTGAGCGGGAAGTGGCTCCGCTGCTGCTGGCCACCGATATTATGAGCGAAAATGTGTTTGTGCTGGAGCCCCAAAACAGCCTGGGCGAAGCCCTGCGCAAAATGGAAATCGACGACTATGAGCTGCTGCCGGTGGTGGAATCGGAACAAAACATGAAATTTCTGGGCACCATCTCCCGGGATGAAATCAACCGCCGTTATACCAAGGAGAACCTGCTGGATAACGAATGGGCCGGCGCCGGCGAGAATGAGTAGAAATCATAGCATGAATTATATAGATTGGGGACGGATTCCCTATCCCTAATGTGTTCCCAGCGTGAGGCGTCATGAATCTATTCACCCTGCCCGATGATTTTACCCCCGGCCGGCAGCAGAGCCCGCCGCCAATTGCCGTGCAAAACTATTTTAGCGCGGGGAGCGGCCAAACCACTAAAATCCGCTTGCGCTATCCGGTTTTCAGTTTTTTAAGGGAGGGGGAAAAAAGTGTCTTTTATCCACAACGACAGGCGCATATCGGCAATGACCATTTTTTAATGCTGCCCGCCCACCGTTGCGTGATGGCCGAAAAACAAAGCGGGCGGCAACGCTATCACAGCATACTCTTTTACTTTTCCCCGCAACTGCTGGCCTCGCGGCAGAGTCTGCCCCGGCACACGCCCGCCAGCGGGACAAGCCCCGTCGCTCCCGTGGCCATCGCCTATGACGACTACCTGAACCGCTTTGCCGAGTCCCTGTTGCACGCCCCGGAGGATGAGGATTTTCTGCGCCTGAAACTGGAAGAACTGTTGCAATACCTGCGGCGGCGCTTTCCGCAACAACTGGCTCTTTTTCTACGGCAGAGCCTTCCCCCGGAAGAGTCTCTGTTGCGCGACATCGTCAGCCGGAATGTGCTGAGCGGCCTTTCCGTGGAAGAACTGGCCTTTCTCTGCCATATGAGCGTGGCCACCTTCCGCCGCCATT
>JALTKX010000188.1 GCA_027006055.1 Calditrichia bacterium | reverse complement strand
CTGTTTCCGCCTCATGCTCGGCCTTTATTACGGAATGCATGCCGCCGCGGGTGGTAAACTCGCCGGTAACGATCATATAGCGCGGCCGGCAGGCGGCCACCAGGTCATCCAGTATTTCATTGATCAGCGTCTCATAAAACACGCCCTTGTTGCGGAAATCCAGAAAGTAATACTTGAGGGACTTCAGCTCGAGGCACAATTTCCCCGGAATGTAATCGATGGTGATGGTACCGAAATCGGGCAGGCCCGTTTTGGGGCACACCGAGGTAAACTCTTCGTTCACATGGGAAATCCAATATTCCCTGTCCGGGTAATTATTTTCAAACACTTCTATCTTAGACATTTTCCTGTTCCTTATTTTTTCCGTTTGTTGTTGTTCTTACACGCCGCGCGTTTCCGGCGGCCAGATATACTTATGCATCTGCAATTGAAAACGTACCGGCAAGCTGTCACGCAAAATCCATTGCGCCAGTTCCAGATTGTCCATCCCGCCAAAGACCGGCGAGAAGAGAACCGCACATTTTTTGTCCAACCCGTATTTGTTCAGCTTCTCCACGGCCCAGAGGTAATCCTTCTCGTCGCCGATAACAAACTTTAGCTCGTCTTCGACCCGGAGCAGATCAATATTCTGCCAGCGCACCTTATCCGCCTCCCCGCTGCCGGGACATTTGATATCCACAATACGCCGTACCCGTTCGTCCACGGAAGAGATATCCATATGGCCGCCGGTCTCCAGCAGCACATCGTAGCCGGCGTCGCATAAACGGGTCATTAAGGGAAAAACCTCCTTTTGCAACAGGGGCTCGCCGCCGGTTATCTCCACCAGTTTGCAGTTATGGGCAGCCACTTCCGCGATGATGGCCTCCGGGGACATCCACGTGCCTTCATAAAATGAGTAGGGAGAGTCACACCAGCGGCAACGCAGGTTACAATAGGTCAGGCGCACAAAAACACAGGGCAACCCCGCCTGGCGCGACTCGCCCTGGATGCTGTAAAAAATCTCATTGACCCGGAGTTGCCCCCGGCGCTGTTCACTCATAATATTCCACCAGATAGTTTTCCGTCTCCCAGATGGTAATCTTTTCCAGACGGATATTTTCCGGCAATTTTTCCTTTAATTGACGATACACCTCGCGGGCGATATTTTCCGCGCTGGGGTTGATGCGATCAAAAGGAGCGAAATCATTAAAATTGGCATGGTCATAGGGGCCGATCACTTGCCACAAAAGATCATCCATATCCTTAAAATCAATCGCCAGTCCAATTTCGTCCACATCGCCGGCCAGTACATCCATTTTCACGTGCCAGTTATGGCCATGCAGGCGGCCGCAGGGGCCGTCATAGTTCCTTAGCGTATGCGCCGAGGAGATCATTTTTGTCGTCGATAATCTGAACATTGCTCTTTCCTTGTTTAAGGGGCTGGAATTTAGGCAATTTGCCCGTGTCTCGCAAAAGCTAAAATTTATGGCTGCCCGAAACAGATTTTTACTTTTTAGTGGTTTTGCTGTATAATAGATTTATTTCTTGCCAATGGGATACACAATTGATTCACAGACACCTTTTTCCGGCCCTGTTTTTTTTGATGACCGTCCTGCCGGCGGGCGGCATGGATATGGCAAGCGCCGGCGTGGGGACGCGGGCCCCGGCCGACACCGTCACTTTTTTTCTGTTGCCAACGGCCCGCGGAGAAACACGGGAGATGTACACCATTGCCGGGGGACGGTTTGGCGCGCCCTTTACCCTTGTATACGGCGCCGTGCTGGTAGCGCGCGGCAAAGATGTTTTTTTGTTTGATACGGGACTGGGCCGCCGCGTGGACAAACAGTTTGAAGAGAACATGCCCTGGTGGGCGGCGCCCTTTTTTGAATATAAAAAAGGGCGTCCCCTTGCCCTGTGGTTTGAGGCTGACAGCAGCCTGCCCCGACCCCGACGTATTTTTTTAAGCCACGGCCATTGGGATCACGCCAGCGGCCTTCCCGATTTTCCCACGCTGCCCGTTTGGCTGCCCCGGGCGGAATATGATTTTATTCATAACGAAGGGCCCCCGGCTGTTTTTCCTTCCCAGTTTATCCGCCCCGACAGCCTGTGGCATATCTACCCGTTTGAGGATAAGCCCTATGCCGGTTTTGAACAAAGCCTGGACCTCTACGGAGACGGCAGCGTGATTCTGGTACTTATGGGCGGGCACACACCCGGTTCCGTCGGTATGTTTATCAACATGGCCGACGGCCGGCGCTATCTTTTTCCCGGCGATCTGGTGTGGAACAGGGATCAGATAGAGAATCAGCAGGGTAAGTTCTGGCTCTCCCGTATGCTGGCCGACTATGACGGCGATCGCGTGGAGGAAGTAATCCGCAAAATGCGCGCCTTGCAACTACAAGACCCCGGCCTGAGGATTATCCCCGCCCATGACGACCGCGCCTGGAATGAAATACTCGGGAAGCATTAACATGGCCAAAAGAATCTGCATCATCCGCCATATTACCCGCGAAGGTCCCGGCCGTTTTCATGGCCTGATAAAAAAAAGGGGGCTGGACATACATCAATATGACCTGAGCCAGAGCCTGACCCTGCCCGACCCGGCGCAGTACGACGGCGTGCTGGTGATGGGCGGCCCGCAAAGCGCCAACGATACCGACGAACGGATGACGGTTATGCGGGATTTTGTATCCGGGGTTTTGGATTCGGGCACGCCCTATATCGGTATTTGCCTGGGTATGCAGCTTTTGGTAAAGGCCGCCGGAGGGCAGGTGGTTAAAAGTCCGCGAAAAGAAATAGGCTTTTTCGATCCACAGAAGCGGCCTTACGAAAATATTTTGACCCGGGAAGGCAAAAAAGACCCCCTGTTACGGGGACTGGCCGACCGCTTTCCGGTTTTTCATCTGCATGGGGAAACCGTGGTTCTGACGCCGGAGATAGGTCTTTTGGCCACGGCGCCGCAATGCCCCAATCAAATTATCCGCGTTAACCAAACCGCCTACGGCCTTCAGGGCCACCCGGAACTCAATGCATCCATGTTGGATATCTGGCTGCGCGAGGAGCCCTGGCTGCGGGAAAGCGATCCCGGAGAGATAAAACGGCAATACCGGACATTGGAACCCGGCTACGCCCGGGTGTCTGAAGCCCTAATCCGCAACTGGCCGGTTTAAGAAAAACGGATAAACGCTGATAGTATCCGGCGGCATAGAAAGCAATTTATTGTTACCTTATCCCCGGCGCCCATTAACCTAAAAAGGAAATATCATGCCCGATCCTTATATTCTCGCCCTGCTTGTTTTAACGTTTATCGGTATTCTGCTGCCCTTTTTCCGAAAGCCCGGCAAGGAGGGGCTGGAAAGGCTAAGTGCCCTGGAAAGGGAAATCGATCTGTTTAAAAGCGATTTGGCGCGTCTTAACAGGGAGTTAAAGGATGAATTCCAGCGCAATCGCCAGGAGGCGCATAAAAGCGCCCGTGACAATCGAGATGAACTGGCCCGCAATTTAAAGAGTTTTCAGGAGACCTTTACGAAGAACATAGAGGCCCTCAACGGCCTGCTCAGGCAAAAGTTTAACGATTTTGGCCAGAACCAGTCCGTACAAAACCGGCTGGCGGCGGAGAATATCAAAACACTTGGTTCCGCCCTGGAAAAGCAGGTAAAAGAGCTGGATCAGACCATAAGGGAAAACCTCAAGGCCATCCGCGAGGATAACAACAAGCAGCTGAGCGAGATGCGCCAGACCGTGGACGAAAAGCTGCAGAAGACCCTGAACGCCCGGCTAAGCCAGTCCTTTGAAACCGTGGGTAAGCAGTTAGAGGCGGTACAACAGGGTTTGGGCGCAATGCAAACCCTGGCCGGGGATGTGGGCGGCCTGAAAAAAGCATTAACTAATGTAAAAATGCGCGGCGGCATCGGTGAAATTCAACTGGAAATGCTGCTGGAGCAGATTCTGGCCCCGGATCAGTACGCGGCCAATGTAAAAACCAGGGCGGACTCCGCCGATCATGTGGAGTTTGCCGTAAAACTCCCGGGCAAGGATGACCAGGGCACGGCGGTGTGGCTGCCCATCGACGCCAAATTCCCCAAGGATGTTTATGAGCAGATGCAGACAGCCTACGACCGGGGAGAGGCGGCGGAAATAACCCGGGCCCAGAAAAATTTAAAAAATACCATCAAACGCATGGCGGGGGAAATCCGTGATAAATATCTTGATCCGCCCAATACCACGGACTTTGGCATTATGTTCCTGCCCTTCGAGGGTATCTATGCCGAGGTGGTACGCCATGCGGCGCTTTTGGAAGAACTGCAACGGGACTATAAAACCATCGTCACCGGCCC
>JALTKX010000187.1 GCA_027006055.1 Calditrichia bacterium | reverse complement strand
ACATAAGGGATCATCGCCGGGAAATTGCCGGGGAAATCATGACGCTGTTGTCTGAGCATAAAACGGATTAAAGCCTCTCTGGCGTCTATACCCCGGCAAAGTTTTCATTTTTTTAAATATCCTGCGCTATGACTTTTTTCGTAAATATATCGTGGCTTGACATTTTTGTCAGAGTGTTCCAAATCGTTAAATAATTGCTTATAGATGCCGATAGCCCATTGTAGGGATCACCGGGAAAATTTTTTGTGTGAATAAGACAGGCAACCGTTTTGTATAAAGTTTTTCATGTGTCCTGCTAATTAAACTATCCGGATGATAAAAACGAGAGGAAACCGGAAAAACAGAATTTTATGGGCAATCAATATACCATTCTGGCCGTTGACGACAATCCGATCAACGTAAAACTGCTTTCACGAACATTAAGTAACAACAGTTATGACGTGATAACCGCCGCCTCCGGCCCCGAAGCGTTAAAAAAGGCCCGGGATCAACAACCCGACCTTATATTGCTGGACGTCCTTATGCCGGGCATGGACGGATATGAGGTTTGCAAGATATTGAAGGAGGATGAAAAGAGCCGCCATATACCCGTCATCTTTCTTTCGGCAAAAAATGAAACGGTGGACAAGGCGCGCGGCCTGGCCCTGGGGGCGGTGGATTATCTGACCAAGCCTTTCGATCCGGTGGAAATTATCGCCCGCATACAAACACACCTGGACGCCCGCAGAACCGTGCACGAGCTGAGCCGTCTTAATGATATTCTGGCCGGGGAACTGGAAGACCTGCGTAAACGGAAAAAGGGCGACGGGGGTGATGAAAAGTTGCAGCTTTTTATTGAAGAGCTGCTGCCCGTGAAAAAGGTTGAGTCCAACGACTATTTTCAGGTGAGCGCCTTAACCAAAACCCAGGCCGCTCCGGCCACAACCCTGTTTTTGCCCCTGTTGATGGAAGACCGGCATCTGCTTTATATCCTCACCGGCGGTTTTCGCAAGGATTACCCCACGGCCATGGTGCAACTGATGATGCACAAATTTGCCGAGGGGCTGATGAGCGGCGGAAGACAGCCATTTTATAATGAACAGATATTGATGAATATGCTGGAGAAAATTCTGGACGCCTTTTCACCCGATCACTATAAGACGCCCTTTACCATAAGTCTGAATTATATCAATCACCTTAAAAATGAATACCTGAACCTTTCCATCCATCAACCCTTTCCCTTTGTTTTTGACGGCAATTGCGAACGCTATATCGGCGAGGGTTTTCCCCTGGTGGTGGAATCCCGCTATACGGCCATTGTCCGGGCCCGTCGTTTTAACCTGCCCGCCCGCGGGATGCTGATCCACTTTTTAAGCGGAAAGGATACACTGGATGTGGAGATCAATAACTTACAGAGCAAGTGTCTGACGGACAGTCTTGATGATATGGAAGAGAAGACGCAGGCCTTGTTTGATCTGGTGCCGGACTCCTCAAAAGACCGCCTGATGGCTTTAATCCAACTGAAATAATCGGCGGCCCGGTTTGCTTTTAGCCCGCAATAGCGCTAACTTTCCCGACTTTTTAAAAATGATTGAATGGCTCCATGATAAAAATTACCGAGGTTAAAGAGGGCAGTATTGCCGCGGAACTGGAAATAAAAGCGGGCGACATGCTGGAAAGCATCAACGGCAAGCCGGTTAAGGATCGCCTGGATTACCGCTTTTACCAAACCGATGAACATCTGGAAATGCTTGTCTCCCGGGATGGCGAACAGGTTCTTTATGATATCGAAAAGGATATGGATGAGGATATTGGCCTGGAACTGGAAGAGATGCAACTGATGGCCTGCGGGAATAACTGCGTTTTCTGCTTTGTCTATCAAAATCCCAAGGGGATGCGCAAGCCGCTCTATTTTAAGGATGAGGACTACCGCTATTCCTTTATGTACGGCCATTATGTCACCATGACCACCATCAGCCAACAGGATCTGGAACGCATTGTGGAGCAGCGCCTGTCGCCCTTGTACATTTCCGTGCACTCCACCGAGGAGCAGACCCGTAAGTTTTTGCTGGGCATAAAAAAAGATGATCATCTGTTGGAAAAGATGAAGTATCTGACCGACAACGGCATTCAGTTGCATACCCAGATTGTGCTGGTACCCGGCGTCAATGACGGGGCGGTGTTCGACCAGACGGTTAAGGATTTGAGCGCCTTTTATCCGGGGGTGACTTCGGTGGCGGTTGTGCCTATCGGGCTGACCAAACACCGCGCCCGCCTGGTGCCCCTGCGCATGCACACCCCGGAAGAGCTTAAGGAGCAGATCGACTTTGTGAATATCCGCCGCGAAGCTTTTAAAAAGGAGCTGGGGGTTAATTTTGTCTATCTTTCCGATGAATTTTTTATAAAGGCCCGCGTGCCCCTGCCCGGGGCCGAGTATTACGACGCCTTTTATCAGATTGAAAACGGCGTGGGCGAATTCCGCGATATGATCGATAACTTTAATAAATATTTTAATCCGAACCAGTCTTTGGAACAGCGCACGCGCGTGACCATGGTTACCGGAATTCTGGCCCACGGCAAGCTGAATGAAGAGATCGTCAATCCCTTGCGGCGCGTGGGCAACCTGGAAATAGACCTGGTACCGGTGGTGAATAAATGGTACGGGCCCTCCATACAGGTTTCCGGCCTGCTGGTCGCCCGGGATATTTATGAAACCCTGTCGCGGAAAAATCTGGGCGATGTGGTGTTGCTGCCGCCCCGCGTGCTTAACGATGACGGCTACTTTCTGGACGACTGGACCCTGGACGATCTGCAACAAAAGCTGGGCGTGCCCTGTCATGTTTATGACGGCAACCTGGCCCATCTGCCGGAGGAGCTGGCAACGCTCGCGGTAGCTTCTTAACTTTTTTGAATAAAGGAAACTGAAAAAAATGGCTGAATCAATTGTCGCCATAATAGGACGGCCCAATGTGGGTAAATCGACGCTTTTTAACCGCCTGACGGGGCGGCGGCAGGCCATTGTGGATGACCAGCCGGGCGTTACCCGCGATCGCAACTACGGCAGCGTGGAGTGGAACGGCGTACAGTTTGTGCTGATCGATACCGGCGGCTATATGCCGGAGTCGGAAGAGATGATGGACATGGCCATCAAGGAACAGGTGGAAATCGCCATGCAGGACGCCGATGTTCTGATCTTTTTGGTGGACGCCCAAACCGGCATCACCGAAACGGATCAGCAGATAGCGCGCATGTTGCACCGCAGCGACCGGCATGTGATCCTGACGGTGAATAAGGTGGATATCCTTGAACAGGAAGCGGACGCCGCCGAGTTCTACAACCTGGGTTTGGGAGACCCGGTGCCTGTATCGGCCATGAAGGGGCGGGGCAGCGGCGATTTTTTGGACATTGTGGTGGAGCGGGTGCGCAGGCACGGCTATACGGAAAAGGAGTTTGACGGAATTAAACTGGCCATTATCGGCAAGGAAAACGTGGGCAAGTCCTCCCTGGTCAATGTGTTGACCAACCAGCCCCGCTCCATCGTGACCGATATTCCCGGTACCACCCGCGATTCCATCGACTCTCCCCTAAAGTACAACGGGCGGGACTTTCTGCTGATCGATACCGCCGGTTTGAAGCGCAAGGCCAAAATCAAGGAAAACATTCTTTTCTACAGCAGCCTGCGTACCCACCGCGCCATCCAGAGGGCCGACGTGGTCATGTATCTGGTGGATGTCAACGAAGGCGTCTCCCGGCAGGATATCGCCATGCTGGGCGAGGTGGTTAAACAACGCAAGGGTGTGATGTTGCTGCTCAATAAATGGGATCTGATCGAAAAGGATGATAAGACCATTTACACCTTTAGCGAAGAAATCCGCATGAAGCTGGGCATTATGCAGTTTATTCCCCTGATGTTTGTGTCGGTTAAGGAAAAGCAGCGCCTGTACAAGGCCCTGGATAAGGCGGTAGACGTCTATGAGCAAATCCATCGCCGCATACCCACGCCGGAGCTGAATGAATTTATCGCCGGGCTGTTCCAAAAGACCATGCCCCCGGCGGTCAAGGGTAAGGAAATCAAGATAAACTATGTCACCCAGATTCCGGCGCGCTACCCCCTGTTTGCCCTGTTTTGCAACCACCCCAAGCTGATAACCGAAAACTACCGCCGCTTCCTGGAAAATCAAATCCGGGACAAATATGGCTTTGAGGGAGCGCCGATCGTTTTGTCTTTCAGGAAAAAGTAATGCGCTCCTTATCCCTGCTGGTATTTTTGCTACTGTTCCGGGCTTCCGCTTTACAAGCCGTGGATGTGGATTCCCTGACCATCGGGATCATAAAGGATTTTACCGG
>JALTKX010000186.1 GCA_027006055.1 Calditrichia bacterium | reverse complement strand
CTTTTTTCCTGTGCCACCACCATCCCGGTTAAGGTACGCAAACCGGCCGAATTTAACGTGGGGGCCATCCGCACCCTGGCCGTATCCGATTTTCAGTTTAAGGGAAACTGGGATTTCAGCGCCGATGCAAAGCCCGGCTCCGCCGCGGCCAAAAAACTGCTGCGCGCCCTGCTGAAAAAAAGAAAGGGCGAGCTGAATCCCTACAAGGCCTATCCCGGTTCCACGGTCAGCGATAAACTGACGGCAAAACTGGTGGATAACGGCTATTATACGGTTGTGGAAAGAAAAAAGCTGGAAACTATGCTCAGGGAACAGTCCCTTAGCCTGAGCGGCCTGGTAGAGCCGGAGCAGGCCCTGGAGGTGGGACGCATGATCGGCGCCGACGGTCTGCTCACCGGCTCGGGCTCCTACAGCGTGAAGGATATCGGCGCCTGGGAAGAGTACACCGAAACGAAAAAGAATAAAAAGGGCGAAAAGGTCAAAGTCACCAAAAAGCGTTACCGTATATCGCGCTTTGTGCAGGCCGAACTGACCTACCGTATCATAGACCTGAGCACGGGCAAGGTGCTGGTTTCCAAAAGCAACCGCCTGGCCAATTATAGCAACGGCGGCCTAAAGGGCATCGATAGTAAAGGTTACTACACCGCCACCGGCAAGGATGAGCACAGCGCCGCCGCCGGATTGCCCGACTGGCACGGCATTGTGGATAAGCTGGTGGACGCCCTGAACCAAAAATGCGTCACGCAGATTGCCCCGCACACGGTTACCGAAAAGCGTAAAATCGCCGAGGGGAAATCCGAGGCCATGGAAAAAGCCGTAAAGCTCGTTAAAAGGGATCTGTGGGAAGACGCGCGCCGCATCTGGGAAAACATCCTGCAAAACCCGCCCAGCGAGGAGGACAAACTGGCCGCCCTCTATAATCTGGGGGTCTACGCCGAGGTCTTCGGCTTTCTCGATCAGGCCGGGCAGAAATACAAACAATGCTTCGAGCTCAGCGGTGACGAAGACTATCTCGACGACCTGGCCCGCGTGCGTAAGCGCAAAAAAGAGCTGCAACGTCTGCGAAAACAGGAACTATAGGCGCGGCAGATTCTCCATCTGCCAGCCAAAGGCCGTCAAATCCAGCCGCAGGCGCAGATAAAGGGACTGATCGTATCGACGGCCGTTCAGGTAGGAACGGGCCCAGCCCGCGCCCAGGCGCAGTCCCTGTTCGCCAAAGCTCAGCTCCCCGCCCCAACTGTAAACATCATCGGAACTTCCGCCCCGCTTAACACGGGCGCCATCGGCAAAAACCGCCCCGGCCAGGTTGTTGATGGGTAAAAACAGAGCGGTAAGACCGGTGCTGCCGGCCAGCAGCGCACGCGCCTCGACCGATGTCCACAACAGCGTATTGCCCAAAAGGTTGGCGTTAAAGCCGCGCACGCCGCGCGTATAACGCACATCCCGCGGCAAATCGTAACTGTAAAAACGATCGATGCCGCCCAGGGTGCTGTACGGCGCCGTGCCATCCACCCGTACCCACGCACCCCGGGCCTCCACGCCCACCTTCTCCGAGATCAGGTTGCTGCCGGCAAACAGCTCCCCCTGCCACACCCGGAAGGGATAGCGTCCGTCCAGGCTGATATCGGCAAAGAGGCTCCCCCCGGCCTGCCGTTTGGGAATCACCCCGGCATAGACGGAACGTTTGCGGTACATCAACTGGCCGCCGACACGGATTTTTTGATAAGCCACATCGGGCACAAGGTCTCCGTCAAAGGCGTCATATTGCCACATCAGTTCCAGACGGTAAGGCCAGCGGGCCTGTCCGCCCAGATGGCGGGCGTAGGCCACACCGGCCTGCAACGCGTCGCGCACCACCGTTTCCCGGCCAAACTCCTCAAAGGGAAAGATCACCGGTCCATGATACCAGGCGGCCGACCACTCCAGGTTCATGGCCAGCAGACGGTAGTAAAAGGTGGCAAAACGCTCGCGGGGATTTTTCATATAAATCACGTTGGCCGTGATCAGTTGCCGTTGCAGGGCCTCCATCCAGGCCGTGCTAAAAAACAGGCCGGCGCCCTGTACGGGATCATAAAGCGGCCAGATCAAACTTTGCAGATGTATCATCGTCCCCTGGGGAAAACTCTTTTTTTCCGTGAATCGCTGAAAAGGCAGAGAGTCCGCCGGAGCGGCAGCCCGCGCCTTTTTGTTTATCCAGCCGTCATAACCGGCGGAACGGTACGCTTTTTGAGGAAGGAGCGGCTTTTTTATAAGCGAATCCAGGGAGAGAAGGGTAAAAGAACTGCTGCCGTCGGCCCGGGCGTATTTTACCGCCATTGTGCGGCTACGGGCGTTATACCCCTGCAGCCAGACGTCCTGCTGGGCATGGATCAGGGTTGTCATGGTATCGGAACGGATAACGACGGCGGCATGGTTCTCCAGCATGGTGTTATGTAAAACCCGCCCGTCCGTCAGGGGGAAAAAGTTCCTCTGTTCAAGCGAATCGTAGCTTATCCGGCATACGATGCCCTCGCGCCATATAAAAAGGTCTCTTTGAGCGTCAAGTCCGGACTGGCTTTCAAACATCAGGGCGCCGTCCTTCAGGGATCGTACCTGGCCCAGGCTGTTCTCCGTGGTCAACAGGGTGTCTCTCGAAGCGCGGTCATAGCGTATCAGATAACTGTTCAGACCATCCGCCACGGACAGGATAAGGCGCTGTTCCGGGTCAAACGCGGCCTCCACCGCCCGCACCCCGGAAGCGACCTTTCTTTTTTCCCCGTTGTCACGGTCGTAAACAAACCAGTCATATCGGATACCGGCCTGATTTTGCCGTACATCCAGATGGAAGCGGCCATAGGCCACATAGCGCTCATCGGCGCTGACAAACATTTCCGTGGCCAGGTCGTCGCTGATAACCTCCGTTATCTCCACCTCTCCCTTTTTAACGCGGGCGATCAGACCGGTGGCATACAGGTGGTTTTTCCTGAGCACCGTGCGCACCAGATACAGGGAATCTTCCTTTGCCAGCGGAACAACGCTTATGTCCCGGTAACCGAAGGAGGGCAGCAGCTTCTCCGGCTTAAAGTCCGGCTGCGCGGCCAGTTGGTGGCCATAATGCAGGGTAAGATGGCGGACAAACCAGGGGAAAAGATCATCGGGACTTTTGCCGTATACCTGTTCAAAGGCCTCGTCAAAATCATAAAAGAAGCCATCCTTGTCATAGCTCATCAACTTGATCAACGAGGAGTCGCCGTAGGTGGAAGCCAGGTAGCGGATATAGGCGTGTCCCGCCGCATAGAGCAGGCGGCCGTTTTGCAGATTGGAAAGATCATCCGTACCAAAGCGTCCGTTGATCACCTCTTCCTTAAGATAGATATCGCCGCGAAAGGGGGTCCAGCTTTCGGCAAAATACTGGGCGATGCCCTCAAAAAACCAGCGGGGAACGGTTAGCGTGCCGATTTGGCCGAAATAATTGGACTTGCGCCAGATGGCCCGGAAAGTTACATGATGGGCCAGTTCATGCTCCAGTACCAGGTTATACCAGGTAAAGGGCCCGCTCCAAAAGCGCATGTAGGAAGAGGAGCGCACAAAGATGACCACATTGTTTTCCACGGCAAAGCCGTTGGTCACATCGGGAGCGTCGGTCAATATAATACGTGTTTTCTTTTCCTTCAGATCGTTGATATCCACGCCGTGCAGGGCGCACAGCCGGGGCAACACCCGCTCGCTGATATTAAGCATGGAGTCGGCCAGGGTTTCGTACCCCGGGGTGAATTCCACCGTGGCGTAGCGACCCTCCCGGACCTGCCACCCGGCCAGAACAACAGAGGTCAGCATCATTAGAATAAGGAAAAGACGTTTCATGGTTCTCCCGCGATTTTTTTATTAAACTTAATGAACAAAAATATAATAAAGTGTGTTCATTTGATTTGTAAAAAAAAAGAGTCTAAATTTGCCGCTCATCAGGAAAGGAAAATAATGGCTAAATTAAAAAAATCGACCCAGGCAACGGCATCTTCCAAAAAGAAGAGAGTTCAGGATTTTACGTTTGACAAAAAGAACCTTTATCTGCTTTCGGCGGGTATCATCGGCATTGTGGTGGCCTTTATCCTGATGGCCCAGCCGCCGGTGGACGGATTTTTATCACGTACGCTGGCCCCGGTTATTCTGGTCATTTCCTATCTGATCATTATTCCCATGGCCATCATGTATGGCAAGAAGAAAGAAAATTAGGTTGAATTTTTAAAAAAGGCTCTGTAAATTACCTGCCTTTCACATATGGGCGCTTAGCTCAGCTGGTCTAGAGCACCTGCCTTACAAGCAGGGGGTCACTGGTTCGAATCCAGTAGCG
>JALTKX010000185.1 GCA_027006055.1 Calditrichia bacterium | reverse complement strand
GGCGAGGGAAACAAGGTGGTTATCCGCGGAATGGCTCCCAAATACAATGCCATCACCATCGATGGCATCCGCATGGCCTCTTCGAATAAGGATAACCGCGGCGCCGACCTGAGCATGATCTCTTCTACCATGCTGGAAGGCATCGAAATATCAAAAACCATTACCGCGGATAAGGACGCCGATATGTTGGGCGGCTCGGTAAATTTCAAGATCAGGGAAGCCCGCGGCCGCCAGCAGGGACAGCTTTCATACGACCTGACCATCCAAAACGGATATGTCCCGCTGGCAAACAGCAACAATTTCAGTACCTATAAAATCACCCCCGGTATTGAAGGTCGCTTTTTTGAGGATCGCTTCGGCGTTTTCATTCAGGCCAATATTGAAAAGCGTAATCTCACCTCCAATGAGTTCAGCGCCCGGTACAGTTCGTTATTTAATTCCGATCCGTCGCGCAAGGATTACAAAACCGACGCCCTGTTCCTGCACAATATCCCCCGCGAGCGGCAGAGATATAACGGCGCCCTGGTTCTGGACTATCGTTTACCCAACGGTAAAATAAACCTAAGTAATTTTTTAAGTTCCAGCACCACCGAAATAGAGGATCGAAACGAAACGCTGCTTATCCGCACCGGTCCGCAGGCGGCCAACCAGCATCTGTATAGCCTGGATTATTCCAAAAATACATTAAACCTGATCCACAATGTTCTCAATCTGGAACAAAAGTGGGGCGATTTACAGACGGCCCTGAAAATGTCTCACAGTTACTCGGAAACCAAAAGTCCCAATGACTGGAGTGTCGTTTTTTTTCAATCCCCGGCCAATTTGAACCAGTATGAGGAGAAAGCCAATCTGGATCCCGCCGTCATCTCACGGACGGTATTTAACGACCCCGAAGCGACGCGTCTGAACACCGTACAGACCCGTGACAATTTTTCCTCGGATCGAATTTACATGACCGCCCTGGACATGGAATATCCGTTCAGCTTTACGCCCTTAATTTCCGCCACCTTAAAAGCGGGGCTGAAATATAAAAAACAGAAAAACAGCTACCGCTCGGAAGTTTACGGTACCAATGCCACTTTTACCTCGCCCAGCGCCAGGGCCGGCGCCCAAATGGTGGCCGATTATTTCGGATGGAACGGGGACCCCAACGCCATTCCGCTTTCTCTTTTCCTGGATAAAAATTATAACTACAAGGAGCCCTTTAACGGGGATTTTAAAATGTCCAACCCCATGGATGCCGATAAAGCCGCGGCGCTGGTAAAATTTATCCAGGACAACGCCGATCTTTTCACCGAACAATCCCCGGAAGCCTTCGCCCGGAACAATTACCTTTCCGCCACCCATAACTACCGGGGAAGCGAGACCACCGAAGCCGCCTATCTGATGGCCGTTATCCAGATCGGAAATCAACTGGAAATCATACCCGGTATCCGTTATCAAAATTTAACGACGGAGTATACGGGAGCCCGGGGCCAGCAGACAACCTTCTCCTATAACTTTTACAATCATACCGATACCACTGTATCGCGAAGCCACCCTTTTGTGCTGCCCAGCATCAATCTTAAATATAAACCCGTCAACTGGTTTGATCTGCGGCTGGCCTATTCCAAGACATTGGCCTACCCCGACTTTACCGCCATCATTCCCAGAATAGACGCCTATGGCAGCCCGGTGATCGAATGGAACAATACGGACCTGGTACCGACACAGTCCGAAAACTATGATATCAATTTCTCCTTTTCGGAAAATACGGTGGGGCTTCTTACCCTTGGCGCTTTTCTTAAACGTATCCGGGACGTCATCTATCCCTGGTCGTTTTATGTGCGCGGTCGCGATGCGCAGCCTTATTATCTGCCGGAAAAAAAACCGAACCCGCGCTGGCGTTACAATATCCGCACCTATATCAATAATCCCTTTATCATAGACAACTGGGGCATTGAGGCCGACTGGCAAACCCACTTCTGGTATTTGCCCGCCCCACTGAACGGTTTGGTGCTGAGTGTTAACTACACACACTCCTTTTCCAGGGCGCGCTATCCTTTTCAAACCCCCGCGGCGGACGGCTACACCGCTATCGACAGCGCCTATACCGACCGCCTGATCTACCAGCCGGAAGATATTTTCAATATGACCATCGGCTATGACTACAAGGATTTTTCGCTCCGTCTTTCCATGCTCTATACCGATGATGTCTTTTCTTATGCCACACAGAATGAACAGGAAAGGGCCAACACGGCTCCCTACCAACGATGGGATTTATCCTTTAAGCAGGGCCTGCCCTGGTTCGCGCTTCAGCTTTACGGAAACCTGAGCAACATAAACTATTCCCGGGATAAAAGCGTGCTTCAACTTTACCCCGCCACGCCAACGCGGATTGAGGAGTACGGCTTAACCGCGGAGTTGGGTTTACGCTGGAACTTGTAATATAAACAGAATCAACAACCAAATGAATACCGGCCGCTGAAAACGGAAAGGAGGAGAACACAGAGGCCGAAAACTTAACCATTAGCAAGGAGATTGTGCTATGAACCGAATGTTATCAATACGTTTTTTAATTGTTCTTTTCAGCATGGGCATGGCCTTTGCCCAATCCACCCTGAACGTCAGCGCGGATGACGGCTATATCAACGAAGTCATCGGGGCGGATACCTTATCCAACGGCGCTCAGGCTCATGATGTCTATAAGCTGACCTCGCTGGATAAAACATACAAATTCACCGGAGCCATTTTATCGAAAAGTCACATCCGGATTTCAGGCGTGGTTGATTCCGAAACCGGTCAACCCCCGACCATTCAACCGGCCATTCTTTCCGATTTTAGCCTTCCGCCAACCTTTTTGATTGCCGCCGGAGAGGAAAGCCAGGTCACCATAGAGAATGTTTATCTGCTGGCCTATGCCGCGGACAACTCGGTTAACGGGGACGGTGTGGCCATTTCGGTTACGGCCGATAAGGTACGGCTGACCGTGGAAAACTGTGTGTTTGACGGCTGGCAGGCCTTTGCCATTGGATACAACGGCCAATGGTGCGACTTTTTTATCAACAATAACACCTTCCGTAACTTCGTCCATCCCAATCAGCATTATATCGGAGAAGTTATACGCAACACATGGCCGGGCGAAGCCTATACCGACACCCTGAGCATGGTGGGTAATGTTATGCTTTGTGTTAACGGCTATGCCGCCGCGCCGGTAACCAAGTACTATGAAACCTATTTTGAATTTATTGACAATAAGGTTCTGTACACATTTAAGAACCCCTTCTTTATTTTTAACGTAACCAATGCCAAAATCAACGACAACGTTTTTTACGGCACTTATGCCGGTGGCGTGGATCAGACGGAGAATCCCTGGTGGGACAACCTGTGGTACCCCGACTCCAGCTATGGCGTTATCGCCTTCCAGCCGCTGGATTCCGCCAATGCCGGCATTTTTGCACCGGAATTTGCCAATGATGCGGACTTTTTAGCCAAGGCCGAGGCCAAGCGTACCATCGAGGTTAAAAACAATCAATATTATTGGCCTTCCGAATTGACCGATTTCTGGACAGACTGGAACAATACGCAAAGCAACAAGATCATCACCCCTGAATTTATGAATGAGCGTACCGTGGCCATGTTTGCCGATAAATCCGCCTATCCTAACCTGGTTGAATCCAATAACACGAATACCGATCCCGGCTTTATGGATCAGATCGATCCGGATGTGCTGAACGGTTCCGATGTGGATGGCAGCGTCGGTCTGCTCACCTACTTCGAACAAATCCGCACGGGTACGGCCGCGGTGGATTATTGGGGATACGGATACACCTATGTGGATGGCAGCGCCAACTGGATGCCCGACTGGCCCCTGCCCGAATCCCAATACGTGGTTACCGCGCTGGAAGACCCGCTCTCCCCGGCGGTACCGCTCACCATGGAACTGCATCAGAACTATCCGAACCCCTTTAATCCGGCCACAACGATTTCCTTTAGCCTGAACAAGGCGGGAAGCATCAGTCTGGACATCTTCAATATTCAGGGACAAAAGGTGAAGACCGTTCTGGACCAGGTTCCGGCCAAAAGCGGCTATCACTCCGTCCGTGTGGATATGAGCGACCTGTCCAGCGGCGTCTATTACTACCGTTTAAAGGGTCTGTCCCAAAGCATCAGCCGCAAAATGATGTTTCTGAAATAAAGAATCCGCTTATAACCCATGGAAGCGGCCGACACCAAATCCGGAGCTCTGTTACGGCAACATCTCCGGATTTATTTCTAAAGTTTTTCACAACCGTTAAACCGAACCGCAGGAATCATCTTGAGCACGAACGCCCTTTCGACACAACCCGCTCC
>JALTKX010000184.1 GCA_027006055.1 Calditrichia bacterium | reverse complement strand
GCATATAGATAAAGCCCAGTCCGGCAACGGCAAAGGCGGCGGCGGTTACCAAAAAAAGCAGACCGTAGCCATGCAGGGCGTTTTCGGAGGTGTGGCTGAGCAGCTCCCGGGCCAGCCATCCGGCCAGAATGCCCGCCAGGCCGCCGGTCAGGTTGTTAAGGCCGAAAAAACGGCCCCGCTTTCCGGGGGATACGGTTGTACTCAGCAGATAGGAATAGACCAGTTGGCCCATGGAACCGGCCATAAAAAAGAGCATCAGCAGGCCAAAGGCCAAAATAACGGTCAGCCCGGGGTTGGAGTCGGCCAGAAACCAGACCACAAAGCCCATGATGAACCAGACCAGGCTGCGCAGATAGATGGCCCCGACCAGATATTTCTTTTTGCAGGGCCGCCGGCTGAGAAAATGGGCCAGCAGCAGTTGCGGCGCCACCACGCCTATCCGTTGAATGGTGGAAAGCAATCCCACCAATATCCGTGAGCCTGTCAGCGAAAAGATAAAGGAGGGCAGGATGGAGTTCTCCTGCGAAAAGGCGGAGCCAAATTTAAAAAAGGTGCCGTGCCAGATGCCGGCGATTATGTTGCGCTTTTCATTGGGCCATTTTGTCTGCCCGTCCGCGTCCCTCATTGTGCCTGAAGGGTTTCAAACTTTCCCGTTGCCGGGTTCAGTTTTAAAAAAGCGGCCAGGCCCCGTTCCTGCAAGGCTTGCTCGATTTCGGCCAATGACTTTGCCCGGCTCAGATAGATATGGATACCGCGCTCCGGCATACGTTTTAAAGCGCCCTTGCCGATGGAGCGAATGATAATGGCCCCGCAATCGGCAATGGTTTCCTGTATGCGGCGGCCCTTGCCGGGAATATCGTGACCGGGTACGGGGTTTTCTCTTTTTTCCACGGGCGTGAGCCTGCCGTTTTCAAGATCGTAAACGGCAAAGTAGCGGCTTTCGCCAAAATGGTTGGTATTAAAGGTGTTGTTGGCAGTCAGTCCGATAGCGATACGCATGACGGTCTCCGTAGCTTATGTTTCCATTTTGGATGAAGCTGTAAGGCTTTTGTGACATAAATTGTGTAAAATTATTCCCGCTCAGCCGGGAGCCTGCCCCTGAGTCCGCAAAAGAAGGTAAAAAAATAGTTACCATAAAAGATAGGAGAGAAAAATGACTAAATCCCTTAGGTATATGCCCTTGCTGTTGCTGTTGTTTTGTGCCCTGCCGGTACTGGCCTCGGAGAAGCCCATTTATAAATTAACCATCGCCGCGCCGGTGGACGCTGTTTATGATTCGCTTTACGCCACCCTGGAAAATGAACGCTTTTTTGTGGTGTTCGAAGCCAATATTCTGAAGAATATTTCCCGCTTTGCCGAACGCTGGGGCGAAGACTTCAATAAAAGTAAACTGACCGCTCTGCGCAGCATGGTGTTCTGCAACGGCTGGTACGCCAATAAGGTAAGCGGCGAAGACCCGGAGATGACGGCCCTGTGCCCCTTAAGCGCCACCCTGATCGAAAAGGAAGGCCGTACCACCATACTGTTTGTCAAACCGGCTTTTTTGGCAAAAGGCAGTCCGGCGGAAGAAACCCTGCGGGAGGTGCAGAATACGGTCATCGGAGCTTTTGAAAAAACCGCCGCGCTTTTTAAGTAAAAATTGTAACCGACGGGCCGGTATCCTTATTCCGTCCGTTGTTTATGCCATATAGCCTTATTGCTGTCAATATGGCATCGTTGCTCCGGGTTTGTAAATTTGCCCTAAGCCCTTGTTATTATTGAAGTGATCTGTATTTTTTATGTTGGCATCATAGTTGCAAGGTAAGGGGCAAATTGAAATCAAATTCTCAGATAAGGAGGAACTAATAAAATGGGAAAAATAATAGGAATTGACCTTGGAACAACCAACTCGGTTGTATCCGTAATGGAAGGCGGAGAGCCGGTAGTGATACCCAACTCCGAAGGAACGCGTACAACCCCGTCGGTTGTGGCATTTACAAAAAAAGGCGAACGTTTGGTGGGCGCCCCGGCCAAGCGCCAGGCGGTTACCAATCCTGAAAACACGATTTTTTCGATCAAGCGCTTCATGGGGCGTTTTTATAACGAGGTGGAGACCGAAATCCACGAGGTGCCCTATAAAGTGGTAAAAGGAAAAAATGATGTGGTTATGGTGGATGTGGGTGATAAACAATATTCTCCCCCTGAAATCTCGGCCATGATCCTGCAAAAAATGAAACAGACGGCGGAAGATTATCTCGGTGAAAAAGTAACCGAGGCGGTCATCACCGTTCCCGCTTACTTTAATGACGCCCAGCGTCAGGCCACCAAGGATGCCGGTAAGATTGCCGGTTTGGAAGTGAAGCGGATTATCAACGAGCCGACAGCCGCCGCTCTGGCTTACGGTCTGGATAAAAAGAAAGAAGAAAAGGTCGCCGTATTTGACCTGGGTGGCGGTACTTTCGATATCTCCATTCTGGAAATCGGTGACAACGTGGTTGAGGTTAAATCCACCAACGGGGATACCCATCTCGGTGGTGACGACTTTGATCAGCGCCTGATCGACTATCTGGCCGATGAATTTAAAAAAGAAGAGGGCGTGGATCTACGTAAAGACCCCATGGCCCTGCAACGGCTGAAGGAAGCGGCGGAAAAAGCAAAAATCGAATTGTCTTCCTCCACCTCCACCGAGGTGAACCTGCCCTTTGTCACGGCCACGGAAAGCGGCCCCAAGCACCTGAATATCACGGTGACGCGCGCCAAGTTCGAGCAAATTTGCGAAGACCTGATTCAGCGCACGCTGGAGCCCTGCCGTCTGGCCCTGAAGGATGCCGGTTTATCAACCTCGCAAATCGATGAGGTGATTCTGGTGGGTGGTTCCACCCGTATCCCCAAGGTACAGGAAGTGGTTAAGGAGTTCTTTGGCAAGGAGCCCCATCGCGGCGTGAACCCCGATGAAGTTGTGGCTATCGGCGCCGGTATTCAGGGAGCCGTATTGACCGGTGAAGTGAACGACATCCTGCTGTTGGATGTTATTCCCCTTTCGCTGGGTATCGAAACCCTGGGCAATGTGTCCACCAAGCTGATTGAAGCCAATACCACGATCCCGACCAAGAAGTCGCAAATTTTCTCCACCGCGGCCGATAACCAGACCTCGGTTGAGATTCATGTGCTGCAGGGTGAGCGTCAGATGGCCGCCGATAACCGTTCCCTGGGCCGTTTTATTCTGGACGGCATACCGCCGGCACCGCGTGGCGTGCCTCAGGTTGAGGTAACCTTTGACGTGGACGCCAACGGTATTCTGAACGTTTCGGCCAAGGATAAGGCCAGCGGCAAGGAACAATCCATACGTATCGAGGCTTCCAGCGGACTGAGTGAAGCAGAAGTGGAAAAAATGCGTAAGGATGCCCAGGCCCACGCCGCCGAGGATAAGCGCAAGCGCGAGGAGATCGATACGCGCAACCAGGCCGACTCTCTGGTTTACCAAACCGAGAAGCAGCTTAAGGAGATGGCCGATAAGATTGCCGATGAGGATAAGACAAAAATCGAAACGGCCATCGGCCGCCTGAAGGAATCGCTGAAAGGTTCCAACATCGATGAGATCAAATCGGCGATGGATGCGGCCAATAGCGCCTGGAATGAAGCCGCTCAGAAAATGTATGGCAGCGGACAGGGTCCCGAACAACCGGGTGCCGGTGCCGCCGGAGCCCAGGCGGGCGCCGAAAGCGCGGAAGAAGCCAAAGACGGTGATTCCGTGGAAGATGCCGACTATGAAGTGGTGGACGATGATAAAAAATAAGCATTTAGCTTAACTGAAAATTAAACCCCGGTCAGACTCGGCCGGGGTTTTTTTGTTTGTACCCGTATAATATTTCCGGCTGTCTTTTGTATCCTTTCCCCACTTTTCGTATCTATAATGTTGTTCGGTTTTGACTTATGTAAACATACTATAACAAGGAGTGGCTTTGGAGGTTCTGGGATATATCGGCGCCCTGGTTATCGGTTTGGTTTTGGGGCTAATCGGTGGCGGGGGGTCTATTTTAACCGTACCCGTACTGGTCTTTCTGTTGGATGTGGAGCCCATTGTGGCCACGGCCTATTCCTTGTTTATTGTGGGCATCGGCGCCCTGGCCGGTTCGTTTCAATACTACCGGCGGGGGCAGGTGGCTCTTAAAACCGGAATTGTTTTTGCCATTCCCGCGTTTATGGCTGTGTTTGCCACCCGGCGTTTTATCATCCCCGCCATTCCCGATCCCATCGGTGATCTGGGCTTTATGGTATTGACCAGGGATATGGCGGTGATGCTGTTGTTTGCCCTGTTGATGATCACGGCCAGCATCTCCATGATCCGCGGGCGAAAAATAAAGGAG
>JALTKX010000183.1 GCA_027006055.1 Calditrichia bacterium | reverse complement strand
CGTCCCGCCCATAAAAATTATATTTTGGTTAAGAATATTGTTAACACCCAAAATTATGTGGGCGAGTACCGGCTGGAAGACTATCCGGTTGCCGACAGTGATATCCTCTCCCGCGGACGCAAGGCCTGGGACAGCGCCCTGAACACCATCAATATCGGTAAGTACAATTTGGGCTGGGCTTCCATCGGTCTCTGTACCCATGCTTTTTACGAGGCGGTCACCCATGCCGCCCATCGCCGGCTTTTCGATCATTATGTGACCGACTTTCCCCATATCCAACGTTTCTTTACCGAGGCCTATGCCCGCCTGAACGCCATGAAGCTCTACGCCCGGCGCGCCTCGGACTATATGCGGGCCGCCTCACCGCGGGACAGGCGTTATCTGCTGTTTAATCCCGTGCAAAAGATGAAGGTTACCAGCGAGGGAGAGCAGGTGATCAATCTGTTGTGGGATGTGATTGCCGCCAAGGGCTTTGAAAAGGATACCTTTTTTGAAACGGCCGCCCGTGATATCCGCGCCCTGCCCAAGCTGGAGGGTACGGTGCATGTCAACATGGCCCTGATCATCAAATTTATGAAAAACTACTTTTTTAATGCCGCCGAATTTCCGCCCGTCCCCCGGCTGGATGGCGCCTATGATGACGACTTTCTGTTCAATCAGGGCGAAACGCGGGGTCTGGGTAAAATCCGTTTCCACGATTACCGGGATGTTTATAAGAAATATGCTCAGGCCAATGTGCGTCTTTTTGTAAGGCAGACCCGGATGTTTAAAATGATGCTGGCCGCCGCCCGGCCCACAAAGGAACAGGCCGGGGATTTCGGTTTCCTTTTTGTTCTGGGCCAGTTGTTTACCCTGGTGGTATACGGACAGCTAATTCTTGAAGGCGCCGCGCTGGACAGGGCGTCCGGCGCTTTGGTAGAACAGATTTTCGATTTCATGGTGCGTGATTTCAATCGCCATGCCCGGGAACTGGCCTTCCATCCCGTCACCGGCGCTAAACAGCGTCTCTTTTGCAAAAGAATGGTCCTGCGGCCCGTTCATGACGGGTTAAGTTATAAACAACTGTGGGAGGAAACGCTGGGACTGGCCGACAGCTATACGATGGGCGCCTGAGGCTTATTCTTTATTGCGGGACTTCCCCAGGGCGGCGATCGATTTGCGCACCCGGTTCAGTTCAAAGGTGTAGTGGATTTGCGCCTCTTCGGAATCCTTTTCATGGCGGATCAGTTCGCTGAGTTGCCGCGCTTCCTGTTCCAGTTGCCACTTTTTGAGCTGAAAAATACAATCATCGGCAAAGCGTTGTTCCAGCAATTCCGTGTCCACGCTCATTTCGGCAATAAGGCCCTGTAGCGCCGGGCTCTCGCGCAATTCGTCAAACAGGGCATGGGAGTCGATCTTGCCCTCTTCCTCATATTTTTCCAGTAAAATCTGATACAGGTTTTGATAGTCCTCATTGGTAAACAGATCGGCGCCGGTTTCATAAAAAATGTGCTGGCGCAGTTCGTCGGAGCCGTTAAGCAATAAACGGATCAAACCCTGCTCCGCGCGAAAGACCCCCCGCCTGAGGTTGTGGCCCGCCGTGCTTTTTGGCTCGCTTTCCGGGGTCTTTTTTTTCTCTTTTTCGGTTGGAACGGACGCCTGAGCGCGCATTTTTATTTGTTTAAAGTGTTGTCGTCGCAGGCGGTTAAGTTCGGCCACCAGCATGCTTTCGCTCACCTGTAACTGCTCGCTTAAATGATGTACGTATAGTCCGGCCTTAACCGTGTTGTTAAAGGTGGCCAGTTCCCGCAAAAACTCGCTGATAAAGGCGTCCTTCTCTTCCAGGGTCACATCGGGATTGGCTGACTTAAACTGATCCAGTTGAAATTCCACCGGCAGTTTTTTACGGCGGATCAGCTCCGTCAGGGCTTCGACGCCTTTTTGCTGCACCAGGCTGTCGGGGTCTTCCCCCGCCGGCATGGGCAGGATGTGTACATTCAATTCCTGATTTTCCAGAATGCGCGCGTTACGCACCGCCGCCTTGCGTCCGGCCGCGTCCCCGTCATAGGCTATATAGACCTGCCGTGTATAGCGCTTAAGAATGCGCGCCTGCGTATCGGTTAGCGCCGTGCCGCTGCTGGCCACCACGTTATAAACCTTGTGCTCCGCCAGGCGCAGCAGATCAAAATAACCCTCCACCAGAAAAACAAAGCCCTTATCCCGGATGGCTTCCACCCCCTGAAAGAGGCCGTAGAGCAGGGCGCCTTTTTTATAGATTTCACTTTCGGGGGAGTTAAGATATTTGGGCTGCTGTTCCTCGCGCAGCTTGCGCCCGCCGAAACCGATGATCTTGCCGCCGGTATTGAAAAAGGGGAAGATGACGCGATGGCGGTATTTGCCGTAATAGCCCGTGTCATCCCGCCGTTTTTGGATAAGGCCCAGCTCCTCGGCGATGGCCGTTTCATCTCCCTTAAACATATCCGGCAAGGCCTCGTATTTATCCGGTGCATAGCCCAGCCTGTATTTTTTTATGGTTTCCGCGCTGATATGCCGCTTACTAAAATAAGCCCGTTGCCCGGCGTTGGCCTCGCTTTGCAGTTCCTTTTCAAAAAAACGGCAGGCTTTTTCGTTGACGGCATAAAGTTTTTGTTGCCGGGTTTCTACCTCGGGGCTTACCGTTTTGGGCTTGGGCAGGATGATGCCGGCAAAATCGGCGGCTTTCTTCAGGGCTTCGGGAAAAGTCAGCTTTTCATACTCCATGATAAAAGAGTAAAGATTGCCGCCCCGGCCGCAACCGTAACATTTGTAGAACTGCTTTTCCGGGTTGACCACAAACGAGGGGGTTTTCTCATTATGGAAAGGGCATAGGCCGGTCATGTTGCGGCCTGTTTTTTTTAAGGTGACATACTGACCGATATAGTGGATGAGATTCACCGAACGGCGTATTTCCTCAATCTTTTCCTGGGGAATTTTGTAAAAGGCCAAAGACAACCTTCCTTGACTTAGTGGTGGTGATTCTCTAAATTCTTTAGCTTAAAATAAATGAAAAAACAATATGTTAGCTCTATACCGGCGAGCGCAAATATAAAGAATTTTAGGGATAGTATGCAGCCAAAAAACGAAAATCAGATAAACATTGAGCTGGGTGAAAAAGAGTCCGAGGGTATCTATAGCAATCTGGTACTGATCAGTCACTCTCCGGCGGAATTTGTGTTCGACTTTATCCGCGTGGTTCCGGGGCGGCCCAAGGCCAAGGTCTATTCCCGGATCATTATGGCGCCCCAGCACGCCAAATCGCTGCTGGCCGCCCTGCAGGATAATGTTTCCAAATACGAAGCGCAATTCGGAGAAATCAGCATTCCCGTAAAGCCGCCGGTACAGCCGGATAACATGGATTACAAAAACTGAGCTTTATGGGCAGTGCCGCACAAAATTATCTGCGCCTGAAGGAAAAAGTGGCGGAGATAGCGATAAAAAGCGGGCGAACGGCGGCGGAGGTTGACTTACTGGCCGTTAGCAAGAGGTTCCCGCCCGAAGCCGTGAAAGAAGTTTATGACGCGGGTTGTCGCAATTTTGGCGAAAGCCGCCCGCAGGAGTTGAGAGACAAGGCGCCCGTGTTGCCGGAAGATATCCGCTGGCATTTTATCGGCCCCTTGCAGAAAAACAAGATCAAGTATGTGGCCGGGCGCAGTGTGCTCATTCACGCCGTGGACAGCCTGGAACTGGCCCGGGCTCTTTCGCTGTTTGCCGGAAAACACGGCTTGCGCTTACATGTGCTGGCCGAGGTCAATATGAGCGGCGAAGCAGCCAAACATGGTTTTAAGCCGGAAGAAAGCGAGGAGAGGGTACTGGAACTCTCCGGTCTGCCGGACTTAAGCCTTAAGGGGCTGATGACCATCGCCCCGCATACGGATGACCGGAAACGTATTGCCGCCGCCTTTGGCGGATTGCGCGGTCTCTTTGAAAAAATAAATAATTCCCTGGCGAAGAAGATGGATGTTTTGTCCATGGGCATGTCGTCCGATTATGACGTCGCCATTCGCGAGGGCAGCACCATAGTCCGTATAGGAAGCGCTATCTTTGGCGCCAGGAGGAATTGATGAAGTTGACGCCCATAGAGATAAAGAACCAGGAGTTCAAAAAAAGCATGCGCGGTTACGATACCGTGGAGGTGGATACTTTTTTGGAACTGGTGGCGGAGAAATACAATCAACTTCTGGAAGAAAATCAAAAGCTGAGCAAGCAGAACCTGATCTTTGAAACGGAACTGAACAATTACCGCGAGGTGGAAAAAACCTTAAAGGCGACCCTGAAAAATGTGCAGGAAAGCTCGCAGATTTCCAAGGAAAATTCACAAAAGGAAGCGGGCCTGATTAAAAAAGAGGCGGAACTGGCGGCCGCCCAGTTGTTGGAAAAAACACGATTGCAGGTCCTTAAAATGCGTGAGGAGATTGTTAACCTGACCAATCAGAAGCACTCCTTTATCAACCGCCTTAAGCATGTGCTCTCTTCGCAGATGGAATTGCTGGAAATTTTGGAAACCGATGATATCGATATTAAAAAGATTAAAAACCGTGCCCGGCCGGCGGCCAGAAACAAGCAGGCTCCGGGAACGACGGTAAGCCGGCCCGCTAAACCCTCGCCGGGGGCGCAGGTGAAAAAAGAGAGTCCCGAAGATAAACAAAAGATAGAAAAAACTCATGGCAAGAATCTATTTAACGATATTTTTGATGATCCGATGGATTCAGATGAATTTGTAAAATAGGAGTTTGTTATGCGTTTGTTATTGATTTTTGCCCTGGCCATGGTTTTAAGCCTTTCATCCTGTGTGGGAAAAAGGGAGTTGATTGCCGATAACCCCTACTCCCAGGCGTCGGTGGTGATACACCTGAAGGATGGCAGTCGGAAACAGGGCATTGTTTTGAAAAAAGAGGATAATAAGCTGATTTATGTGGACGCCGACAGCCATAACAAGGAAACCATCCCCTTTGATCAGATAAAAACCCTGACCGAGGCGCGGGAGGTGTATGACTTTGAGGGCTATCCCATTCCCAGCGCTGAAATTGCCTCGGAAAAAGGCATGGGCAGCACATTGCTTTATGGCGGCGCGGGTTTCGTTTTGGGAGCCGCCGCCGGAGCGGGCGTGGGCGTGGCGCTTGTCGCCTCCGATGTTGAACTCAATCCGTTGATCAGTATCGGAGCCTTCGGCCTGGGTTCAGCCATATATTTTGGCATGAAGGGCAACGAGGTAGACTATGAGGACGCCTCCTTTGACGTGCGTAAAAAACGCTATCAAAAAAGCAAGGCCAAACGTGATAAGGCCATTGAGGAAGCGAAACGCAAGCTGGAAGAGCAGCAAAGAAAAAAACAGGAACTGTTAAAAAAAATAGAAGAGAAGAAAAAGAAACACTGATGCGGTTTAACATAGAAGAATACCGGGCGGAAATAAAAGCCGCCGCGGCCTATATTGGCTCCCGGATAGAGAGCGCCCCCCGAGTGGGCATTATTTTAGGAACCGGCCTGGGTGGTTTGGCCGATGAGATAGAGATAAAAAAAACGATCTCCTACGGGGATATCCCCAATTTTCCCGTTTCAACGGTGGAAAGCCATGTCGGGCGTTTGATTTACGGAAACCTGGCCGGGAAAAGCGTGCTGGCCATGCAGGGGCGCTTTCATTATTATGAAGGTTACGCCATGCACCAAATCACCCTGCCGGTGCGGGTGATGTATGAATTGGGTATACGCACCCTGTTTGTTTCCAACGCCGGGGGGGTGTTAAATCCCCATTTCGACCGGGGGGATATCATGGTGCTGGACGATCACATCAATCTGTTGGGGGATAATCCCCTGATCGGGCCCAACCTTGATGAGTATGGCCCCCGGTTCCCCGATATGTCCGAACCCTATGACCGGGAACTGATCGCCCTCGCCGAGGAAGTGGCACTGGAGCAAAAATTGAATTTGCGCAAAGGGGTCTATGTGGCGGTTCAGGGGCCCAACCTGGAAACCCGCGCCGAATACCGTTTCCTTAGAGCCATCGGGGCCGATGTGGTGGGCATGTCTACCGTGCCGGAAGCCATTGTGGCCAATCATATGGATATGAAGACGCTGGCCTTTTCCGTTATTACCGATGAATGCTACCCGGATGCCCTGAAAAAGGTCAGTCTGGATGAAATAATTGCCACGGCCACCAAGGCCGAGCCCAAACTCACCGCCTTGATGCGAGGTCTTATAACCCGCATCTGATTATCCTATTGTAACCAACGACATATAACCACAGGACAACGGAACAACAATGTTTCAGGAAGTACCAACAAAGCTAAAGCTGGCCGATCTTGAAGAGAAGATTCTAAAACGCTGGCAGGAAAAAAATATTTTTAAACAGGGGCTGAAAAAAACGGCAGACCGGCCCCGCTACATCTTTTTTGAGGGCCCGCCCACGGCCAACGGCAAGCCCGGTATCCACCATGTACTGGCCCGCACCATTAAGGACGCCGTGTGCCGCTATAAAACCATGAAGGGCTATTATGTGCCGCGCAAGGCCGGTTGGGATACCCACGGCCTGCCCGTGGAAATTGCCGTGGAAAAACAACTGGGACTGACCCAGAAAAATGAAATTGAAAAGGTGGGCATCGACACGTTTAACAAAGCCTGCCGCGAACTGGTGGATCGCCACATTCAAATGGATGACGGCTGGCGCGAACTAACCGATCGCATGGGCTATTGGATCGATCTGGATGATCCCTACGTGACCTATCACAATAATTATGTGGAATCGGTCTGGTGGGCCATTAAAACCATTTATGACAAGGGACTGGTTTATAAGGGCTTTAAAATCGTTCCCCAGTCGCCTACCATCGAAACGCCGTTGAGTTCCCATGAGCTTTCCCTGGGGTATCGTGACGTCAAAGACCCGAGCTGTTATGTAAAGCTGAAAATAACCCGTAGCGACGACCCTGATTTGAAGGATGCCCGGCTTTTGGTTTGGACCACCACGCCCTGGACCCTGATCAGCAACGTGGCCCTGGCCGTGGGCAGCGATTTGGATTATGTGTTGGTGGAAAACAGGCGCACCGTTAAGCAGGGTGACGCCAGGGTGGAAAAAAAGGATCGCCTGATTCTGGCCGAGGCGCGTCTGTCCGCCCTGGATGGAGAAACAACCATCCTTAAAAAATTCAAGGGAAAACATCTGATCGGCGTGGCTTATGAACAGATATTTGATTTTCTGGATTTGGAAAAGGACAAACATCCCAACGCGCTGACCGTGTTGCCCGCGGACTTTGTCTCCACGGAAGACGGCTCCGGCATTGTGCACATGGCCCCGGCCTTTGGCGCCGATGACTATGAGATGTCCCGCAAATACAATCTGCCCTTTGTTCAACCGGTGACTCCCGGTGGTCGTTTTACCGATGGCGTGGGGGAGTTTTCCAACCGTCCCGTTAAAACCTTTAAATATCAGGACGGCCATGTGGAAGAGGGCGTGGATAAGGATGTCATCTATCAGCTAAAGAAAATGGATAAGCTCTACCGTTCCACAAACGATTATGTACACAGCTATCCCCATTGTTGGCGCACGGACAATCCGATCATTTACTATGCCCGCTCTTCCTGGTTTATTAAGTCGCCGGAATACAAAGAGCGCATGGTGGAACTGAATAAAACCATTAACTGGCAGCCGCCGGAAATCGGTAGCGGCCGTTTTGGCAACTGGCTGGCGGATGTTAAGGAGTGGTCGCTCTCCCGTGACCGTTACTGGGGCTCGCCCCTGCCCATTTGGGTGGCCGAGGACGGCAGCGATCATTTTGCCATCGGTTCCATTGCCGAGTTGAAGGAGGGACTGTACGAGTTTGAGGATGGCCGCAGGGTTCCGCTGAAGGAGGCCGGGGTGGAGATCGATCTGCACCGTCCTTTTGTGGATCGCGTTATTTTTGAAAAGGATGGCAAGGTATATCGGCGCACGCCGGAGATTGCCGATGTGTGGTTCGATTCCGGTTCCATGCCTTTTGCCCAATGGCACTATCCCTTTGAAAACAGGGATATCTTTGAAAAAAGTTTCCCGGCCGATTTTATCGCCGAGGGCGTGGATCAGACCCGGGGATGGTTCTATACCCTGCACAATATAGCCACGGTATTATTTGACAAGCCTGCTTTTAAAAATATCATCGTCAACGATCTGATTCTGGATAAAAACGGACAAAAGATGTCCAAGTCCAGGGGCAACGTGGTTTTTCCCAACGACATGATGAATAAATATGGCGCCGACGCCCTGCGCTGGTACTTTCTGGTGGCCAGCCCGCCCTGGATACCTAAAAAATTCGACGAGGATGGCGTGGCCGAAGTACAAAGAAAGTTCATCAACACCCTGATGAATACCTACTCCTTTTTTGTGCTGTATGCCAACATCGACAACTTTGATCCGCAACAGGAGGCGGTGCCCGTCAGCGGACGCCCCGAGATAGACCGCTGGATTTTATCCCGGCTCTGGTCGCTGGTGGATGAGGTAAACGGTTATATGGATAACTATGATTTAACGCGTTCCGCCCGGGCCATTCAGGATTATGTGATTGATGAGGTCTCCAACTGGTATGTACGCCGCAACCGCCGTCGTTTCTGGAAATCGGAAGCGGGCAGCGATAAGCTGGCCGCATATCAGACCCTTTATGAGGTTTTGCATACCGTCGTACGGCTTATTGCTCCGATTGCCCCCTTTGTCAGCGAGGAGATATACCTTAACTTAACGGGCAACAGGGAAGGTGATAGCGTACACTTTGCCGATTACCCCCGCCTGAATGAACAGCAACGGTCCGGCATTGACAGCGGTCTGGAAAAACGCATGGAACTGGCGCAACGCATTGTGAGCAATGGCCGGGCTTTGCGTAACGAAGCACAAATACGCGTGCGCCAACCCCTTTCCGAATTACGGGTGTTCGCTCCCGGAGAAGGCGACAGCGAAAATATTCTGGCCATGAGCGAAATAATTTTAGAAGAACTTAATGTAAAAAAGATCGTTACAGCAACATCGGGCGAGGAACTGGTGGCTTTTACCGCCAGGCCCAACTTTAAGCAACTGGGGCAGCGTGCCGGGAAACTAATGGGCCCCCTTTCCGCCATTATAAAAAATTTAGACGCCGGGCAGATCAATCGTTTTCTGGCCGATGGCGGGCTGATTGTGGATGTTAACGGTGAAAGCTTCCGTCTTGAGGCCCAGGATGTGGAGATTGTCGCCCACGCCCGGGAAGGACTGGTCGCCCAAAAAGACCGTGAGCTTATTGTTGCCCTGAACATTGAACTGAACGACGCGTTGAAGGCGGAAGGACTGGCGAGGGAATTTGTAAACCGGGTTCAGAATCTGAGAAAAGAGGCTGATTTCAGTGTGACGGATCGCATTGTGATTGAAGTGGAAAAAGCCGAAAATGGCGTTCTGGAAAGTCTGCAATCACAAAAGGACTATATCTGTAACGAAACATTGGCCGACGATCTTAAATTTGGCGCGATTTCAGCCGATTTTAAAAGTGACGTCACCATAGATAAGCTAAGGCTTAGCATAGGTTTGACCAAATCCTAACGGAGGAGAATACAATGGCAAAGATGAGTCAGGAAGATTTACAATTCTTTAAGGAATTATTGCTTAAAAACCGGGCCAAGGTTCAAAAGAACCTGGAGTATCTGCGTTCAACCGTGCTGGATACCACCACGCGGGATGCTTCGGGTGATCATTCCTCATATTCCTTTCACATGGCCGATCAGGGGACGGACGCCATGGAACGCGAGAAAGCCTTTATGTTTGCCGCGCGTGATGAAAAATACCTGAAACAGATCGACGAAGCCCTGGAGCGTATCGAGAACGGTACCTATGGCATCTGTCGTGAAACCGGAAAGCTTATTTCCCGTGAGCGCCTTAAGGCGGTGCCGACCACGACCATCAGCGTGGAAGCAAAGCTGGCCGAGAAAAAGTCCTGATTTATGGATAGACATTTAAGCTGGCGGCAGTCGTCGCTGATTATTTTTCTTATATTGTTGCTGGATCAGATAACCAAATACATCGCCCGCACGTCCATGGAACTGGGCCGCCCGATTCAGATAATCGGCAGCTTTTTCCAGTTGACCTATGTGGAAAACCCGGGTATGGCCTTTGGTATTACGGTAGATAATACCATGCTTTTTCTGGGCTTGTCCCTTGTGGCCGCCGCGCTTGTTTTTTATTACATGTATAAGCTGCGCAACGAGGCCATGCCCCTGCAACTGGCCATTACCATGATCGCCGCCGGGGCCATAGGCAATCTCTCCGACCGCTTTATCCGCGGCAGCGTTGTTGATTTTCTCGACTTTGAATTTTGGGATATTCATATACCGGCCTTTAGCATCTTAGGCCTAAACTTTGCCGGTTACAATCAAACAAGATGGCCGGTCTTTAACGTGGCCGATATGGCTGTCAGCGGCGGTATGATTATTATTTTCGCCTATATACTGTTTCACGGCGATCCCCTTTCCCAAAAGGATGAAACCGCTTCCTCATCCTCCAATGCCTCCAGGCATGCGGAATCTTAACTTTACCATCGAAGGGGAAAACGAGGGGCTCCGGCTGGATAAATTCCTTACGGGTGTTACTCCCGGAAAGACCCGCTCCTATTTTACCCGTCACATTCATGCCGGACACATTCTGGTGAACGGAAGCCGGGAAAAGCCGGGCTATGTGCTAAAAAGCGGCGACCGCGTAAGTGTGGACATTCCATCGGAAAAGCGCTCTTTGGAAGCCGTCGATATCCCCTTGGATATAGTTCATGAGGATGACGCGCTTCTGGTTGTCAACAAACCCGCCGGCATGACGGTGCATCCGGGAAACGGCACGGAAAACGACACGCTGGTGAACGCTCTGCTGCATCATACCCAAAATCTGGCCTTTCTGGGAGAAAGCGACCGTCCCGGTATTGTTCATCGTCTGGATAAAAATACATCCGGTCTGCTGGTGGTGGCCAAAACCGACGCCGCCCATCGTTTTATACAAAAACAGTTCGATACCCGCGAGATACACCGTACCTACACCGCCCTGGCCTGGGGCATACCCAAAGAGAACGCGGGAACGGTGCATACCTTTATTAACCGCAGCCGCAAGGACCCCACTAAAATGAAGGTCACCGCATCCACCGGCAAGGAAGCCATCACCCATTGGCGCGTTTTGGAAGAATTTCATTTTTTTAGCCTGATGGAACTGCGCCTGGATACGGGGCGCACCCATCAAATCCGCGTGCACATGGCCTCCATACACCACCCGCTTGTGGGAGACCCGGAGTATAACGGCCGGGAAAAACAGCTTATGCGGCTGCCCGATAATCTGCGCAGGCGGGGACATCATCTGCTAAAAAACCTTCAACGCCAGTTCCTCCATGCCTCCAGGCTGGAGTTCATCCATCCGCATAGCGGGCAACAGGTACGCTTTGAATGCGAATTGCCGGCCGATTTGCGCCACGCCCGGGCCAATTTGAGGGAATGGTTTTTGTTATAGCCGCCTGTCCCGGGATGATGATCCTCGCCGGCAAGCCTCTTTTTCTGGTAATCCTTTTTACATTATTCCAATAAAAGTACTTTTCCATATGATAGTGCCGATATAGTTTTAAAATATGGAAACTATATGGCATTATTTGAACCGAACATAGAACGTTTAAAGGAAAAGCGCAATATACAGGGACTGATCAAGGCGCTGAGTTATAAATCGAGCAAAATTCAAATTGAGGCTGCCGGAGTCCTTGGCGCCATGCACGCCCGTGAAGCGGTGGATGCCTTGATTATTGCCCTGACCGATTGGAATTACGATCTGCAGATCGCCGCGGCGCGGGCCCTGGGGGAGATAGGGCATAACCGGGCCATTAAACCCCTGCTTTTTGCCATGCGCGAAAAGAATGAAAACGTCCGGCGGGCGGCCCTGGACGCCTTGGTGGCAATAGGCAGCGATTCTATTTACGATCTGCTCGATATGCTGAAGGATGGCGATGAAAAACAGCAAAAGCTGGTTGTTGAAGCCATTGTGCAAATGGGCAGTCCGGCCTTTAAAATCATCAAGGAACTGATAGGAAATCATTCCACGCCGCATCGCGTGCTTCTGGTACGGATAATTTACGAAAAGAAAGATCAGGAAGCCGTGGATATCCTGTTGGATCTGCTCAACGATCCGGAATATGAGGTGCGTCAGAACGCGGCCGGTTTTTTGGTTAAGCTGGGCAGCCTGGCTGTCCCGAAATTACTGGAAACGGCCAAGTCTCCCGATAGTGATCTGCTGACCTATCTGAATCTGTTGGCCTATATAGGTGACAAGCGTTGCTGGAGCTTCTACTTTAATTACCTTGATGATAGCGATTGGCGCATCCGCCAGATGGCCGCCCGGGGACTGGAGAAGTCGGGCTGGTCGCCGGCACAGGATGAACGCGGGGTCTGGTATCATATCGCGCGCCAGGAGTGGAACTATGTTGTGGCCATGGGGCCGGTGGCCATCCGCCCCCTGAGCACCGTTCTGGAAGACCGGAACGAACGGATACGGAATGCCGCCCTGGAAGCCATGGGACGTATCGGGTCATCGGGCCTGGAGGCCCTTGTGGTTGCCCTGAAGGATAAAAACAGCCAGAACCGTCTGCATGCCGCCGCCGCCCTGGGCAAACTGGATGATATCCGGGCGGTGGAGCCCCTGATGCGCTGCCTCAGGGACCCCGATGTGCGTGTACGCCGTTCCGCCGTGGCCTCTCTGGGACTCATAAACAGACAGGAGTGTGTCAACCCGCTGATTATGGCCCTGAAGGATGAAGACGCCTCCGTGCGCAGGGACGCCATAAAACATTTAAGTCTTCTGGATGATCCCCGTAAAAAAGACCTTTTTCTGGCCATGCTGGAGGATCGTTCCCAGCGGGTGATCCATGAACTGGTAACAGCCATGAAGATGCGGGCGGAAAACTATTTTGATGATATTGTTTTATTGCTGGAAAGTCAAAATCCCGTTGTTAAACGTAATGCCGCCTATGCCCTGGGTATTTTCCGGGATACCCGGGCCGTGCCCGCCTTGTTGCTATTGCTCAGTTCGCAAAACAGCGCCATCCGCAAGGCAACCTGTACCTCCCTGGGCCAGTTGGGAGATCGTCGCGCCATTAACAGCCTGATCACATCCCTGAGCGATCCCGAGGAAGAAGTTTGTCTGGCCGCTTCCAATGCCCTGGCCCGAATAGGCAGAATGGCTATTCCCGCCATACTGAACCAGATGATTGGGCGGAAGAAAAATAAATATGCCGAACTGGCCCTTAAGGAAATGGGCAATGAGGCTATCGACGCCCTGGTACATCTGTTACAGCATGAGGACATCAATATCCGCAAGGCGGTTGTAAAGGTTTTGGATATTTTGGAATGGAAACCGGGACAGGATGAAAGAAGCGCCGCCTATTGGATAGCCAAGCAAGCCTGGGAAAAAGGGGCGGAAATAGGTGAACATGCCGTTCAGCCCTTGATAGATGTGTTGGACGACCCGGAGTCCTGGAACAGGATGGAAGCGGCCCGGCAACTGGGTAAGCTGGGTGATAAAAAGGCGGTGGATTCATTGATAAAGCTTCTGGATGACAAATATTGGAATGTGCGCGATGCCGCGGCGGAGGCTCTGATTAAGCTGGGCCGGCCGGCCGTGGAGCCTTTAATAAACCATATGCTGGCGGGTAAAAAGGATACTTTTAAGGCCATCGCGGGCATCCTTGGCGAAATTGGCGATACCCGGGCCCGGCAACCGCTGGAGTATGTTCTTAGAGACAAGCGTCCCTTTGTGCGCGAAGCGGCCGCGCAGGCTCTGAAAAAACTGGGCGCCTTTGATGGCGACCTGCGTTGTACCCACTGCGGCAATGTCCTCCATAGCTCCTTCCAAAATGGCGAGAGATGCCCCTTCTGCAATCATGATGTGATCCTGCAATCAGCCGAAAGTTGAATTTAAAGCCGCAATTTATTTTCTGTCATTTTTTTAACTGCTTAAAACAAAGCGCTTTTCTGTTTTATTGATAGACACATTTTGTTAACTTAGGGGCTGAAAATAAATCGCACGCATTTATCCCGAAAAACAGGAGAATACCATGGACTTTTTGAAAGAACTGGGCATCAAAGATAAGAATTACGGCTGTTCCACCGGTCTGGAATGGCAGCAAACCACCGATCAGGGTGAACTGAAAATATATTCGCCGGCCACCGGTGAATATATCGCCTCCGTTTACCAGGCCTCGGAAGAAGATTATGAACATCTGATGGGTAAGGCCCGGGAAGCCTTTGTTAAGTGGCGCCAGATTCCCGCTCCTCAGCGTGGGGAAATCGTGCGTCAGATAGGCCTGAAGCTGCGCGAGTACAAAGACCCGCTGGGCCGGCTGGTTTCCTTTGAGATGGGAAAGTCTCTTCAGGAAGGCTGGGGCGAGGTACAGGAGATGATCGATATCTGCGACTTTGCCGTGGGGCAGTCCCGCCAGTTGTACGGCTTCACCATGCAGTCGGAACGTCCCCATCACCGCATGTATGATCAATACCATCCCCTGGGCCCGGTGGGCATAATTACCGCCTTTAACTTTCCCGTGGCGGTGTGGGCCTGGAATGCCATGATCGCCTCGGTGTGCGGAGACGTCAATGTCTGGAAGCCGGCCTCCAAGGTGCCGCTTACCGCCGTGGCCTGCCAGAATATCATTGCCGGTGTTTTAAAGGAAAACGATGTTCCCGAAGGGGTTTTTAACCTGATCGTGGGCAAGGGCTCCACCATCGGCCAGCGCATGCTGGAAGATAAGCGCGTACCTTTGGTCAGCCTCACCGGCTCCACCAAGGTGGGCAAGCGCGCCGCGCAGGTCATTGCCGGACGTTTGGGTAAATTCATCCTGGAACTGGGCGGTAACAACGCCGTTATCCTTACGCCGGACGCCGATCTGCAAATGGCCATCCCTACCATCGTATTCGGCGCCGTGGGTACCTGCGGGCAGCGCTGCACCTCCACCCGCCGGGTGATTGTACATGAATCGATCTACGACCGGGTTAAGGAATCGCTGATCAAGGCTTATTCCCATCTGAAAATCGGCAACCCTCTGGATGAAAATAATCATGTTGGACCGTTGATCGATAAATATGCCGTGGAAGATATGCAGGCGGCCATACAGCAGGCCAAAAAGGAAGGCGGCACGGTGCTGTTCGGCGGCGAAGTGCTGGAAGGCGAAGGCTATGAAAACGGCCTTTACGTGCGTCCGGCCATTATCGAAGCGGAAAACCATTTTGAAATCGTTCAGGAAGAAACCTTTGCTCCCGTTCTTTATCTGATAAAGTACAGCGGCGATATTGAGGAGGCCATAAAGCTGCATAACGGCGTGGTGCAGGGACTCTCTTCTTCCATCTTTACCACCAACATGCGCGAGGCGGAGACTTTCCTTTCGCCCTGGGGTAGTGATTGCGGTATTGCCAATGTCAATGTCGGTACCTCCGGCGCGGAAATCGGCGGCGCCTTTGGCGGAGAGAAAGAAACGGGAGGCGGACGCGAATCGGGTTCCGACGCCTGGAAAGCCTATATGCGCCGGCAGACCAATACCATCAACTTTGGTAAAACGCTGCCGCTGGCGCAGGGTATTAAGTTCGAAATATAAACGTTTGTTTTTTTTTAAAGCGGGGCCTGGCTCCGCTTTTTTTGTTTATGGAATTAACAGGGGTAGTGAACACAATCTTTTACTGTAAGGAGGAAGAATGGCGCGTCTAAAAATAGATTTTCCGTCTAAAACGGA
>JALTKX010000182.1 GCA_027006055.1 Calditrichia bacterium | reverse complement strand
CCAGGGGCGCCAGCTCGCGGGCATAGGTCGATTCATCCAGGGTAAAAACAATCAGCCGGAAATTCGGATCATTGCCGTAGGCCTCCAGCAGGGGGCGCAGGTTTCCCGTAAACTCGGTGTGCACCGGAATATCGGCGCCCTTATCCGCACCGAAGCGTTCATGGATAAAGCGGTTGTGGTTACGCCAGGCGCCGGGGTGGATTTGCATTACCAGGCCGTCATCGACGCTCATGCGGGCCATTTCCATCAGCATGTGTGCCGTAAAAAGACGGGCGTCATTGGCGTCAACCTGTCCCTTCAGGGCTTTTTGAAAAATGGTTTCGGCCTCTTGCCCGCTTAGCCGATGGGTAAAGGGGGTGTTAACGCCATGATCGGTGGCCGTGGCGCCCATTTCCCTGAAAAAGGCCCGCCGCTTTTCCAGAGCGGCGATGAACTCGCGATAGGAATGAATGGCCAGGCCGCTGGCCGCCCGCAGGCGATCCATCTCCTCCGGCCATTCCGCGGAGGCGATATCGGTTACCCCGTCGGGCCGGAAGGTGGGAATGACCCGTCCCTTAAACGAGGATGCGCGGATAGCCTTGTGCCAGTCAAGGGAATCCGCCGCCGCGTCCGTGGTGCTGAGCACTTCGATATTAAAACGTTCGAACAAGGCGCGGGGACGGAAGGCCGGTTCGGCAAGTTTTTCAAGAATCGCGTCGTAAAGACTATCCGCGTTTTTGGGGGAGGGTCTCTCGTCAACATCCAGAACGGAAGACAGCACATGTTCCAGCCAGCAGCCCGTCGGCGTGGCGGCAAACAGATAATAGTGGGCGCAAAAGATACGCCATATCTTACGGCTGTCCTGCTCCACAGCTGTACCATCCACGGTCGGAATACCGAGAGACTCCAGGGAAACGCCCCGGGAATACAACATGCGAAAGATATAATGATCCGGAATAAGAAGTAAGGAGGCCGGATCAGGAAAGGGGACATCTTCCGCCAGCAGGCGCGGTTCCACATGGCCATGGGGACAAACAAGCGGCAGGCCCCGGACATGGTCATACAATTCACGGGCGATCCGGCGCACCTCCGGTTGTGGATCAAAATAACGGTCGGGGTGTAACTGTATCTTACTCACTTTCCAAATCCTTTCCTGTAGCGGGACCCGGTACCATTGTTCCGGGCAATTCAATAAAGCGTCCCGACTTCTTCCGGCCCTCAATCTCTTCCAGTAACATGCGCGTGGCGGCGCTTCCTATCTCGCGGGCGGGTTGATCGATGTAGCTGATGGCCGGTTTCATATAGCGGCTGTAAGCGCTTCCGCCAAAGGAGACGATTTGCATATCGTCCGGTACGCTCTTCCCCAACTCCCGCATGGCCCTGACCGCGCCCAGGGCCACGGGAAAGGTAACGGTAAAAAGCACCTCCGGCAGCCCCACCCGGTCGTATATCTTCATCAAGCCCCGATAGCCGTCCTCTTCGCTGAAGCCGCCTTCCACAATAAAACCGGAAGGTATGTCATGGCCAAATTGTTCCATGGCCCGGCGGTAGCCCCAGGCCCGCTTCCGGCCTATGCTGGTATGTGGGAATCCTCCGATATGGGCAATTTTCCTGTAACCCCGGGAAGCAAACCAGGCCACCGCCTCAAAGGCGCCCTGGCGGTCATCGGTGGTTACACAGCTATACCCCGGATCCTCCGGCACGCGATCGAAAAAGACCAGAGGCAAACCGTGATCCCGCACTTCCTTAAAAACTTCCATCCGCCGCGTGTTTTGGGCCAGAGAAACCAACAACCCGTCCACGCGCATGGAAAGCAGGGTTTTTATTTGCCGCCGCTCACGACTCTCGTCTTCGCGGGAAACGGTTAAAATGATCTCGTAATCACTCTCCTCCGCCGTCTCATAAATAGCCTCGATAGCCTGTGCAAAAAAGTGATGCGCGATTTTGGGGACAACAAGGCCGATGGTAAGCGTTTTACGGGCGGAAAGGTTACGGGCCATGTAGTTGGGCACATAGCCCAGACTTTCGGCCGTCTTTTTTACCCGTGTCCGGGTCGCCGCGCTGATGTCGGGGTGATCGCGCAGCGCCTTGGAGACGGCCACCTTGGATATCCCCAGCCTAACAGCGATATCATTTAATGTTATACGTTTTTGACCACTCATAACTTAACCGGTAAAGTTATCGTTTAAGTCAAAATACCACAACCCCCTGTTCGATGCAAGCCCGCGTTGATTTTTTTCGGAAGAAAACCGAAAGACCGTCTTTTTATATGACAGAGGTCAAGTCACGGCCGGTTTTTCATGATATAAATAACCGCACCTTTAACGAAGAGAAACCATATTAAGTGGTTTTTACCCTCTTTAACGGAAATTGTGACTAAAAAAGACAATTTTTACATCTATTGGTTATTTTTTTTGGTAAATTAGTAAGTCAGATTTTGACCGTTCGTATTAATACAAGGACTTTAAAATGAACTATCATGATGAAGCATTAAAATATCACACCACCGGACGCCCGGGAAAGATTGAGGTGAATACCACCAAACCCTGTATCACCCAAAAAGACCTCTCCCTGGCCTATACGCCCGGCGTGGCCGTTCCCTGCCTTGAGATCAAGGAAAATGTGAACGATGTTTTTAAATACACCGCCCGCGGCAACCTGGTGGCCGTGGTCAGCAACGGTACCGCCGTATTGGGCCTGGGCAATATCGGCCCGGAAGCAGGCAAGCCGGTTATGGAAGGCAAGGGGGTTTTGTTTAAACGCTTTGCCGATATCGACGTCTTTGACCTGGAACTGCGCACCCAGGATGCCCGGGAGATCATCCAAACCGTAAAGCTGCTGGAACCCACTTTTGGCGGTATCAATCTGGAGGACATCAAGGCCCCGGAATGTTTTGAGATCGAAGAGACGCTTAAAAAGGAAATGAACATTCCCGTTTTTCATGACGACCAGCATGGCACGGCCATCATATCGGGCGCGGCCCTGTTGAATGCCTCCGAGCTAATCGGCAAACCGCTGGAAAAGATGAAGGTGGTCTTTAGCGGCGCGGGAGCCGCCGGTATCGCCTGCGCCAGGTTCTACATCTCCCTGGGGGTAAAGAAGGAAAACGTAATCATGTGCGACAGCAAGGGCGTCATCTACAAGGGACGCACGGCGGGCATGAACAAGTATAAGGAAGAACTGGCCGCCGATACCGACGCCCGCACCATCGAGGAGGCCCTGGTGGGCGCCGACGCCTTTTTCGGCGTATCCGTGGCCAACCTGCTGACCAAGGAAATGGTTCAATCCATGGGCGATCATCCCATCATCTTTGCCATGGCCAATCCCGATCCGGAAATCACCTACGAAAACGCCCGGGCCTGGCGCGACGACGTCATCATCGCCACCGGGCGCAGCGATTATCCCAACCAGGTAAACAATGTGCTGGGTTTCCCCTTTATTTTCCGCGGGGCGCTGGATGTGCACGCCACAAGCATCAACGAGGAGATGAAAGTGGCCGCGGCCCGCGCCCTGGCCGACCTGGCCAAGGAGCCGGTACCGTTTTCGGTAATGCAGGCCTATGGCGACACCCAATTGAAGTTCGGCCTGGACTATCTGATCCCCAAACCCTTTGATCCCCGCGTACTGATTTGGGAAGCCTCCGCCGTGGCCCGGGCGGCCATGGAAACGGGAGTGGCGCGACGCACCATCGACATTGAAAAATACAAGGAAGAGCTGGAAGACCGTCTGGGCATTGGCCGGCATATCACCCGCGTTTTTATCAACAAAGCCAAAAAGGCGCCCAAGCGTATTGTTTATCCCGAGGGCGACTCCCCCACCATCCTTAAGGCGTGCGAAATTATCGTTACCGAAGGCATGGCCAGACCGGTATTGCTGGGCAACACGGAAAAAATCCGGGCGGCCATGGCTGAAATGGAGATTGCCCATCTGGAAAAAAGCGTTACCATCATCGATCCGGAAAAGAGCGACAAACTGGAAAGTTATGCCGACGCCTATTACACCCTGCGCCAGCGCAAGGGCGTGTTAAAAACCGACGCCCTTCACATCATGCAGGACCCGGTTTACTTTGGGGCCATGATGGTTCATGCCGGCGACGCCGACGGCATGGTTTCCGGACTGACGCACCGTTACCGGGACACCATCAAGCCCGCCCTGGAGATTATCGGCGTGCGCGAGGAGGCCAGCCATGTGGCCGGTCTGCATATGGTCATCTATAAGGATAAGACCTACTATTTTGCCGATACAACCATCAACATCAATCCCAGCGCGCAGGAACTGGCCGATATCGCCATCCTTACCGCCCGCGAGGTTAAGCGCATGGGCGTGGAGCCGCGGGTGGCGCTGCTCTCCTTTTCCAATTTTGGCAGCGTAAAACATATCGTCAACAATAAGATTAAAGAGGCCATCAGGATAGTTCATGAGCGTGAACCGAACCTGATCATCGACGGGGAGATGCAGGCCAGCACGGCGGTAAGTCCGGCCATTCTGGATGAGGTTTTTCCCTTTAGCAAACTGGCCGGCAAAAACGGAGCCAACGTACTGATCTTCCCCAATATCGAATCGGGCAATATCGCCTATAAGCTTTTGGAGCACCTAGGCGGCGCCGAAACCATCGGCCCCATACTGATGGGGTTGAAAAAACCGGTGCATCCCCTGCAGATTGGTGATTATGACGAGATCGGCGTGGTCAACATGACGGCCATAGCGGTTATGGACGCCCAATCGAGAAAGTAATAACCGGATCATCCCGGCTTCCCAGGGAGGCCGGGATTTTTCTCCATGGCCGGTTTTCATTTCCACGGCCCTGGCCCGGTCGCAGGCTTTTTATCCGCAAATCAGGCCCCGTCAACCATTCTATTTTTTATTTTGTATTTTTTATTTTGTTTTTTAAAACACCCTGGCTTTCTTCTCTCATACATCAGACACCTTTTCTCCATAAAAAAAGCTCCCCCGCATACATCCGGAGGAGCTTAGCTCAAATAAAGTCTTATCCCGCCAAAATTATTTCATCAACACCATGCGGCGCGATTCCACAAAATTTTCCGTGCTCAGACGATAGATATAAATCCCGGAAGGCATTTCCCGTCCGGCGCTGTTGCGGCCATTCCACACGGCGTTATAGCGACCGGCTTCGATTTCTCCGTTAAACAGGTCGGCTATTTTTTGTCCCAAAAGATTATAAACCGCCAGGGTCGCTTTTACGCTCCCGGAAGCGGAAGCGGGAACATCAAAACGGATCCTTGTGGACGGGTTAAAGGGATTGGGGCTGTTTTGATACAGGGCAAAGGCGGCGGGAACAACACCGCTGCCCGGGTCTGTAATCGCCGCATCGGGCGTGGCGCTGATGGGTCCGTGCTCGGTACGGACGCCATTATTATCCACATCCACCAGTTTATAGTAATAGGTCGTTCCGTTGTTAACATATTTATCAATATAAATATAGTCATGCGACTGATTACTTGTACCGGCCCCTCTTAAAGTAGAATTGCGAGTATAGGAATCTAACAGTTGAAAATCTCCTTTAGAATTTTCACTACGCAACACTTCAAAACCTTGGTTTTGTAACTCGGAAGCGGTTTTCCACCTTAAGGTAACCCGGCTATCTCCGGCAATAGCAGAAAAAGAGATTAACTCTACAGGCAAGGATTGATCATTAATGCCATCAGAATTTACAGCACCGGGTGTTTCTGGATAAGGTCCGCCCCATGTAAAGGCACTATAATCTGTTCCATTCCCAATAAGTTGTAATGATTCTCCTACATTTGTTGTATTATTACTCTCACTGACCCCTACATCAGTACTGGTCATACCGTTTGCGGGCCCATCGGTTGCCGTAATGACGCCCTCATAACTTAAAAATTGAATTACGACCCCATTTGTATCTAAAGCAAAGCCATCAGGCGAGCCATTCTGAATACCCGCAATACGTTTATAATATATGGTAAATCCATCCGTAGTAGCCCCTTCGGTAAATGTACTCAATGAGTGTGTTTCATAAACAACGCCACCGTTTCCATTATATAGGGATAATGTCACGGTGCTGGTTATAGTACCTTGAGGAACGACGACTTCCACAAACTCCAGTGTATCCGTGCCAATATTATCATAGTGAAACTCGTTTATCCAAAATGATTGGCCAAAAGTTGACAGCGCTAAAGTGAAAACAAACAGAAATAAACGGTTCATAAATACCTCCTCCAATATAAATGAACGAAATAAATGAAAATGGGCAGGATAAAATCTTTATAGAGCTAACCTGTTCAATTATACGTTATATATTTCGCGTATACAAGGGTTAGGGATACTATTTTGCGAATAAGATTTCCTACCTAAAAAGGAACATTCCGGATATTTTGTATCTTTTTTCTTCTATTTTGCTCTATATAACAGATTCCAAAGTCTTATATTAAGGAGAAGTCTATGGCCAAGCTTGTCATTTTAGGGGCCGGCATTGCCGGCCACACGGCAGCGTTGCATGCCCGCCGTAAACTGGGGCGCCAGCATGAAATCATCGTTATCGCCCCCAACAGTAAATGGAACTGGATCCCCTCCAACATATGGGTGGGGGTGGGCTGGATGAAACCGGAACAGGTAACTTTTGAACTGGCGCCGGTCTATAAAAAGCAGCATATCACCTTTAAACAGGCCCGGGCGGTTTCCATACATCCGCAGGGCGATAAAGATCATGCACAGCCGTTTGTTTCCATTGAATACACTCACCCCGATAAGGCCGGACAGAGCGAACAGGTTGAATATGACTATCTTATAAACGCGACCGGCCCCAAATTGAACTTTGCCGCAACCGAGGGCCTGGGGCCCGATAAAAACAGCCTTTCCGTTTGCACCTACGGCCACGCCCATCAAACCGCGGGCGTTCTGCGGGAGAAGATTGAACGTATGAAGAAAGGGGAACATCTGAAATTTGTGGTAGGTACCGGTCACGGTATGTGTACCTGCCAGGGCGCGGCATTCGAATACATCTTTAATCTGGAATTTGAACTGCAAAAAGCGGGGGTAAGGGACAAGGCCACCATCACCTGGCTTTCCAACGAGGTGGAACTGGGCGATTTTGGTATAGGAGGCATGCTGCTTAAGCGCGGCGGCTATATTACCCATAGCCGTATCTTTGCCGAGTCCCTGTTTACCGAACGCGGGCTTAACTGGATAACCCAGGCTCATGTCACCCGGGTGGAAAAGGATCGTACCCATTACGAACTGTTAAACGGCGAAACCGGCGTCATCGAGCATGATTTTGCCATGTTATTGCCCCCATTTTCCGGCGTGGGCTTAAAAGCTTATGATAAGAATGGCGGCGACATCACTTCCGAGCTGTTTGCCGCTAACGGTTTCATGAAGGTGGACGCCGATTACAGTCCCAAGCCTTACGATCAATGGAAACCTTCGGACTGGCCCAAAACCTATCAGAATCCCCAATATAAAAACATCTTTGCCGTCGGCATCGCCTTTGCTCCGCCGCATGGTATTTCCAAACCGATGAAGAGTCCCAACGGCACCCCTATCAATCCCACACCGCCGCGGACAGGAATGCCCTCCGGCGTAATGGGACGTATTGTCGCCTACAGTATCGTGGATATGATTAAGGGCAAAAACAAACCCCTCCGGGAAGCCTCCATGGCCAATATGGGAGCCGCCTGCATCGCCTCGGCCGGCGCCGGGCTTTTTAACGGCAGCGGCGTTTCCATGACCATGTACCCCATCATTCCGGATTTTGAGAAATACCCGGAAACCGGACGCGACATCAAATACACCACCGGCGAGATCGGCCTGGCCGGACACTGGATAAAACATGCGCTGCACTTCGCCTTTATCTATAAAGCCAAGGCCCTGCCCCTGTGGATGGCGGTACCCGAGTAAAAACAAAGGAGATATAAAAAATGGTAAAACGAAATCCCTACGAACAAAACTACTATCCGCCCGTGCCCACAAAGCTGACGCGCTGGAGCCGGGTTAGCCTGATATGGCAAACTTTCCGCTTCATCATTCTGAATATTAAAATTTTAAGAATGGTACGTAAACACTGACAGATACTTTACAAAAGATACGTTCCCACACGGGACGTATCTTTTTAACCCTGTCTTAATGCTTATCCTTTATCAAATACTCTTTGCTTATGTAAAGCGTAACCTTGATTCGAGTTACTAATATTCCTATAATGCCCGTTCACATATCCTAACTCGACCGAAATAATGAAAAATCGTTTAACCGCCCTGTGCCTGCTACTTTTGGCGGCGCCGGGAGCAAACTACGCGCAGTACCCTACCCTGATGCAGGTTTTTTACTGGGACGTCCCTTCCGGGGGCGTCTGGTGGGATTCCCTTGCCGCCAAGGCTCCGGAGCTGGCCGCTCACGGCGTGGACAAGGTTTGGTTCCCCCCTCCTTTTAAGGGGGCCAGCGGGGGGTATGACATGGGCTACGGCATCGCCGACCACTTTGACGCCGGCGAGTTCAATCAGTACGGCTCCACATCTACCCGATTCGGAACCCGCGCCCAACTGGAAAATGCCATCGCCGCCTACCACAATCTTGGCGTTGACGTCGTTTGCGACATCGTGATGAACCATACCCTGGGCGGCAGCCTGGAACAGAACGATTACGTGTATAATTATGTGATGGCCGACCGCTACCCCCTGTACCCTTACGGCAACTATATGTATGTCTGGAACAACGCCCCCGCCGAAACCTATTACTTTAAGATAAAGGCCGGAGCCAATGATTTCAGCGAAACCACGCAGGACGACCGGGTCGGCTACTATTCCGTCCGTCCCTGGTTTAATCACAGCAGCGGACAAAATGCCGACGGGCAGGCCAACTGGTACGAGTGGGATATCGGCGATGGTGACTCCGGCCCCTTTGACGCCTTTGAGATCGACCTGCCCGGCCGGGTGATGGAAGGGAATATTGCCACCGTCGGCGATGTGGACGAGTACTACATTGTCCACGCCGGGGGATATATGGAACTCAAAGTCTGGTCATCGGATCTGGGCGGCGACCGTGACTTTAAGATGTTCGAGGTCTATAATTCCGCCGGGCAAAATGTAACCGACAGCATGAAAATCCATACATGGACGGCCATGAGTCCCGCCAGCGGCCGCTTTCCAAAATCGGCCGTCAATTATCATCCTAACCCGGTGCATAACGATATCCTGCCCGACTATCATGATCCGGTATTCGGCCAGGACTTTTGCTACTGGTCGGGCAATACCGGCGACAGCCTTAAGGCATGGGGCAGCTGGCTGACCCAGACGCTGGGGTTTGACGGTTACCGTTTTGACGTGGCCAAGGGCATAGACCCCTATTTTGTGGCCGAATGGCTTAGTGTCTCCGCCATGCAAAACCGTTACGCCGTGGCCGAACACTGGAGCGACGTCTCGGCCATCAGCTATTGGGTCAATACGGTCAACAACAATTTGACCGGCTCCAAAACCATGACCGGCTTTGATTTTCCCCTGCGCTATGCCCTGCAAAGCATGTGCGACGACCCCAACTATGATGTGCGCAACCTGCATACGGAGGGTCTGTACAACAATGGCCTGGACGGTCCTTATGTCAGTACCTTTGTCAATAACCATGACGTCTGGCGTCCCTACACTTCCGCCCATGACCCGATCATTAACGACCTTATCCTGGCCTATGCGGTCATCATGACCAACCCCGGCACGGCAACCCTTTTTTGGCCGGATTATTACGGCGGTACTTTTTACAACAGCGATCAGAGCGAATCCTTTACCATGAGCGGATTGAAGACGGAACTGGACCGCCTGTTGGAAATTCGCCGTTCCTTTGTTTCCGGCCCTTTCCACAAGCTCAGCGAAGTGGGCAACCCCATTTATAAAAAGGGCAACGACCGCTACGGGGCAGACTATGCCGGCGCCGAAACCCGCCTTTATATCACCGAGCGCGAGGGCGGCGGCGCGGGCTCCAGGGGAGGCTCCATTCTTATCGTCAACACCCACCCCAGTGATACGCTTGGGGCTTGGGTAACGGTACAAAACAGTATCGGCTCCAACACTTTGGAAGACTATACCGGAAACCGCGGCGGACAGGAAACCATCGCCGCCGATAACCGCGTTTTTGTTCATGCCAATCCCCGAAGCTATGCCATCTGGGCGCCGTCGGGACAGGATATCGCCCTGCCCGTGGAACTGAATTCCTTTTCGCTGGAACAGGACGCGGCAGGGGTGCATGTCACCTGGTCCACCGCCTCCGAAACGGATAACGCCTGGTTTGAAATTGAACGGGCCGCAACGGATGAGCCCTTTGCCCGCATCAATACAAAACGGATACCGGCCGAGGGCAACAGCGCGGGCGCCCGTTACAGCTACCTGGACAGTACGGTGAGCGACGGTGTTTACAGTTACCGCCTGGTGGACGTAAGTCTGGATGGACGGCGCACCACTCACCCGGCCCAAACCATCAGCGTAACACGTCCGCTAAGCTTTAGCCTTGGCCAAAACTACCCCAATCCCTTTAATCCGGCCACGCAAATATCATTCACTTTGAGCAGAGCGGCCACCATCCGCCTGGAGCTTTTTGACGCACGGGGCCGGAAGGTAATGACACTGGCCCGCGGCTTGTTCACGGCGGGCAACCATGCCATCCGCCTGGAAGGCGTCACACTGGCCAGCGGGATATATATTTACCGTCTTCAAAGCGGCGAAAGGGTTCAAAGCAGAAAAATGCTGCTGATTCGATAAGGAGAACAGAATGAAACTGGCCACGCTGTGCTATGTGCAAAACGAGACCCACACCTTGATGCTGCACAGAAACAAAAAAGAAAACGACACCCACAGGGGAAAGTGGAACGGCCTGGGCGGCAAGCTGGAAGCGGGAGAAACCCCCGAGGATTGCGTTATTCGGGAAGTTTTTGAGGAATCCGGCCTGAAGATTGTCCGGCCCCGGCTAAGAGGTATAATCACCTTTCCCATGTTTGACGGCCGGGATGACTGGTATGTGTTTATGTTTACGGCCAGGGAATATAGCGGAGAACTGATCGACTCCGCCGAGGGCACGTTGGATTGGATCGCCCATGAGAAGGTTCTTGACCTGAACCTGTGGGAAGGAGACAGGATATTCATCCCCTGGTTGGCAAAAAATGATTTTTTTTCAGCACGCTTTGAATACAAAGATGGAAAGTATCAAACACACAGGGTTGTATTTTACACATAGACTAACAAAAAATATAAAGGAGGAGAGAACGATGAAACGGTTTGGGATCCTTTTAGCCGGCATTGTTTTAACGCTGCTGACCACGCAGCTTTATGCCACCACGGTAAGCGGTAGCCGCGCCCTGAATATTGACGGCACGGTACAGGGCCAGAACGGAGCGGCCAACGGCACTAACGGCGCATCCTGGGAAACCGATGAACAACAGGCCACATCCACGGTCGGGGTGGAGTTTTATCTGACCTGGGATGATACCAATCTTTATATCGCCTGGGTTGGCGGCAGCAAGGCCCAGCAACATATTCTCTGGATCGATACCGATCCGCAGCCCACACCCACGGACGGCAGCGGCAGCACGACAACATTTGCCTATGGCAACGTTACCGCCACCCTGCCCTTTAGCGGCAACTTTTTTGTGAACATCCAGGATACCTATAATGAATACCGCACAAACACAAGCGGTACCTGGAGCGGCGGCACTTCAGGCACCCTCACCGTGGCCGCCTCCGGTTCCACCGACGATATTGAAGCGGTCATCCCCTGGAACACCATCACCGCCGGCAACGGCAGGCCCTCCTCCGTCTATTTTCTATCCTATATCAACGACCCCGCCGGTGGCAACAACACCGGTTATGTATACGGCAACGCGCCCTCTTCCAATACAAACGCCGGCGGCGGCAACCAAACCTTTGTCCATTATTTCGGGCAAAACGTCCAAAGCGGGGTAAATCCTTTTGGCACCGTGGACGCCAGCCTGGCGGTGGAATTGCTTTCCTTTAACGCCAAAACAGTCCGGGGCGCGGTACGCCTGCGGTGGCAAACCGCTTCCGAACGCAACAACCTCGGCTTTATGCTGGAGCGCAGAGAGGCCGGAGATGAAACGTTTTCCCTTGTGGCGGATTACCGCAGCCATACCTCCCTGGCCGGTGCGGGCAACAGCAGTTCTCTAAATGAATACAGCTTTACGGACCGGGATGTAAAAAGCTACCGCACCTATGAATACCGTTTAAGTGATGTGGACTATTCGGGCGTGCGCACCAGCTACCCGCTCCTAAGCGTGGAAACCGGTAACCTGGAAGGCAGCGCCGTGGGAGAGGCCATCCCCTCCTCTTTCTTTCTGGGGCAAAACAGCCCCAATCCATTTAATCCGTCCACAAAAATCAGTTGGGGGATTCCGGCCGGTTATCAGGGTAAAATGCGCATTACTGTTCATGACATGCGTGGTCGTCTGGTGCGTACCCTTTATACGGGCCTGGCGGAAGCAGGGACCTTTACAGTGTCGTGGAATGGCCGGGACAATGCGGGGAGACTGGTTTCTTCCGGGGTTTATATCGTCCGGTTGGAAACGGCTGTTTTTCAGGCCGCCAGACGCATGCTGCTTTTAAAATAGATCATACATAAAAAAGCCCGGCAATAATGTCGGGCTTTTTATTTTAACATCCTTTCGCATAAGGCTGTTAAAAAGAGAGTGTCTTCTCATTTTATGAAATAAGGACGCCGCGGCCTATGTTAGTACCAGGAGCGGCTTAGCGGGAGACTTCGCCAATGGAACTTCTGCCTTTCTTCAAAACGCGTCCGATAACCTTTTTAATATCCCCAACTTTTATCGGCTTGGCCACAAAATCATCCATCCCGGCATTCAGACAATCCTGACGATCGCTGGCAAAAGCATTGGCGGTCATGGCCACAATAAGGGAATCCACGCCCAACTTGCGTAAGGCGCGGGTGGCTTCCAGGCCATCCATCTCCGGCATCTGTATGTCCATGAAAATAATATCATAGCTGTTGTTGGCAGCCTTTTCCAGCCCCTCCTTTCCATTAGAGGCCAGGTCGGGGTTGTAGCCTATTTTCTTAAAAATGCGCTGAGCCACTTTCTGATTGATAGGATTATCCTCGACAATCAGCATGTTTATATCCGCTTTTTCCATTCCCGTCATGGAAGTATTTTTATCAACAACCTGCAAGGCGCGGGCCTTTTCCCGTATTTTAAAGGGAATCTCCACCCAAAACGAGGCGCCTTCGCCATAACGTGAATGGACGCCAACCTGCCCGTTCATCTTTTCCGCCAATAAACGGGTTATGGAAAGCCCTAATCCTGTTCCCTGGAAGTGGCGGGCATTTCCCTGGTCTACCTGAGTAAACGGTTTAAACAGATGCTCCAGGTCTTCTTCCTTAATTCCAATGCCCGTATCTTTTATGGTATAGCGGATACGGATATCATCGCCATCCATCCAGCTTTCCACATTGATATCCACTGAACCCTCATGGGTAAACTTAAGGGCGTTGCTTATAAGGTTAATCAAAATTTGACGTACTTTTGCGCTGTCGCCGTAAAATTCATAACCGTCTTCATTGGGGCAATGTAAGTTCAGGGAAATACCCTTTTGTACGGCACGGTGTTTAAACATTTGATAAACGTCGTGAACCAGACCCTTCAGGTCGAACCATTCCGGCTTAAACTCTACCTTTCCCGACTCAATTTTTGAAAAGTCCAGAATATCGTTTATGATGTTGAGCAGCGCGTCGGCGGAGGTTTGAATGATGTCTATGGCTTCTTCCTGCTCGGGACTGGCCTCCATCTCGCGCAGGAAGTCGATCATGCCGATCACTCCGTTCATGGGGGTACGTATCTCATGACTCATGGTGGCCAGAAACATGCTTTTGGCCCTGGAGGCGGCATTGGCTTTCTCCGCCATCTCTTCCAGCTCTTTTGTACGTTCGCGAACTTTCTCTTCCAGGGAAAGCGCCAGGGATCTGTTTTTATCTATCTCTTCCTGGGCCCTTTGCACGGACATATTGTTAAAACGGTGGTTTAAATAGGAGATAAGCCCCACGCCCAAAAATGCAAAAAGGTTGTCCAGAAAATATTCCTGTGCCACTTCGGCTTTAACAAGTCCCATATCTGTTATGTACATTGAATAAATGTACAGAACTATAATGTTCAAGATATAAAACGAAACGACAAAGGGAATATTGATATCCAGCAACAATGAAGATATGGCCAACACAACCACAATAAAAACAACGGTATCCAGTGCCTGAACCGTACCGGCGGTATCCAAAAACATCATGCCCCAAACGGACAGCGCCATGGAGAACAGAAGGAACAGTGAGGAAAAGGTGTAATAGCCCCTATGCAACATATACAGCAGGAAAAATAAAAGGCCGGTCATAAACAGACTGATCAACAAAAGGGGATCATTAAAGTCGCCAATGGTCACCCACTGAAAAAGCACGGTAACCACCAGGGTTACCAAAGCGGAAATATCCGCAATAAATACAAGCCAGGCCTTGCTACGGTCGGCAAAGCTTTTATTCTGGTATTCCTTAAAATACCACCGGGAAAGTCTGTTCATATTAATAGGGTCGACTCTTCCCGATAAAAACTAAGAAAAATAAGCTATTGAACAGAATCTTTTGGATGAAAAGGCAAATATGGGATAAATTGCCTGAAAAAACGGGAAAAAGGTTAGATGAACAAACGGTTAACGATAAAACTGATTGCTGCCATTGCAGTGATCCATCTTGTGTTGATTGTACTTTTTCAACAAAGCCCCCTGAATGTTTACCTCTTTCGGTTACTAAACGGCGCCAATACCCCGCACCTGTTATGGGCCAATATTACCATTCTGGGAGACGGTTATTTAGGGGCTCTGATTCTGATCGCCATTGCCTTTATGGACACCAGACGTTTTACCGAAATATTTCTTTTTATGATTGTCGCGGCCTTGCTCTCCTTTTCTTTAAAACTGGGTTTCAATACGCCCCGGCCGGCATCCGTACTGGAACCGGGAGGGATTAATATCATCGGCCCGGTTCTTACACGGCACTCTTTTCCCTCGGGTCATAGTACCACTTTTTTTATGTATCTTTTTGTTTTATGGCCCCGGGTCCGGCAATGGCCGGGGAAAGTCCTGCTGGTTCTTGCCGCTTACCTTGGCGCTATATCCCGCATTATGGTAGGGGCTCATTGGCCGGCGGATATTCTTGGAGGATTTTTAACCGCGGGGCTGGCCTGGATGCTTACGCAATACTTTATCGAAAAGAAAACCATCACCTGGACAGTACCCCGGTTTAGGATAGTTACTCTCATCCTAACGGTAGCCACGGCCGGGGCTTTTTTTTACTCAACCGGTTATCCCTATACACGGCTATTACAAACTATGCTTGCAGCAACCCTCTTTGGTTTTGCTGTCTATAACACATATAAATATTTTGTCCGGCCGTTCAAGTAGCGGAAAAGAAAGGGCGTGTAGATAAAATAGTCCGGAGAGAAATATAAGAGTTTTTTATCCGTTTCATTAAATATGAAGTGGATTCTCTGTTGATTTATTTATATAAGAGATGTAAATTTACAATTCTTGTTTTATAATTCCGAGGCAATCGGGATGGGAGCTATCCCACTCTTTAAAATTTGTGTTCTTGCCAGAGTGGTGGAATGGGTAGACGCGTCCCGAGACAATCGGGATGGGAGCTATACCACTCTTTAAAATTTGTGTTCTTGCCAGAGTGGTGGAATGGGTAGACGCGTCCCGAGACAATCGGGATGGGAGCTATCCCACTCTTTAAAATTTGTGTTCTTGCCAGAGTGGTGGAATGGGTAGACGCGTCCCGAGACAATCGGGATGGGAGCTATCC
>JALTKX010000181.1 GCA_027006055.1 Calditrichia bacterium | reverse complement strand
TCGGGCGTGTTTACCCCGGGCAGGTATTCATATCCCTGGTTTTGCAAATCCCGGATAAATTCCCGTTCCAGGTCGTCTTCGCTTTGATAGCTTTCCCTGACCTGCCACTCGCGGGTGTATTTATCCAAAACGATAAAGTTAGTGGTTTCGGCAATGGGCCTGGTGTACTCAACCATTTTCCTGCTCCGCTTTTGGGGTATCCGCGGATTTAGCGGATTCGCGCAAATTAAAAACAATTCTCTTATACTGGAGGCTTTTTGTTCCAAAGTTCAGCAAGAGTGCGCGGTGTAAATTTGATGCTTTTAAGTAGTTGATGACTTGAGCTTCCTCCGTACCTGACAGCCCCCGCAAGGCTTTAAGTTCGACAATAACTGAATTAAAACAGATAAAATCTGCCTGATAATAGCAATTGAGCTTTTTGCCCTTGTAATGGACGGGCAGCTTAACTTCGCGTTTGTAGGGTATAGATAAGTCTTGAAACTCCTTTTCTAATGCTTCCTGATAAACGGCTTCGAGAAAACCATGCCCCAACTCTCGATGAACAGTCATCGCCGCGCCAATAATGGCATAGGTTTCATTGTCCTGCTTAATCATAACCGACCTCCAGCGGAAGAAGTTTAAAGCGGGTGTATTTTATTATCCGCGGATTTCGCAGACTTTCGCAGATTAAAAAAATAAGATAAAAAATCTGTGCAATCAGCGTAATCTGCGGAAGATATTTAAATGCTATCCGCGGATTTCGCGGATTAGCGCAGATGGAAAAAAAAGAATAAAAAACCGGCGTAACCGGCGTAATCAGCGGATAATGGTTTATGCGGGTGTATTTTATTATCCGCAGATTTCGCAGACTTTCGCAGATTAAAAAAATAAGATAAAAAATCTGTGTAATCAGCGTAATCTGCGGAAGATATTTGAATGCTATCCGCGGATTTCGCGGATTAGCGCAGATGGAAAAAAAAGAATAAAAAATCTGTGTAATCAGCGTAATCTGCGGATGATTCATACTGAAGCCTCCGGTTTGGGAAAGCTCAACAACAAATCACGGTAATACTCATATTGCTTCCGGCGCAGCTCAATTTCGCGGGGCAGACCTTCGCTGATGGAGGTGGTCAGCGTGTCGAATTTATCGAGGATTTTGACGATGCGAGCTTGCTCTTTAGGAGAAGGAACAGGTATTTTGAATTTTCTTAATGTTGTCAGGTTAAGCATCCCGTAATTACGCATTTCTGATTTTAGTACTTCATATAAATTTGTGATGTAATAAAAGATGAACTTATCATTTATTGCTTCTGGGTATTTGGATTTTATACTCGCAATATTCTGATTAGTTGTCGCTTGGAATTCTAAAAATGCAGTTTTGAATATTGTAGCACCAACAAGCGCTATTAAGGTAGTTTCTTTTTGTAAAAGTTTAGCACTTGATTTTTGCAGTCCAAGCTCAGTTATATAATTATTAGCAGAATAAACAGGTTCGTTATTACACGATTCAGATTTAAGCCAGGGAATATTCCCATCGTTCCAGTATTCGGGCTTTTTTTTGGATGGCGTTCCTCCTGAATGCACTTCAAAGAACTCTTCATCCCCCAACGTCTTCCACTCCACTTCCCCCTCTTCAAAGCTCAGCAAGCGGTCGCGGTAGTATTGGTATTGCTTTTTGCGGGCGGTCAGCTCGGTGGTCAGCTCGGCGGTCAGCTCGGAGAAGGCGTCCAAAATGCGGACGATCTCCGCCTGGATTTTGAGCGATTTTTCCGGCTTGTCGGGGCAGGGGATGGGGATTTTGATTTTTGCTACCTGATTACTCATTAGCTTAGGGTTACCCATGCCTGAATAAACGTGTTTTTTTGCCTCAATTGAAAGCCAATAAAACAAAAATTTGTAATTCAATTTTTCAGTATTATTTATCATAATTAAACCGCAAACATTTGTGATAGAGAATTTACCTTGCCGATAAAATACAGTACCCGCATTAGCACCATCAGTTGTCCAACTAATAAATTCACCATCAAAATCGAAAGTATTGATTCTTCCAATTTCACCGTTATTTGCTGTCTGGGAACTGTATACGGGATAGTCTCCAGCGTTCTCCACTAGATAGCCTTTTGACATTACACGCCCACGTCTTAAATCAGCTATTTTATTTTCTCCCTGTGATAAAGGTATCCACTCTACCTCAACCCCATCCAGCAGCTTCTCCAGAAATCCCAATCGGCGTTCATCAGTGTTCATTTGTAGTACCTTTTATTTTTAACCACGGAATACACAAAAAACACGGAAAGACTTTGTTTTTTAACTTCTGTGTATTCCACGTGTTCTGTGGTTCCGTAAAATTAATCAGGCTCATGCTTCTATCTCCGCCACAATGGCCTCAATTTCCGCCCGCAGCCGGTCGATCTTCTCTACCGTGGTTTTGATCTCCGCATTGAGCTTGGTAATATCAATCACCTCGCGGGTGTCTTTGGCTTCCACATAGCTGCTGACCGACAGGTTGTAGTCGTTTTCGGCGATCTTCTCGTTGTCCACCGTTATGGCAAAGTGATCCACATGGGCCTTGCTGTCGAAGGCCTGCATGATCTGTTCGATATGCCCGTCGGTGAGGATGTTGTTATTGGTCTCTTTTTTAAACAGGTCGCCGGCGTCGATAAACTGGGTTTGAGCGTCGGTTTTGTTTTTGGCCAGCACCAGAATATTCACGGCGATGGTGGTGCCGTAAAACAGGTTGGGCGCCAGGGCGATGACGGTTTCCACATAGTTGTTATCCACCAGGTATTGGCGGATTTTCTTTTCCGCCCCTCCCCGGTAAAAGATGCCGGGGAAGCAGACAATGGCCGCCCGCCCCTTGCCGGAAAGATAGCTGAGGGCATGGAGCACAAAGGCAAAGTCGGCCTTGGACTTGGGGGCCAGCACGCCGGCGGGGGCAAAGCGCTCGTCGTTAATCAGCGTGGGATCGTCGCTGCCCGGCCATTTCACCGAATAGGGCGGATTGGAGACGATGGCGTCAAAGGGCTTTTCATCACCGAAACGGGGATCGATGAGGGTGTTGCCCAGTTGAATATCGAACTTGTCGTAGTTGATGTTGTGCAGAAACATGTTCATGCGCGCCAGGTTGTAGGTGGTGTGGTTGATCTCCTGGCCGTAAAAGCCCTCTTCGATCATATGGGCGTCAAAGTGCTTTTTGGCTTGCAGCAGCAGGGAGCCGGAACCACAGGCGGGGTCGTAGATTTTATTGACGCTGCTCTGTTTGTGCATGGCCAGCCGGGCGATGAGCCTGGAGACGTGTTGCGGGGTGAAAAACTCGCCGCCGGACTTGCCGGCATTGGCGGCGTAGTTGGAGATAAGAAACTCATAGGCGTCGCCGAACAGGTCGATGTGGCTGGCGTCAAAACCGCCAAAGTCCAGACCGGCCACCCCCTTGAGCACGGCGGCCAGGCGGGCGTTTTTTTCTTTAACGGTACTGCCGAGGCGGTTGCTGGTGGTATCAAAGTCGGCAAACAGCCCCTTGATGTCGCTCTCCGAGGGATAACCGTTGGCCGAGGCCTCAATGGCGGCGAATATTTCGGCCAGATCGGTATTCAGGCTGTCGTTGTCATGGGCGTTCCCGGCGATGTTGACGAACAACTGGCTGGGGTAGATGAAGTAGCCCTTGGTTTTAATGGCGTCGTCCTTGATTTCCGGGGTGATGACCTCATCGCCCAGCCCGGCATAATGGATGCTTTCATCACCGCCTTCGATGTAGTTGGTAAAGTTTTCGCTGATAAAACGATAAAACAGCGCGCCGAGCACGTACTGTTTAAAGTCCCAGCCGTCCACGGCGCCCCGTACATCATTGGCGATTTGCCAGATTTGGCGTTGCAGGGCGGCGCGTTGTTGGGTGCTTGTCATAGGGGTGTTCCTCTTTTATTCCGGTGTAAATGGGCAAACTGAGTGCCCGGTGGATGTCTGGTTTGTAAGAGAGCGGCCTCCTTGCGCGGGGCGTTTTTTATTTTACGGAATTTAACCGTTTTATCTTTATATCTTTTGGCTTAAAAAATAATTCTTATGATGTTTAATTCCAAATAACCGTCTCTCTCCTTAAAGACCACTTATAATATTCTTCAACTCCGTTGACTTTATGGCGGCCGTCTTCGGCGTCAGAATGGAAAAATATGCAAAAGGATCAATCATGTCTAATAAAACAGAGCGGCATAAACGGGTAGGGCCCGCCGCCCGTCCGCTCCGCCGCGATCATTTCCCTTTAAAGTCCCTGTATATTATTTCCCAAAAAAGTATTAGATTCCCCACTCAGCAGTGACGGGAACAGCATACCAATGTATTTACATATTTCAACAGAAAACGATCCGGCCTGGCACGCGGCTTTGGAAGAGTATCTTGTGCGCCACCTGCCCCATGGCCTTGAGCTGGTGCTGCTCTATGTCAACCGCCCGGCGGTGGTCATCGGCAAAAATCA
>JALTKX010000180.1 GCA_027006055.1 Calditrichia bacterium | reverse complement strand
CCGTGGTGGCCAAAAGCTTTGATGAAACCCGGGGCATCAACACCATCGAACAGTTAAAGGAAGCGGAAGCGATCCTGAATAAGCGATCCTGATTTTACGGGCCGCCGCCAATCCCGGCGGCTTTTTTTTAAAAAGCGGTTTTGGTTTCTATAATAAACTCGCTGTTGAGCTGCGTATCAAAGGCCAGTTCCATGCGCACCACCTCCACATAAGGCACCCGGATATGCAGGCCCAGCCCGAAACCGGTCTGCATGGCCCGGCCGTCAAAAGGGCGATCCGCGTCCCACACCTGCCCGCTGTCCAGAAAAAGAGCGCCGTTCATACCAAAGCGCATATTTTGCGTGGCGCTGGCCCCCATAAAGGTGGGCGGCAGCGACATCCTGAAAAGCGGCACAATGGGAAAACGAAACTCAAAAGCGGCCAGGGCCACCCGCGTTCCCTCGTACACATCGTTAAAATGACCGCGTATCCTTTCGGCAAAGCCGAGATAGCTGAGCTGGTAAAAAGGCACGTCGCCCAGACTGGCGCTGTGATACAGGCGACCGGCCAGGGTAAAGCGGCCCAGCGGCCGGTAGTAGCGCATATCCAGTTGATAGCTGTTCACATCATTGGCGTTGTTAAACAGACCCAGGCGAAACAGGGTGGCGTTCAGATACAAACCGCTGGAAGGATACTGCTTTAAGTCCCGGCTGTCATACTGCGCGGTCATGCCCACTCCCCACACATCATCGCCGGAGGAGTTGTTCAGCAAATAGCGCGCCTGCTTATCCGCGCTTATCTTTTCGTAACCCACGCTGCCGCTCAGGGAAAAATAGAGTCCCCAATAGCGGCCAAGCGAAAGTTGGGCCCGGAAACGCTGCTCGTTAAAATCGCTGATCGGATTAAGAATACTGTAATAACTCTTCAGACTATAGCTGCGAACCTGCATGCCAAAGGTATAGCGTTGCCTGTCGCCGATCCAGGGGTTATAATACTGGAAAGCATAACCGGGACGGTTGCCGAACACCAACTCGGTTACAACGTATTCATTCAACCCGCGGAAATTGGTATGCACCAGCCCCAGACCATAGGAAATTTTGCTCCAGTCCCTGTCTTCCAGGCGCACCACGGGAATGGGGTAAAAGTAAAGGCGCTCGGTAACATTAACCCATAGGGCCACCCGGTTGTGATCGGGTATGGGAATAATCTCCACATGGTTAAACAGTTGCAGGTTGTAGATCCTCTGTTCACATATGCGGCGCAGGGAATCGGAATACACATCGCCCGGCCTTAGCACCATCTCCCGCAACAGGGTCTCTTTTCGGGTAACCTTATTTCCGTTGAACATTATTTCGGAAACAAGGCGTTCACCCTTCTCCGGGTGGGGTTGCGCCCCCGCCGGGAGCAAAAGCAAAACGCCGATACTCCAGGCCAAAAAGATTATTTTCATGTTTATCTGTCCGTTTTCTTTTGATTCGGGGCCAGCGGCGGAAGAGCCAACCGTACCGTTGTGCCCTGCCCCGGCCGCGAGCTGATTTCCAGCCGTCCGTTCATCACCCGGGCCAGATGCCGCGATATGGCCAAACCCAGGCCCGTCCCCGTTTCCTTGGTAGTAAAAAAGGGCGTGGTCACCTTTTCCAGCGTTTCCGCGTCCATGCCACTTCCCTGATCGACAACGGATATGATCAGCTTCTGTTTTATCACCTGAAATTTAACCAGCACCTGTTGTTCATCACCGGAGGCCTCAAAAGCGTTGCGCAAAAGATTCAGCATGATCTGCTCCAACACATCGGGATCGCAGGACCAGCTCAGGCTGCTATCCAGTCCTTCCGTCTTTAGCCGCTCCGCCCGTGAATCGGGCAGGCCGACACGCAGACGGCGGAACCATTCATCCAGATTTACCGTCCGCGGTTTCAGTTCCGGCGTGCGGGCAAACTGTAAAAAGTTATGAATCAAAGTATTGAGGCGTTGAATTTCATCGGGGATATAATCGAAAAGCGCATCCTGCCGTTGGCCGTATTTTTTACGGATCAGATCATTGGTGCCGGAGATGATGCCCAGGGGATTGCGGATTTCATGGGCCACGGCGGCGGCCATGGTGCCCAGTTGCGCCAGATGCTCGGAATCCTTCAGGGCCACCTGATAGCGCAGGGAGCGGTCGATCATGCGGAAAAGGAAAAAGGCAATCAGACCGATAACCACAAAATTGATAATGCTGAACAACAGCAGGCGCTCGCGCAAGGTGGTCAGCGTGGCCAGGTAGGCCGCACGGGTTTCGATGCGCTGAACGCCGATGACAAATCCGTCCACATCGCGGATGGGCGCGTAGGAGGCCATAAACCATTCGCCGGCCACCTTTTCCGGTTCGGCCACCACAAAGCGCCCCTGAAGCGCCGTGGCAAAAAGCGCATCGCTTAGCGGCGCCCGGTTTTGTTGCCTTAGTATCTCCGGCGCGGCCACCAGTACCTTACCGTCCGCGCCATACAGAATAATACTTTGCAGGCTGTCCTGGTCGCGGGCCGTTTGCAAACGCAGCAACAGGCTGAGGTAGGCGGCGGAGCTGTTATCGTCCGGGGTGATCAGCGTCAGGGCCTCGCTGTCCACCACATAGTTCAGGGCCCGGCTGTTAAGGCTTAAACGGGCTTGCAACTCCTGAACAAAACGTTTTTCCACCTGATTGACAAACAGCCACAGGGTAATATTCAGAGCCAGGATAACCGCGGTTCCCAACCAGAACCAGACGCCGTAGCGGCGTTTACTCGGATTCATCATCGGCGGCTTCGAAGAGTTTTTTCCAGTATTCCACATCCACATTGGCGGCGGAAGGCTTTTCCGCCGCCCCGTCGGCGCCTTTCTTTTTTCCGCCGTTGGAAGCGGCGGCTATAAAACGGGCGGAGCTTTGCACGGCCGCGCCCTGATCCCGCGCCGTGTTTTGTATTTCATGGTCGGCGCTGACCACCGTCCAGGTATCGGGACGGCTTACACCGCGGATAAATTCCTGTATCAGATGGTCGGCTTTTTGCGGCGGGCGGCTGTAGCGGATTTCCACACCGTTTATCATGGAAGGGACATGCTGCCCCCTGGGGCGGCCGTCCACCACCAAAATAATCCGCGTACCCCGGCCCGGCAGTCGCCCGCGGATGTTATGCACCAGCAAATCGATGGCCCGGGCAATCTCTCCCGAACGGATCAGCCGGGCCACGGCCGGTATTTTATAAGCCAGATTAAAGGCGTCGATGATATAATTCATAATAAAGCTATTCTGTAAAATCGCCTGCAATATAGATATTTGCGGGTATAGTTAAAAACTAAATCTCCCTATTATCGTTTCAAAATAATCGGAGGACGACTATTTCTATTTTTCTTTTTTCAGTTATAGTGGTATTATTCGAGTAAACCGGAACAAACATAACTTCAACCTGGAGAGAAAATCATGGGCTTAAAAAAAGCGGCGCCGCTCTTGCTTCCCTTCCTGATCCTGTCGGGAATCATCCTGGGATTGGGACTGGGCTTTTCCGCGCGGCAACATAAGGAGGCTATTCGCATGCCCCTTGTCGCTCCCGGCAGCCACCTTTACACCGAAAGCGTCTACAGGGCGCCGGATTCCGTCGCTGTCCCGCCCCTGGCCAACCCTAACCGCATGTTTGTGGAAATCTCAAAAAAACTGCGTCCCTCCATTGTAACCGTTTATACCAGCAAGGCCATCAGTCAAAGCGAGCTGTTCGGCGACAATCTGCCCGATGACGAAACCCATCGCCGGCCCTTCAAATCCCGAGGGCTTGGCTCGGGCATCGTTATCCGCGAAGACGGCTATCTGCTGACCAACAACCACGTTATTGCCGACATGGACGAAATCACCGTTCGTCTGTTGGATCAGCGGGAGTTCCGGGCACGCATTGTAGGCAGCGACCCCAAAACCGACGTGGCCCTGTTAAAAATCGACGCCGGGGAGCTGCGGCCCGCCGTTTTGGGTGACTCCGATCAACTGGAGATCGGCGAATGGGTTATGGCCATCGGCAGCCCGCTCAATCTGCAATCCACCGTCACCGCCGGTATTATTAGCGCCATTTCCCGCAACATGAACATTCTGGATAACAGCAGCGGCGACGCCATACAGAACTTTATCCAAACCGACGCCGCCGTCAATCCCGGTAATTCCGGCGGAGCGCTGGTCAATCTTAAGGGCGAGGTGATCGGCATAAACACGGCCATTGCCACCCGTTCCAATTACTATATGGGCTACAGTTTTGCCATTCCGATAAACATTGCCAAAAAAATCGTCGACGACCTGACACGCTTCGGTGAAATCCGTCGCGGCTACCTGGGGGTTTATATCCGCGCCGTGGACGCGGCCGCCGCCCGGGGGGTGGGGCTGGACAAGCCGCGCGGCGTACTTATCTACAGCGTTCAACCGGGCCGCGCCGCCGAAAAGGCGGGTTTAAAAAGCGGCGATGTTATCCTTTCGGTAAACGGCACTGACGTAAACCTGCCCAACGAATTGCAGGCCGCCATCGGTACAAAACGGCCGGGAGACCGGGTGCGCATCGTTTATTGGCGCGACGGGCGGGAAGAGGCCATGCATGTTCTTCTGTTCGATAAGGAGGGCGCCCTGCCCCGGGATGTTTCCCCCCGGCCCGCCCTGGAACCGGACAAACTGGATATGGAACGTCCCCTGGGTCATTTGGGACTGCGTTTTAGCCCTCTCGCCGGCGGGGAACAGCAACGCCTTGGCCTGAAAGGCGGCGTGCGTATTGACGAGGTGGAGAATTTCAGCACCGCCGCGGAAAAAGGAGTGCTGGCCGGCGACATCGTTCTGGAAATAGACGGGGTCTTTCCCCGCTCTCCGGAAGAGGCCCAAAAGTTGGTGGAACGGCACGGTCACGGCGATGTGATCAGCTTCAGGCTGTTGAGCCCGGCGGACGATGAAGAGGATTTCGAGCGTGTTCTCTTTATTGAAATCCCCTGATAAACAAAAATTTAAAAAAAATCCCGACATGGAAACCATGCCGGGACAGACAAGCGCTAAATAAAGGTATAGCTCAGACCCACGGCCAGGGTTTGTTTTAACTGCCGCTTATAAAAGATGTCCTTGTCATACAGCAGGCGCAGGTTAAAACTGACCTTGATAATCTCGGAAACCTGGGCGGAAAAGGTATTATCCCAGTCCACGTCAACAACGTCAAGCCCCTTAAAGTTTGTAAATATTTGCAGCTTGCCGTCATATAAAATGCGCTCGCTCAACTTAAAGGTATAGTCCGTAACCGACTCCGCGCCAAACTCGTTTTTAAAGGATTCAACCTCGGGCGTGGCCGCGTCATCGGCATAGCTGGTATAGTTTTTGGTAACCGTTTGCTTAAAGGCGGCGCCCAGGCGGGTTTTGATATGGTCATTGGCCTGCACGCCCACGCCGACACTTTCGGTAAAATAGGCCGGATCGAACAGATCGGAAACCTGTGTTTTCACCGGATCATAGCTGTAACCGGCGGCAAATTGGGTGGTCATGGTGGCCGAGGCGTACGGATTGATCAGCACACCCAGCTTATAGGTATATACCGATTCCAGCTTTATTTCATCGGCGGCCTTGCGCGCGTCGGCGTCCCCCACCTGGGATTGACCAAAGGCAAAGCGGCCGCTGTTGGACCAGTTGTACTTTTCCTGGTCATTTTCGAATTTGGCATTGAGGTTGGCTGCCCAGCTCCAACTGTCCTCACCGCCCTGTTTCCAATCGGTAAAGGCATTTTGGGTAAAATTCAAATCACCCACAACCGAATTCTTCCAGCCATAAACCGGCTTTTTTTCCTCCTGGGCGGAAACGAAAGAGACGAGCAGAAGCAACATCCCCAGGATTACATAACCTTTATTCATATCTACCTCCTGAATTTAAATTAAAGTGATTTCATCGTTACAAAAAAATCCTCCCTTCCGCGTGGAAGGGAGGAGATCGCTTCATATTATCGGTACTGGCGGCCCGCGCGGGCAAACAGTCCGCTCACCTCACGCCGTTTCCCCCGCATTCAGGGCCAACCGCTAATTTTCCTTATACTGATGTATATCCATCTGCGGATAGGGTATGGAAATGCCCTCGGCGTCAAAGGCGTTTTTAACATTTTCAATCATGTCAAAATGTACACCCCAGTAATCGGAGGCATTCACCCATACCCGCACGGTAAAGTCAACGGTGCTGTCACCCAGGTTGCCCACGGCCACAAAGGGAGCGGGTTCTTTAAGTATGCGCTCGTCTTTTTCAATCAGACCCAACAACACCTTGCGTGCTTTTTGCATATCATCGCCATAGCCGATGCCGAAGGTAAAATCCACGCGCCGCGTTTTTTCGGTGGAGTAGTTGGTGATGGTGCTGCCGGCCAGGGCGCCGTTGGGAATGATGATGGTTTTATTGTCGGGCGTTTTCATGGTGGTGGCCAGCACCTCTATGGCGTGAACGGTGCCGCTGACGCCGGCGCCCTCGATATAATCCCCAACCTTAAAAGGCTTAAAGATGAGGATCAGAACCCCTCCGGCAAAATTGGAGAGGCTGCCCTGCAGGGCAAAACCCACGGCCAGACCGGCCGCGCCCAGAATGGCCACAAAGGATGTGGTTTCGATGCCCACCATGGAAATAACGCTGATCACCAGCATTACCTTAAGACCCATGCTAAAAAGGCTGGATAAAAACTTTTGCAGCGACAGGTCCATTTTGGAACGGGTGGTTGCCTTGTTAAATCCCTTTACAATTATCTTGATAATCCATAAACCCACAATAAGAACGGCAATAGCCGCGGCCAGTTTGGGGGTATACTCCAATATCAGGCCCTTGAGCATATCCATGTATGCGCTTACATCAGGCATAATACCTCCTTTAATGTAAATGTGATTAAAGTACGCGTAATAACTATTTTTTTTGTTGAGACTTTCTTCTCTGAATATTTTTAAGAACCGCCAGTTTCCGGGAATGGGACATTCTGCGCCATTCGGAAATCTCTTCAATGGTACGCCAGCAGCCTTTGCACAAGCCGCTGAGCTCGTCCATTTCACATAAATTGGTACATGGGGACATAAAATAAGATATAAGTGAGTTGGGTCTGCCAAACTTAAGAAATATTGGATGGAAAATACAAATCTATTTATCGGCGGCCGTCATGGCAAAAACAATGATGGCCGCAAAGCCGCCCATCAGACCGGCCAGCATATCCTTCCAGGAGAAACCTTCTATATTTTTTCCATCATAGGGACGCAGGCCGTCCTTTACTTCCCACAGCACAATAAACAGAAACCATCCGCCCAAAACCGCGCCGTTCAGTCCAAACAGCAGGGCGCCGGCAAGCAACACTATAAAGTCGCGGATAAAATGTTCAAGCTTATCATACTTTAATATATGACCGTTGGTGCTTTTCCAGCGATCCTGATTCCAGGGCAAAAACTTAAGTCTCACGCCACCCCCATGGTTACAAAGGCCAAGAATAGCCCCTTTCCGGCCTGATTCCTATGACCAAAAGCACGGCTCCACCCGGAACATCCTCCGGCTAAAAGATCAGACGGGCAATCTGGGTGACAAAAAAGGTGACGACAAACCCCAGCGCCAGGGGCAGGAGGGTGGATACCATCGTCCACTTCCAACTGCGGGTTTCCTTGTAGATGGTGTAGATGGTTGTGGAACAGGGGTTGTGCAACAGACTGAACAGCATCAGGTTCACGGCCGTCAGCAGTGTCCAGTCTGCTTTTTGAAAAAGCTGCATATAGCTGTTTAAACTGTCGGGCTCAAACAAAACACCCGCTCCCGTGCCCATGCCCTGCAGGTTCAAACTGAGTACCGTCAGCATCAGTATGGTGGGGATGATTATTTCGTTGGCCGGAATGGCCACGATAAAGGCCAGCAGAATTACGCCGTTCAGCCCCATCAGGCTGCCCAGGGGCTGCAAGCCCCGGATAAACCACTCGGCCAGGCTGGCGTCGCCAATGGTTATATTGGAAATAAGCCAGATAACGGCGCCGGCGGGCATGGCAAAAACCACGGCGCGCCACAAAACAATCGCCGTGCGGTCTATAAGGGAAGTGTATAGCGTTTGCCAGAATCGTGGCGGACGATAGGGAGGCAGTTCCAGGCTAAAGGCCGAGGCTTCTCCGCGCAGAATGGTTTTGGAAAGCCCCCAGGAGGTGATAAAGGTAAAAAAGATGCCCAACAACGCCACGGCAATAACCGCCCCCGCGGCCACAACCCCGCTAAGCGCCGGCGGGGCCACGGCGCCGATGAACAGGCTGGCTATCAAAATCTGCGTGGGCCAGCGGCCGTTGCACAGGGAAAAATTGTTGGTAATGATGGCAATTAAACGTTCACGGGGGCTGTCAATAATGCGCGTGGCCACAACGCCCGCGGCATTACAGCCGTAACCCATGGTCATGGTCAGCGCCTGCTTGCCGTGGGCCCCCGCCTTGCGGAACAGACCGTCCAGATTGAAGGCAATGCGCGGCAGATAGCCAAAATCCTCCAGCAGGGTAAACAGAGGGAAAAATATGGCCATGGGCGGCAGCATCACAGCTACCACCCAGGCGGAGGTCAGGTACATACCGTCTATCAGCACTCCCGTAAGCCACGGGGGCAGAAAACCGCCGGCAAAGTTTTTAAGCATTGGATGCAGGGTATCTATCAATAGCGTGGAGAGCATGGCCGAGGGATAGTTTGAGCCCACAATGGTGATCCAGAAAACCAGGGAAAGCAGGATGAGCATCATGGGCAGCCCCGTGCGGCGTCCGGTCAAAAACCTGTCCAGTTTTTGATCCCAGGCGTAGCGCTGCCGGCCGTCATGGGTCAACACCTTGTTGGCTATCTCCGTGGCCTGACCATAAATATTTTTCAAAAGCTGATCATGGATATCATCGCCCACCGTCCAGCGCAAATCACGCGCCGCGCTCAACAGGGCCTCCACCGCCGTTGCTTCTTCCGTTGCCGCCGACCCGTTCGTTTCGCCTTCCACGCGCGCCAGCTCTCTTATGCTCCCGTCCCGGAAGGCTTCGATAATCTTTTGATCTCCTTCCAGCAGCCGCAGGGCCAGCCACTCGGCATTGGGCAAACCGGGATACAGGCGCTCTGTTTTTTCCAGCAGACTTCTTACGGCCCTGTCCAGCCTGCGATTGCTGTTTTTTACCTGTCTCGGCTTGCAGACATAGCTGCCGCCGGCCACTTCGTGGATCATCTCCAGCAAGGCGGGCACGCCCTCCCCCTGGCGGGCGGCCATGGGCACCACAGGGATGCCCAGTTCCCTGCTCAGGGCCCGGTCATCAATAGCAACGCCATGCCGCCGGGCTTCATCCATCAGGTTGAGAGCCAGCACGGCGCGGGGAGTGATTTTCAAAATCTGTAAAATCAGGTTCAGATTGCGTTCAAGACGGGTGGCGTCGGCCACTATTACGGTAACATCCGGCCGGCCGAACAGGATAAAGTCACGAGCCACCTCTTCATCCACGCTGGTGGAAAGCAGTGAATAGGTGCCGGGCAGGTCCACCAGCTTATAACGCTTATCGCCATAGGCAAAGCCGCCCTCGGCCCGGGTGACCGTTTTCCCCGGCCAGTTCCCCGTGTGCTGTTTTAAACCGGTCAGGGAATTAAAAACGGTACTCTTTCCCGTATTGGGATTTCCCGCCAGGGCCACCACAAAATCAAAGCTGCCCATATCCAGCCCCAGGCGGCGCAGATGATAGCTGTTATGGACGGCACAGGTTTCACAATTGGGGTTCATGCGTTTCCTTTTTTAGCTTAATGCGGATGAGGCGGGCCTGATCATCACGCAGGGCGATCAGGGCGCCGCGCACATTATAGGCCACGGGATCGCCGCCCATGCTTTCCAGCTCGCGGGTGATGACACTGCCCGGAAGGATACCCAGGTCCATCAGGCGGCGCCGTTGCATGCCCCGGCACTGTGGGGATATTTCAACAACCTCGGCCACGTCGCCGGGACGGATATCGGCCAGGGTTACAAAAGGTCCTTCTCCGCGCTTCTCCGTTTCCTCGCCGTCTTCCGCGGCAATGGTAATATTGGCGGCTACAACGGGTGCCAGGGTTATTTTTTTGCCCTCGCCCCCGATAACCACCCGCTCTTCATTGTTTTCCAGAACCGTCACCGCCATGCCCGGATATAATCCCTCGGCGCTTAATTGTTCAAACAAAATAGCCGGTTCATCCTCCAGATGTACAATACGCGTATGCGTGCCCGGCGCGGCCTCGGTCAGCGTTCGGCCCGACCTTGGCGGCAGCTCCCCGTGACGGTTGGGAATGGGGTCGCCATGGGGGTCGTAAACGGGATATCCCAACGCCTCGGAAAGACGGTCGGCCTCTTCCATGGTCAGGTCGTGTTCGCGTTTTTCGGCGCGGCGGTGCCACTCGGCCTCGTTGATTCCCGTTTCATCGGCCAGGTACCTTTCCCACAGGCGGTGTATGCGCAGGATGCGCAAGGCATAGTCCCGCCCTTCCACCGTTAACCGCCACTCCCCTTCGCGAAAAAAGGCCAGCTTTAACTCCGAGAGCCGTTTCAGGGAACGGGTGGTTTTTTCCTGGCTCAGATTCAGAGCGCCGGCCAGGCTGGCAATGGTGGCCGTCTTATGAAAGTACTCATGATCGTAAAGCTGTTTAAGCGTATCCTCCAGCAAAACGCGGCGCCGGCGCAATCGCGCCTGTTGCGCGCGGGCCCACATCCCCTTGTCCGGCCAAAAAACAACCAGCAACAAAATCAGCACCAGCGTTCCTTCTAAAAGTAAAAATTCCGGTTTCATGGAGTTCCCTTATAAAAAGGCCTAATATAACACCAATGATTAGTCGCGGCAAGTTATTTATTAGTCAAGACTAATTTTCATTTAAATAACAACCCAATGAATCGTCTAATGGAGGTTTCACGCACCGTTTTCCACTGGATTCCCGGCTGGTACCGGCCATATTTAAGGGGATCACTTGTCGGTGGCAGTCATATTCCATACAGGGTTGGCAGGCAGTGAGCGACGTTGTATCCGTCTTGCTTTAAGGAAAGGGTCGGCCGGCGCCCAGGCATCCGGGTCGTTACGCGCTCGTGCTCCAGCGGGCCAGCAAGCTTATCCAGTCGGGATGGTCGTTAAGGCAGGGAACCATGGTATAACTTTCTCCACCGGCCTTCAGGAATATTTCCCGGCCCTGCAAGCCGATTTCCTCCAGGGTCTCCAGACAATCGGTAACAAAGGAGGGACAGGCCACCAGCAGCTTTTTCACCCCCCGTCCGGGCAGGGAATGTAAAATGTCCGCCGTGGAGGGTTTTAACCAGCTATCCACTCCCAGCCGCGATTGAAAGGCCAGGCTGTATCCATCGGCCGGGATGTCCGCCCGCCGGGCCAGCAGTTCGCTTGTCCGGTATACCTGATGCCGGTAACAACGGTTATGCGCCGGAGAAGGCGTCCGGCAGCAGTTTTCCGTTTTCAGGCAATGCCCCCCCGTGGGATCGGCCTTTTTCAGGTGGCGTTCCGGCAGGCCGTGATAGCTGAACAGGATATGGTCAAACTCCTCTTTTAGATAGGGGGCCATCCCCGAATAAAGCGCCTCGATATAGCCGGGGTCATCGTAAAAGGGCGGCTTTACGCGTAAGCGCACGGAACTTTTCAGGCGCCCGAGGCTGTCGCGCACCGCTTCGGTTACGGTTTCCGTGGTGGCCAGGGCATAATGGGGATAGAGCGGAACAAGCAGAACCTCCTCCACGCCGGGATAGCGTTTTAACATACCGGAGACAACGTCGTCGATGGCCGGACGGCCGTAACGCATGGCCAGGCCCACGGGATGTGGAATCTGCTTTTCCAGACCTTCCTTCAGTCGATGGCTTAAAACGATCAACGGCGAGCCCTCATCCCACCAGATGGCCTTGTAGGCTTCCGCCGAATGTTTTGGGCGATAGGGCAGAATAAAGCCTTCCACAATCAGCTTACGCAGGGGATAGGGAGCGTCAATAACATATTTATCCATCAGAAACTGACGCAGATAACGGCGCACGTCCCCCGTTTCCGTGGAATCGGGCGAACCCAGGTTCACCAGTAGAACCAGGCGTTTCGTCCCGGCCATCTATTTCTTCTCCAGGGCGGCGGCCAACGCTTTTTCCTGGGCTTTTATCATAAAGGCGATCTCATCGTCGCCATGGGCGGCCGAAACAAAATAGGCTTCAAATTGCGAGGGAGCCACATAGACGCCCTGCTCCAGCAAGGCCCGGAAGTAACGGGCAAAGGCCGCCGTGTCGCATTTTCCGGCCTCGTTGTAATTTGTTACGGCCTGTTCGCTAAAAAAGAAACAGCCCATGGAGCCGACGCGGGACATATGGTAGCCGACGCCCAAACGCCTCATATTTTCACGGAGGCCCTCTTCCAGCATGGCGGACTTTTCTTCCAGCTTCTCATAAAATTCTGGCTCGTTCAGCAGACGCAGGGTTTCCAGACCGGCGCGCATGGCCAGCGGGTTGCCGGACAGGGTTCCCGCCTGATAGATATCCCCGGACGGGGCAATGCGCTCCATAAGTTCCCGTTTTCCGCCATAGGCGCCAACGGGCAGGCCGCCGCCGATGATTTTACCCATGGTGGTCAGGTCGGGACGGATACCGTACAGTTGCTGCGCGCCACCCGGAGCCACGCGAAAACCGGACATTACCTCGTCAAAAATAAGCACGATGCCCTCTTCCCCGGTCAGGCGGCGCAGTTCACGCAAAAAGGTTTCCTCCGCCGGAATGACCCCCATATTTCCGGCCACCGGCTCGATGATGAGGGCGGCGATTTCTCCCCGGTATTTTTCGATGAGCCGTTTCACGGATTCAATATCATTATATACGGCATTCAGCGTATCCGCCGCCACCGCGCCGGGGATTCCCGGACTGTTGGGCACGCCCAGCGTTGTCGCGCCGGAACCGGCTTCTATCAAAAAACTATCGGCATGACCGTGATAACAACCGCTGAATTTAATGATCTTATCGCGACCGGTATGGCCCCGCGCCAGGCGGATCGCGCTCATGGTCGCCTCGGTGCCGGAATTAACCATGCGCACCATCTCCACCGAAGGCACCATCCGCGTGATCAGGCGGGCCAGCTCCACTTCCGTTTCCACACAGGCGCCAAAGCTGGTGCCCCCGGCCACGGTTTCCCTCAGCGCCTCCACAACGCGGGGATGGCTGTGACCGGCAATCATCGGCCCCCAGGAGCCCACAAAGTCAAGATAGCGGTTGCCGTCCACATCCCACAGCCAGGGGCCCTGCCCTTTTTTAAAATAGAGGGGTTGCCCGCCCACGGCGCTAAAGGCCCGCACCGGGGAGTTTACCCCGCCGGGTATCACCTTCCGGGCCTGATCAAATAATTCCCTGCTTTTGCCGGTTTGCAACATGTTCCTTCTCCCAGATTACATAGGTTTATCGCGCCGCGCGCAGCTTTTCCGCCGCCTCGCGGGCAAAATAGGTTAAAATCAAATCCGCTCCGGCGCGCTTTATGGATATAAGCGACTCCAGCATTACCCGGTCATGATCCAGCCAGCCGTTAGCGGCGGCCGCCTTTATCATGGCAAATTCCCCGGAAACCTGATAGGCGGCGGTGGGCATGCCGAACTCCTCCCGCACCCGGTGCAGAATGTCCAGATAGGGCATGGCCGGTTTAACCATAATGATATCGGCGCCCTCCTCTATATCGATGGCCGCCTCGCGCATGGCCTCGTTTCCATTGGCCGGGTCCATCTGATAGCTGCCGCGGTCGCCGAATTGCGGCGCGGACTCGGCGGCGTCACGGAAGGGGCCGTAAAATCCGGAAGCATATTTAACGGCATAGCTCATGATGGGCAGGTTGGCGTACCCCTCATCATCCAAAGCCTCGCGGATGGCGCCGACCATGCCGTCCATCATGCCGGAAGGGGCCACCATGTCCGCGCCGTTGCGGGCGTGTACCCGCACCTGATCCTGCAACATGGCCAGCGTGCCGTCATTTTCCACATCATCGCCGTGCAGCAGGCCGCAGTGACCATGATCGGTATACTCGCAAAAACAGACGTCGGTAATCACATACAGCTCCGGCAGCGCCTCCTTCAGGGCCCTGAGCGCCTGGCTGATAATACCCTCGTCACTGGTGGCGTCGCTGCCAAGAGGGTCTTTATGTTCCGGAATGCCGAAAAGTATCACAGCCCGGATACCCAGTTCCATGGCCTGCCGCGCATCCGCGATCAGTTCATCTATGGAAAGCTGAAAATGCCCCGGCATGCTCTTTATCGGATGGCGTTTTCCCTTCCCCGGCACAACAAAGTAGGGCAAAATAAAATCATCGGCGGAAAGATGCGTTTCGCGCACCAGGGCGCGGATATTGGCGTTGGCGCGCAAACGGCGCATTCTGTATTCGGGGGTGTACATAGTTAACCTCGCTTAAATTTAGTTTTTTACATGACTGTCACGGCCAACGGCCCGATGCAGTTCTTCGCTCAGTTGCCAGGCCTGCTTAACGCAGTCGGCCACGGAAATACCGTTTCGGAAATTGCCGCCCAGGCGAATACGCGGATATTGCTTTTCATATGTTTCCATGGCGTTTAAAAAGGAGTCGTATCCGGGTTCATATTGCGGAATCGCCCTGGGCCAGGGTTTAACAAAAGCTTCCGCCGGCTCCTCCGTAAGGCCCATGATATCCCGCAGTTCCCGCCGCACCATGGCGATAAGCTCTTCGGCGGATTGGCGGGCCTTTTCCGGCTGGCGGCTGCCGCCCACAAAGGTGGTCAGGGCCATGCCCCCTTCCGGCGCCCGTCCGCTAAAAATGGAAGAGCTCCACAGCGTGCCTAAAATATTCCTTTGCTCGCGGGCCGGCACCAAAAAGCCAAAACCATCGGAAGGCACCCGGTCGCTTACTTTGCCATAACCCAAAAAGACCATGCTCACCGGCGGATAGTAAATCCGGCCGATCGTTTCCCGCAAGGTTTCCGCCGAGGGCAGGGGCAGGTAGGCATAGGCCCGCGCGGGAACCGTCAGCAATAGTTGCGAGGCCCAGGCGGTTTCTTCCCGGCCGCGATGCTTATATTTAAGCCACACCCCGCCGGGCAACATATCGATGCGACCGATATCCGCCCCGGGTACAAGCTCATCTTCCAGCTTTTGGGCCAGCGCCCCAATCAACTGGCCCAAACCATGACGGAAGCTGAACATACGGGCCCGGTCTTTGGCTGTTTCCGCCGAGCGGCGGCGTTCGCGCATGCCGCCGATAGTACCGCGGATCAGACTGCCGTATTTCTGCTCCAGACGATACAATTTGGGAAAGCCGTGGCGCACGCTCAGCCGTTCCGGAGCCCCGGCGTAAACACCCGCCACAAAGGGATTGATGGCATAATCCAGAAATTCCGGGCCCAAGCGGCGCACAACAAAGGCGGCCAGGCTTTCATCCTCCTTGCCGTCATAGGGTTTTATAAAGGGTTCGCGCAACAGGCGCCGCTTGGCCCTGCCGGAAAACAAATCCGTTTTTATAAAGGCCGGCAGCGAGGTGGGCAGGGCCCGCAGCCTTCCTCCGCGCAGGATATACCTTTTTTGGGCCCTCTCCCCGGCATAAAGAAGCTCCTCCGCCAGGTCCGCCCCTTCAATAAGACGATGCAGGGCCGGGGTGGTATCCATAATGCTGTTGGGGCCGTGTTCTATTAAAAAACCGTTTTTCTCTTCCGTCCGGATATTTCCCCCGGGCCGTTCTTCCTTTTCCAGCAATAATACGCTTAGCCCCTTTTGTTTAAGGAACAGCGCCGCGCTCAAACCGGAAATTCCGGCACCCACGATGGCCACGTCCACTCTTCTGCCCGCTTTTTGCTCCCCGGAAGGGGATGGGTTTTGCTTTTTCATCACACGGTCCTCGAATAGGTGGGATTGGGTTTGCGCATATCTTCCTTCAGATAGGCGTCAAACACCATGGCAATATTACGCACCACCAGGCGTCCCGCGTCCGGCACTTCCAGGCGATCCGCATGCACTGACAACAGACCGTCCTCCACAAAAACATCCAGTTCCGGCAACACCGCCTCAAAATGACGGTCAAAATCCAGTTGAAAGCGCTCTTCCACGTCGGCCTTGAGCAGCCGGTTATTGCACATGATTTCATTGATGACATAACGGCGCAACTGATCCTCCGGCGTAAGGCGCACGCCTATTTGGGTCGCCGGCAGACCTTCATCCAGCCGCCGTTCATATTCCTTAATCGATTTCAGATTTTGGGCATAGGCATTTTTCAACTGGCTGATGGAAGAGACGCCCATGGCGTAGATTTCGGAATCGGCGCGGGTGCTGTACCCCTGAAAATTCCGGTGCAGGGTGCGCCCGGCCAGGGCGACGGAAAGCTCATCTTCGGGACGGGCAAAATGATCCATGCCGATATAGACATATCCGGCGGCGGTCAGTTCTTCTATGGCCAGCTTTAAAATGCCCAGCCGCTCCCTTGTGCCGGGCATGGCTTCCTCGGGTAAAATAGCCTGATGCTTTTTCAGCCAGGGCACATGGGCGTAGTTGAACACCGCCAGCCGGTCCGGTGAAAAGGCGATAATTTGATCCAGGGTCTCCTTATAGGAAGCCTCCGTTTGATGGGGCAGGCCATACATCAGGTCCACATTCACCGAATCAAATTGCAAACGGCGGCTTTCCTCGATCACAAAGGCGTTTTGCTCATAAGTCTGTATGCGGTTCACCTCTTTTTGCACCCTGGGATTAAAGTCCTGCACGCCAAAGCTGACGCGGTTAAAGCCGGTTTCCCTCAAAACGCTCAGATGGTCGTCGCGGATGGTGCGCGGATCGATCTCAATGCTGATTTCGGCGTCCCCGGCAAAATTGAAGTTGTTGCGGATATGCTTAAAAACGGAACGGGACTGCTCCGGCGTCAGATAGGTGGGCGTGCCCCCGCCCCAGTGCATTTGCACCACGCGCCTGTCCGGATGGATATGGGGGGCGATCAGCTCTATCTCTTTTTTCAGGTAGCGTACGTAGCGCTCCACGCGTTCCATGTTATGCGTAATCACCATATTGCAGGCGCAGAAATAGCACAGGGAATGGCAAAAAGGAAAATGGAAATAGAGTGAGACGTCGCTCATATCCGTCCCCGGACGGTTGGAAGCCTCCATTTCCCGTATAAAGCTTTGGGCGTCAAAATCCCCGGTAAAGTGCGGCGCCGTCGGATAGCTGGTATAGCGCGGTCCGGGTTGATTATATTTTTCCAGCACCCGCCGATCCACGTGTAAGGTTGTTGTTGTTTTCATGGCAATTTCCTTTTTAGACCGCCTGTTCCGTGTTACGGAATCCGGCGCTTTCGCTTTGGATGGTTTCCACAAAGGCCCGGGCGTTTTCCACGGGTATATCGGGCAGAATGCCGTGACCCAGATTGGCAATGTGCCCCCTGCCCCGGCCAAAGCCTTCCAGCATCTTTAGCGTATGCCGGCGTACCTGTTCCTCTCCGGCATACAGGGCGGTGGGGTCCAGATTGCCCTGAAGGGCAAAACGACCGGCGGCGAGTTCGCGGGCCCGGCGCGGCGCGATGTTCCAGTCCAGTCCGATAACCTCCGCGCCCAAGTCCCCCAGCTTCTCCAGCCAGAGCATCCCCCCCCTGGGAAAGTAAATAAGCGGAACGCCGGGCCGGCGTATGGCGCCTATCAGCTTGCGGACATACTTCAGGGCCAGATGTTCAAAACCGTCCTCATCCAGCAGACCGGCCCAGGAGTCGAATATCTGCAGGGCCTGAACCCCGGCGTCCATCTGCGCCCGGCAATAATCGATCAAGGCGTCGGTCACGCGGCTTAAAAGCTGCTCCAGCATATCGGGGCGCTTAAAGCGCCATTCCTTAATATGGCGGTAATGGCGGGAGGCGCCGCCTTCCACCATATAGGTGGCCAGCGTCCAGGGCGCGCCGCAAAAGCCTATCAGCGGCACGCGACCGCTTAATTCCCGGCGGAGATTTTTTATGGCTTGCATAACAAAGGACAAAGCCTCATTGCTTTCCACCTCCTTCAGCCCCATCACCTGTAGCTCATTGCGCAGGGGTTCGCTAAAAACGGGCCCCCGGCCTTCAATAAAGCGGAGTTCCATCCCCATGGCCTCGGGCACCACCAGGATATCGGAAAAGAGGATCGCCGCGTCCACGCCCAGTATATCCACCGGTTGCAGGGTCACCTCGGTAGCCAGCTCCGGCGTTTTATACATCTCCGTAAAACTGTGCCCGGAGCGGATGGCCCGGTATTGGGGCAGGTAGCGCCCGGCCTGCCGCATAATCCAGACAGGCGTGCGTTCCGTCGGTTTGTTATAACAAGCGCGTATAAATAATGAGTCGGTCATCCTTTCAGGCCTTTCCTTTATAATGTCTGATGTTATCCATTGATCGGTACACCGCCTCCACAAACGCATCGGGAGTGGGTGCATCCGGAACAACCGTTACCGGGAAGCCCTGTCCTTCCATATAAACGCGGCTGCGCTCACCCAAAACGGCAATGGCCGCGCCACGCAGGTGCTTTTCGGCAAAGGGTTCTTCCCGGAAAAAATAGAATGTGCTGGGACTGTTAAAAAAGAGCATGTCAAAGCTTTCCCGCTCCAGCATCTCCCGCGCTTCTCCGGAAAGCTCCACCCCGACCATGCGGTATAGGGGCAGCCGTTCCAGCTCTATACAATCGGGCGGAAAAATGCGCAACAGGGCCAGGGATTCCCTGCTGGTAAGATGAAGCACCTTCTGCCGCTCATGCGGGTTGTGTCCGGCTATGTTCTCTAAAAGCCGGTTAATATGGCCCGCGCGCTCAGGTTCCGGCCAGTGGGAGAAATAAAGCTTAAAGGCATGCCAGGCTTTTTTACCCACCAGCCCCACCTTTAATCTTCCCTTTTGACGGTTGAAGGCGGCGTGAATCTCCTTTAAACGGTAAAAGGCATTGATGCCGTGAATACTGCTAAAAACAACCCAGTCGCTTTTTGCCATTTTCTCCGTCATCAAAAAAAACGGCACATGCTCCTCGTCAAAGTATTGAACCTTAATTACCGGCAGGGAGGTGACCATACACCCCTCTTCCCTAAGACGTTGGGCATAAACGCTGTCGCTGTTGGTGGTGCTGCAGCAATGCAGCACCCTAAGCCCACCCATGCCGCTCATTTTCCGGCCTCTCCGCGAATGGCGGCCAAAATTTCTCCCGCGCCTTCCTCCCGGGCCCGGGAGGCCAGTTTACGTCCCAGTTGAACCGCCTCGGCGCGCGGACCGCTTATTTCCACGCGAATGGTGTTTTTACCGTCCACGCTGCCCACAAAGCCGCGCAGCCGCATCCTTCCGCCATCGATATCCGCCCTGGCGCCTATGGGCACCTGACAGCCGCCTTCCAGGCTGTTTAAAAAAGCGCGCTCGGCCCGGGCCATATCCCGCGCCTCCGGGTCTTCCACGGTTTTAAGCCGTTCCAGATTCTTTTCATCACCCGCCCGGCAGACAACAGCCAGGCTGCCCTGCCCGATTCCCGGCAACATGACGTCAAAACTTATTTTTTGAGAAATGCGCTCATGCAGATTCATGCGCTCCAGTCCGGCCGCGGCCAGAATCATACCGTGCCAGTCCGAATCGTCAAACTTTTTGAGCCGCGTATGGATATTACCGCGAATATCGGCCACCCGCAGATCGGGGCGGTAAGCCAAAAGTTGCGACTGGCGGCGCAGGCTGCCCGTGGCCACAACGGCGCCCGGGGGCAACGTCTCCAGCGTCAGCCCATCCCTGGCGATCAGCGCGTCCCGGCAATCCCAGCGCGTTGTCACGGCGGCAATGATCAGACCCTCCGGCATCTCCGTGGGCAGGTCTTTCAGGCTGTGTACGGCAAAATCTATCTCGCCGGACAGCAGGGCGTTATCCAGTTCCCGCGTAAAAAGCCCCTTATCCCCAAATTGCGCCAGGGGCATATCCAGCATTCTGTCTCCCTTTGCCTTTACCGCCACAACAGGTATGCTTATATCCCCAAAACGGGCGGAAAGCCGTTCTTTCACCCAACGGGTTTGCCACATGGCCAGTTTACTGTCCCGGGAGCCGGCTATCATCGTTTCAGACATTTTCTTCTTCCCTCAGGTCAAATATTTCCCTTACCAGACTTATTTTCCGGTGCACGTCATCCCGTCCGCCCTCCAGCTCCCTCAGGCTGGAGAGCGGCAGGTGTAATATTTTGTTCAACAGGCCGCGCGTGATCTGATCCACCAGTCCCCAATGCTGCTCATCCACCCGGTTACGGTACTTGGCCATTTCATCATGGCGTATATTCTCCATCTTGCGTCTCAGGGAGATGATGGTCGGTTTAAGCTCCAGTCCGCGGCACCATTGCAAAAACTTTTCCCTTTCCTCGGCTAAGATCAGGGCAGCCCTGCGGAATTCCTCCCGCCGGCGGTTTTTGTTGTTTTCCACAATTCTTTCCAGCGAGCCCATATCATGCAGAAAGATATTTTCAAAGCGGCCGAGCGCGGGGTCAAAGTCCCGGGGGATGGCAATATCAATCATTATCAACGGCCGGCGGTCGCGCACTTTCATTATCGGGCGCATCTGTTCCTCGCGGATAATAAAACCCGGAGAGGCGGTGGCGCCGATCACCAGATCGACCCCGGGCAAAACCCGGTCGATATCCGCCAGGCCGAGGGCCTCGCCGTCAAAGCGCTCCGCCAGTTCACGGGCGTGGCTTTCGGTGCGGTTGGCCACAAGAATCCGCTTGATGCCCTTTTGCCGTAAATGACGGGCCACCCGTTGCCCCGTTTCACCGCTGCCGATAAGCAGGGCGGTTTTATCGGACATGCGGCGGACAATCTTCCGGGCCAGTTCCACGGCGGCATAGGCCACGCTGACCGCGCCGAGCGATATGGCCGTTTGTGTGCGTACCCTTTTTTCCACCTGCAGGGCGGTTTCAAACAGATGATTCAGATAGATACCCGTGGCCGACATATCCGCCGCCCGGCGAAAAGCGTCTTTCACCTGTCCGACGATCTCGGTCTCGCCGGGTATCAGCGAATCCATGCCCGCCGTCACCCGGAACAGGTGTTCCGCCGCGTCGCCGTTCTCTAAAAAATAGAAGGCGGAAAAGTCACTTTCCGACAGGCCGGGACTAAAGGCCCGCCAGGCCGCTTTAATCTGCTCCTCCGTCAACGGTTCCCTCTCCGTGCGTATATATATTTCGCCGCGGTTGCAAGTGGAAAGCAGGCATAATTCGGCGATGTGCGGTTCCCGGAGCAGCATACGGATGAAATCCTCTTGCGCCCCGGCGGAAAAGGAGGCCCTTCCCAAAAGATCGAAATCCGCGTGTTGATGGCTAACGCCATAGAGATAAAGATTGTTAGTTGACATGCCCTTATCCGAACCGGTGAAAACTTTGCAAAATGTAGTTAACTATGATCAGGGAAGAGAGGATGGCCCCCGCTCCGCCAACAGAGAGATAGGACAGCTTTTTCGCGCTCCAGCTTCGTCGGTACTTGCCGTAGATGAATATTCCGTAGATGGTCCATATCAGATAGGAAACCACCACCTGCGGGTCGAAATGGGCCAGATCGGGGAAGGCTTCCTTACGCCAGATAATGCCGGTGACAATGGTTACCGAAAGCATGACAAAGCCTATAACGCCGGCCAGATAGCTGAAGCGGCTCAACTCCTCCAGCGAGAAGGATATCTGATAGACCAGGCCAAAGCGCGCCTTTTTAAGGCTGTAATATAAAATCAAATAGATAATGCTGAAGAGGGTGCAGATAAAAAGCGCCGAATAGGCCACCACCACGCTGGAGACATGAAAGAGGAACATGGGCTCCTGCAAGACCTCGTCCAGCGGGGCGCTCAGGTCTATTAAAAAGGCCGAGAGAAATTGCAGGAAAAAGATGGTGATAAAGATAAACATGCCCGTGGTAACCACCTTAAGCCGTTTTTCCAGCAACCAGTAGAGAACGGCCATGAACAGGGCCGAAAGGGAAAGCAGCTCGCCCGGCGTGGTAACCGGAAAATAGTGTTTATAGAGGGCCAGCAGAACCGTGTAGAGTATGTGGACCGCAAGAAGCACATTAAAAAAAAGAGCGGACAGACGTATAAGCCGTTTTTCCCGGTTCACTACCAGCAAGGCATACAACCAGATCAACAGGGCATAGCCGACCGGTAAAAAAACGGTAATAAATTCCAGAAGACTTCGCATGATGGGCTGTTCCTAAATAAAATGAGTTTACATGCCTTTCCCTATATCAACTTTCATGCCTAAAAACAAAGCGTCCCGGAAATGAGCGCCCCCTTTGCCGGAGCAAGGGAATGCCAGCGCTTACGCAACAGCGGCCCCTTCTTGGGAAAGAATATGCATCCTGTTGTTTTTTAAAGACTTATACAGTTACGGGTTTGACATTTAAAAAATATATACGCCCATAAAGGGGCCGGGGAGTTCAGCGCATTATTTTTTGGGAAAAGTATACGGAAGGGAAAAACGGCGCGGTCGGTTTCAAGATGAAACGCTTCATTTCACTATGAAACCGGCTTAAAAAAAAGAGCCTACCCCCGGAGAGCGCGGAGACGCACATGGTAGTACCACAGGGCGGCCAGGGTAAGCCCGGCCATATCGGCCAGCCAGTCCTTAAAATCGGCATAACGTCCCGGCACCAATGCCTGGTGCATTTCGTCCAGCATGGCGAAAAGAGCCCCGCCCGCCAGGATGGCCAGCCAACGCGCCGGGGAAGTTTTGAGCGGATCGCCGAACAGACCGCGGGCGAGAAGCCAGCCCAATACAAAGAAAATAAAAAAATGAATCACCTTGTCGAATCCGCGGGGTAACTGCACCAACAGGGAGGAGGTCATGGCCGATTGAATGGTGATCAGGGTCATCATCACCAGCCAGGGCATTTGCAGGTTAAGCTGTTTAATTATTCGATCCATGCTTTTTTATTCCATAATGTGTATATTTGCAAATTAACTAAAATCAGCCCGGCGCATATTGACCTAAAACAATAAAGAAAGGCAAAGGCGGCTAATACGATGAAATAAAATGTCATTGTTTGACATTAGCCCGGCCAGACAATAAATTTGCCGGCTGACCGGAGAAGAGAATGTCTGAAAAGATTGAATTTGAACATACGGAGCGCTTTCCAAGTTCCATAGAACATCTGGACAAGATAGAGAGCATTTCCGCCGATATCGCCCACAAGGCCGGTTTTGACGACTCCACGGTGGATGACATCTCCATTGCCCTGACGGAACTGGTAAACAATGCCATTCATCATGGCAACCATGATGATATAAGCAAACAGGTGACGGTAAAGTTTACGCGCACCCCCACGGTATTGACCATTTCCATCCGCGACGAGGGCCGGGGCTTTAAGATGGAGAACCTGAACAACCCGCTTCAGCCCGAAAATCTGCTGGCCGACAACGGACGCGGTATCTATCTGGTCAGGGCACTGATGGATGACGTTAAATTCAACTTTTCCGAAGGTAACACGGAAGTAATCATATCAAAAAACAGAAAGTAAGATGAGTACACAAAAAACCGTTGTCGTGGCCATGAGCGGCGGCGTGGACAGCTCCGTGGCGGCGGCCCTGTTAAAGGAACAGGGCTATAACTGCATCGGCATCACCATGAAATTGTGGGACTATGAGCTGGTGGGCGGCAATATAAATCACGAAAGCGGATGCTGTTCGCTGGACTCCATCAATGACGCGCGCATGGTATGCGCCAGGCTGGACATGCCCCACTATGTGCTTAATTTCAGCCGCGATTTTCACGATGGCGTCGTTTCCAATTTTATAAACGAATATGTGGCCGGCCGCACGCCCAACCCCTGCGTGCAATGCAATATAAAAATCAAATGGAAGTCCCTTTTTCAAAAGGCGGAAGAGCTGGGGGCCGACTATATCGCCACCGGCCATTATGCCCGCATTCGCTTTAACGGGCAAAGCGGCCGTTATGAGTTGTACAAGGGCCTTTACGACCGTAAGGATCAATCCTATGTTCTGTGGGGCACCCGGCAGGAGAATCTGGCTAAAACCCTTTACCCCGTGGGCGAATACACCAAGGCCGAGGTCCGCAAGCTGGCGGAAAAATTCGACCTGCGCACCGCTTCCAAAAAGGAAAGCCAGGAAATATGCTTTGTGCCCGACAACGACTATAACCGTTTTTTAAAAAAAGTGGTGCCCGGCCTGGAAGAAAAGGTGCGGGACGGCGACCTGGTTACCACCGATGGGAAAAAGGTGGGCCGCCATAAAGGGTATCCCTTTTTCACCATCGGGCAAAGACGCGGCATCGGCACCGGTTTCGGCAAGCCGATGTATGTGGTGGAAACCGATGCAAAAACCAACACCGTGGTTATCGGCGAAGCGGAAGCGCTGCACAACAGAGCTTTTATGATCCACTCCCTTAACCTGATCAAATATGCCTCCCTGCCGGAAGAGGGCCTGCGGGCCGCGGTAAAGATACGCTACAACGATCCCGGCAGACCGGCGACCGTTTATCCCGTGGACGATTCACGGGCGCGCATCGTTTTTGATGAAGCCCAAAAAGCCATTGCCCCCGGCCAGTCCGCCGTTTTTTATGAAGAGGATTGCGTGGTGGGCGGCGGAATAATCGACCATATCATAAAAGAGTAGCCATGTCTGTCAGCACCGGAACCAAAAAGATTACCGTCCCCGCCATCATAAAAATGAAACGCGACGGCGAAAAGATTGCCATGCTCACCGCCTATGACGCCCTGATGGCCGGCATTGTGGATATCTCCGGCGTGGATATTGTTTTAGTGGGCGACTCCGCCGGCATGGTAATGGGCGGCAGGGAAAACACACTTTCGGTAACCATGGAAGAGATGCTACACTATACCCGCGCCGTGCACAGCGCCGTGGAACGCGCCCTGTTGGTTGCCGACATGCCTTTTCTCAGCTATCAGATAAGTCCGGAACAGGCCCTGCAAAACGCCGGGCGTTTTTTGCAGGAGGCCGGCGCCGAGGCCGTTAAAATAGAAGGAGGCGCTCCCATGGCCGAAACCGTGCGTCGCCTGGTATCCGTGGGCATTCCCGTGATGGGGCATCTTGGCCTTACCCCGCAATCGATGCATCAGTTGGGAGGATACAAGGTACAGGGGAAACTCCGCGAAAAAGCGGAGGAGCTGCTGCGCGACGCCCTTAGCCTGCAGGAAGCGGGCGCTTTTAGCCTGGTGCTGGAAAAAGTGCCCGCCACCCTGGCGGAAGAGATCAGCAAGGCCCTGAAAATACCGACCATTGGCATTGGCGCCGGACGGCACTGCGACGGTCAGGTGTTGGTTACACACGATATGTTGGGGCTTTTCCGAAAGTTCCGCCCCAAATTTGTACGCCGCTACGCCGAGCTGGGCGACGCCATGGAAAGAGCCGTAAAAAACTATATATCCGACGTCAAAGAGAATGCCTTCCCCGATGACTCCGAAAGTTATTAAAACCATCGGAGAGATGCGCCGGCTCTCCCGCCAATGGAGGGAGGAAGGTCAACGCATCGCCCTGGTACCCACCATGGGTTTTTTACATGAGGGGCATCTCAGCTTAATACGCCGCGCCCGCAAGGCTGCCGACAAAACCGTGGTCAGCATCTATGTTAATCCCACCCAATTTGCCCCGGGCGAAGACCTGGATAAATATCCCCGGGATTTTGAGCGGGACCTGAAGCTATGCGCGGAAGAGAGGGCCGACGCGGTCTTTTTCCCCGAGAACCGTGAAATGTATCCCCCTGGTTACCAAACCTATGTGCTTAACGAGCACCTGAGCGACAAGCTGTGCGGACAGACGCGCCCCACGCATTTTAAGGGAGTGACCACCATTGTGGCCAAGCTGTTCAATATCGTGGACGCCGACGCGGCCGTATTCGGGCAAAAGGACGCGCAACAGGCCCTGATCATCCGCAACATGGCCCGCGACCTTAATTTTCACACGGATATCATCGTCGCCCCCATCGTGCGCGAAAGCGACGGCCTGGCCATGAGCTCGCGCAATAAATATTTGACGCCGGATCAAAGGAAGCAGGCCCTTGTGCTCAACAAAAGCCTGCGTTACGCGGAAAAACAATGGCAAGAGGGGCTGCGTGACATGGCCCGCCTGAAGGCGGATATCCGGGCCATGATCTCCGCGAACAGCACCTGCCGCGTGGATTATGTCGCCTTTGTTGACGCGCGCACGCTGGAAGAGGCGGACAGCCGTTCCCCGGAAATACTGCTGGCCCTGGCCGTTTTTATCGGGACGACCCGCCTGATTGATAATGTGCTGCTAAAGCGCTGACCCGGGCGGAGAGTCCTCCCCGCCCCCCTGTGTTCGGGAGCGTCGCGCTTTACGACCTGTTTTCCTTTTTCTCCCCTATAAACTCCAGGCTTAGCGAATTGATGCAATATCGCAGGCCCGTGGGTTTTGGTCCATCCGGGAAAAGATGGCCCAGATGCCCGCCGCATTGGGGACAAAGCACTTCAATCCGTCTCATGCCATGGCTGTTATCTTCCGCCGTGGCCACGGCGCCCTCGGAGATGGGTTCAAAAAAACTGGGCCAGCCGCTGCCGGAGTCATACTTTGCCTCCGAGGAAAACAGCGCCTCCCCGCAGGAAGCACAATGGTAGCGGCCCTTTTCCCTGTGATGATAGTAGGCGCCGCTAAAGGGCGGTTCCGTGGCTTTTTCAAACAATATCTTCTTTTGTTCCGCACTAAGTTTTTTGCCAGCCATACTGATATTCTCCTTTTATCCTATCCAACATTAAAAACGGTTGATGATGCCAAAGTGCAGCTTGGCGTCGCCAAAGCTGTCGCCCTGCCCCAGGCCAAAATCCACGGCCATAATCCCCAGGGCGGTTTGCATGCGGATTCCCAGACCATAGCCGTAAAGAACATCCACCCCCTCGCGCCCGGATTCGTTAAAATGGTAGGCGGCCCAGTCATTGAATAAAAACAAACGGGTATTCCTGCCTAACAGCAGGCGATACTCCAGGTTCATCCAGCTTACGCGGTCTCCCCGGAACTGATTTTCCCGGTACCCCCGCAGGGAGTTGCTGCCGCCAAACCAGAACATATCGGTTATCTGCACCCTGCTGCCGCTAACCTGACGGGCCGTCAAGGCCAGGGAGAGCACCTGATTTTTTAACAGCTCATAATACCATTCAAAACGCAGGGAAACCGTTTCCAGTTGTTCCTTTACGGCAATACTGTCTTCCCTTAAAAGAAACCCCGGACCATAATTATTTTTAAGCCCCACGCCATAACTGTTTTTAAAATAGATACCCGAACGGGGATTCAGCAAATAATCACGCGTGTCATACACCACGCCGGCGCTAAAATCATTTTGAGAGAAGCGCACCAGGCGCCTGTTTACATTGGCGGCGGAATCGGGCAGAACCACCCTGCGGCCATAGCTTAGCGTCACACGCAGATTGCGCAGCAAACGGTAGGCGGCGTTTATATCGCCTTTCCACTCCAAATAGCTGCTATCGCGCACGGTACGCTCAAAGCCCCCTTCAAGATTCAGGGGATAGCCGCCCACCCAGGGCTCCAGATAACGCATCCAGAAGTTCTCCGATATCTCTTCCGGTCTTTCCCAGTGCACAGCCAACCGTCTGCCCGTGCCAAACAGATTATTGAAGCGTATATTAAACAAACCGGAGAAGTAGCCCTTTTTTCCATCCGCCGTACCGCCGGGAGGCACATACCCGGCCACGCCGTCAAAGGTGGTGGCGCTGCCTTCCTTTACTTCGATAATCAGTTCGTACCGGCCTGCCGCCGTTATGCGTATAACCGGCTCCCTTACCGTTTCAAACAATTGCAGACGCTCCAGACGGCGTTTTATCTCACCCATCATGGAACGGCTGTATATCTGGCCGGGACATACGTCGACCTCGCGCAGAACTACATCGCTGTTGGTATAGCTGTTACCGCTCACCCTTACGCCACTCAGACGCACCCGTTCGCCTTCATGGATATAAACATCCAGCTCCACGCGGGCCTTTTTGAGGGAGATCGTATGTATCCTGCTTACGGGGTCTATTTCGGCAAAGGCAAACCCGGAATCCGCGGCAACCCCCAACCACTGTTTAAAAAGCCCTTCCAGCGCTTTTTCGTTATACAGGCTTCCCGTATCGGCTTCAAAAAAATGGTGGTAACTTTCGGCGGAAAGGGAGTCGCTTATTATCGTTACCTCTCCCAGGTAAACCCGGGCCCCGGCGCCCCCCAACAGATGCAGCCCAATCCCCGCCGGGGAAACAATTTTTTGCACCCGGCTGACATGGGCGTAAAGCCAGCCGCGCGCGCGCAGGCTCTTTTCTATCTTTTTCCCGTAGGCCGCCAGGGCGCTGCTATCCACGACCATGCCGGGTTTTAAACCGGCCGCTTCCATCATCTCTTCCGCCGGTATAACGCTCAGGGCGCTATCCGCGGTAAGGCGGGTAAAGCGTAGCGGACTTGTTTGGGCCCGGGCCGTGGCGGCCATCATGCCGAACAAAAATATAACAAGACCAAGGATTTTAAATATACGCATAGACCATAGATGTTATCCGTTTGCTTAAGTGTACCATGAAATTCAATAGGAAAAAAGAGGAAAAATAAGGATGACGCGACGGCGCCTTTAGGAGGGCTTTAAAAAATCTTCCGGCCCCGTAAGCGGGACCGGAAGAAAAAACGCTTAGGAAAGTTCCTTGAGCAAAGCCTCCACCCGGGCGCGGACGGGGCTTTTGGGATGATCTTTTTGCAGTTTTTCCAGTTCCTGCCTGGCGGCGGCGCTGTTGCCGCTTTCCTTAAGGCACAGGGCCAGCTTAAAACGGGCGGGAAAGTAGTGTCCGTTTATATCCAATACCCGTCGATATCCTTCCGCGGCCCTATCCCAACGTGCTTCCTGCCTGTCCAGGTCGGCCCGCAGTTCCAGCCCGGCGGGCGTTCCGGGGAGTATGCGCGTATATTTTTCCACGGTCTCCCGCGCCTTGTCCGCCGCCTTTTGCTCCAGAAAAAAGCGCGCCGAACGCAAAAGGATATCGGGCTCCTCCCCGCACAGGGCCGCGGCCTTGCCAAAGGCCTCCATGGCCTTGTCCTTTTCATCCTTTTTACTGTGATAAATTCCTTGCATCAACCAGGCGTGGGCCTCGCTGATCGTCATGGTCTTTTCGATGAGTTCCAGGGCCCGTTTCTCATCGCCGCCGGCAACGGCGGGAGAGAAGAGATAATACATAAACAGGCCCTGCAAGGCCTCAAGATTGGCTTCATCCAGTTCCAGGGCCTTGCTAAAAGCTTTTTTTACCCGGGGCAATAACAGGGCGCCCTTAACGGGGCCGGAGTTCTGCGCCTTCAACCCCAGCGCCTGACCCAGCAAGGCCTGGGCGCGGCTTTCGCCGTCATCCCGTTTTATTAGCTTTTCCGCCAGATCGATGGCTTCGTCATAGCGGTCGCGCTTAAAGGCGATCAGCGCCGTATAATACAGCTTCTGCTCTTCACCGGCCTCCAGGGCCTTCAATGTTTGCATGGCCTCATCCAGGGCGCCGGACTTTATCTGCCGCTCTAATTCATTAACAGGGGACATATCTCCTCCATGATTTTATTTGGGTTTAAACACCGACAGGGTGGTTTTATACTGTTCCGAAGAAATATAACCGTACTGCCGCAATTTAGTTACTATCCATCTGCATTTCCACAGTAACCAGCGATTTTTTGAATCCGGCCTAACTTTAAGGGGCTTGGGTATGACAGCCGTCACACGAATGATCTGTTCCAGGCTCAGGGATGAAACGGAACGCCCGAAATAATAACGGGCCGCGGCTTCCACGCCGAAAATCCCCGGGCCAAGCTCTATTATATTCAAATAGATATGGAAAATGCGCTTTTTACTTAAATGTTTTTCCAGCTCCCTGGCAATAAAATATTCCTTGATTTTGCGCCAATAGGATTTTTCCGTGCTCAGATACAGATTCTTGGCCAATTGCTGCGTTATGGTGCTGCCCCCTCTTACCGTCCTGCCGCTTTGCCAGTTCTTTTTAAGAGAATTTACTATCTCCTCCGTATCTATGCCCCGGTGTTGGTAAAAGGAAGCATCCTCGGTGATGCGTACCGCCTTTTTTAACAAAGGGGGTATATCCGCAAAGCGCACCCAGTATTGACGCTTTCGCCACTTTTTACCCGCCGCCAGGGCCCGGGCCTTGCGCATCTCCAACATGGCCCAGCTTTTGGGGTTGTGCCGGGCCAGCCCCCGCACATCGGGCAGGGTAAGCACAATATAGGCATACAGCATAAATATGCTCAGGATAAGCAGAAGCGCGGAGAACAGAAGATACCGTACCCTCCGCTTTTTGGGGGCGGCTTTTTGCCACCAGACGCGTATTGAGTTCATGGCATGGCAAACTATTCATTGTTCCGTTGGACTCCAAATCAAATTTTGCTTAGGTTTCACCCGTCAGTGAACCGGTCATCGCCATAAACGGTAAAGATTGTACAGCTCATGAATCGCTTTAACATAGAAATTCACATACAGTGCGACGTCCCGGAAAAGCTTTTTAAGCAGATTTTTTCCTTTCTGGAACCGTTCGGCTATAAAGAGATGGATATGCACGCCCCGCCGAGGGTATTGAAAAAGTTCAATGCCTTCCCTGGGCAGCATCCTCTTCCCGTGCGTTACAATCACAGCCCCCTGTTCAAGCATATTTTAATAGAAAACATACACCAGACCACGCAGGTTTTTCTACCCATCCTTTTTTGCCGCCGCAATTACTTTAAACAGCATAAATCCTGGGGCTACCCCATTATCCATTTTATGGATGAGCAGGCCGAGATATACCCCCTGACCACCGATGACACACAGTTCCATCGTGTTTTGGGCTACCCGGAAGATGTGGCCGCCATCATCGTATTGCGGGAAAAGGGCGACAAAACCGAGGCCAGGAACATCATACGCAAGCTTAACCGCGAAAGCGGGCTGGTGGAGTTTAACATTCCCCGCCCCTTTAACGGCTCGGTGGTCGTTCTTAGAAAAATGTATCTCTACTACGATCATGGTCTGCGTTACCATGTAAACATACATGACGAGTTTTTACTGAAGCATCATATAAAAAAGATTCCCGACTACATTAATTCCGGGCTTTTCCGGGGCGCCTGGCTGAACGCGGATGAGTTCTTCATGCAGGATATTTTTCTCTCTTACACCCCGGAAATCAGCCGTAATTATCATCTGATATCCGATGAAAAGCTGCTGCATGACTGGGCCCGTTTTCTGGTTCGCCTGCACCGGGGGCAGGTAACCCGCAATGCCCGGCTGACGGAAATGTATAAAAGCTACCTTAATGGCGTGCTGCTGCCGAAGATGAATTATATTCACCCTTCCTGCGGATTAAAGGTCTCCGCCAACAACCCTTTTTTAACGGAAAATCTGAAGGCGGCGCAAACCGTATACACCGTGGATGACGACAGTTTCATCTATCACCGCCCCTACTACTTTGAGGTACAGCTTTCCTTAAAGCGGCTTAGAAGTTTTATGACCCTTAAGGGGCTAAGCCCCTTAAGCGCGCGCTTTGGCGAATTGTTAAATATCCGTCTTTCCTTCAGGGAAAAAGCGGTTTTCACCCTGCTGCTAAAAATGTGGGGGGTGGACCGTTTTGAGAACACGCTTTTAATTGACTCTGAAAATCTTTTCTTTTTGGAGCGCGTTATGCAGGAAGGAAGCCGCATACAGGACGACCTGCTCAACTTTCAGCGGATGCAGAACCACCTGCATCGGTTTCTGGAAAGCGGTGAAGCGCCGGAAAAAGTGTTGCTGCTCTACCCGGACAACGACCCGGACCTGTCTCCACTTTTCAGGTTACTGGAAGCCCTCGAAGTTTCCCCGGTGGAATATGACGTTATCGGTTTAAACCAGTTTTTACAGGCCCAACTCACGATGGCGGATGACGGCTCCTTTAGCGTGGGACGGCAAACATACAGCCTGCTTATTTTACCGGGTATACGCTATCTGCCCATGGAGGCCCTGGTAAAAATAGGAGATATGCATCAAGCCGGCGGCAAGCTGATAACCACGGGCCGTCTGCCCGATAAGCCCGAAAAGGACGGGGAATTGTACGATGCCATCCACCACGCCCTGTGGATGGGCAATGAAACCGGCCGGGCTCTCTATTTTAAAACATCCGTCAATAACGGTCTCAGCTATTTTATTTCCAATAATGAAGCCCTGGCCCATATCCTTAAAGGCAACTGCGCGGAGCGGATTTTTCCGTGGGAAACCCTGCCCGACGGATTAAAATATTTTGAACGGCGTCTGGGGGATAAACGATATATCATGCTCCTCAACCTTACGCCCCGGCCCGCGGAATTCCCTGAAATTGAGTTAAAACAGGACTATGTTTTTAAATTAGCGCATGGGTATCAGGAGCCGGCCCTGAAGTTTATAAACGCCTGGCGCCTGGAAAAAGGAACGCGGCGACTGCCTTTTGGCCTGCCGGAATTCGGCCATGTCCTGCTGGAGGTATCAACCGTTCCGGGGCAAAGCGTGCCGCGGAGTCACATTCAGGCCATAGACTCCGGCGAATGGTTTGTGGAAATAGACGGGCAGGAGCATATTTCCCGCCTGGGGGATCGCGGCGTGGAAGCGCCCTACAACTGGAAACCGGTTTCCTATTCCAAAGTGATTTCAATTGAGGAGAATTTATTAAAGGGACACCGGGTCTTCCTTAAACTGGGAACGGTTTACGACTGGTGTACCATCCGCGTAAATGACAAAAAAGATATCCATTGCCTGTGCCCGCCCTTTGAGGCGGAGATAACGGACTGCCTGAAACCCGGGAAAAACGGTATCACCGTCATTGTCGGCCACCGCCTGTCCAACCATATGGCCATGGTCTCACGCCAGGAGCACAGTGTGGCTCCCGTTACGCCATACGGCCTTATCGGACCCGTGGAGATCGCCTACCGGGTCATGGAAGCGCGTTCCTAATCTCCGGCGCCTTCGGAAATCCAAACCCGGATACCCTCTATCTCCCGGTCGGTTAGCGGGGCCCGGTTCAGCGAAAGGGGGGGCTGGCGCTCAAAACCGGCATAGTTGGGCTCCGTTATAATCAGATAGAGAGGCGCCTGTTCCGGGGAACGCCGGTGAACTTCCGGGTCGACAAGCGGACTGTTCAGACCGGGGATCACATGGGAGATAAAGACCTCCCTGGTGGTAAAAAACAGCAGATTATCGGGATTTTCCGGCGAATGGCAATTGGAACCGAAACCGCATTTGCCGTTAAACAGCGGTTGCAGGTCCTTATAATAGCTCACATTTTTATCCGGGATAGTGTATTCGGTCAAATAAGGCGCCGTCCCCTGATCGCCGCAGTTAAGGAACAACATTAAAATAAAAAAAACGATTCCCGTAAAAATAATGATCCTCTTCACACTCCGTCCCCTGTTTTTTGTTTATAAAAAGAGTGGTTCGCTTCCCCGTGGCTTAAAAATACAACGGTTTTTAATAATATGCATATTTCCCGGCGTTGCGGCGGTATCTAAAATTTCAGTTTTTAAGCCGGGAATGACATAATTGTTCCTTAAGTAAAGAAAAAACAATCATAGACGAAGATAGCAGGCATGCAAGTAAATTGCGCCTGCCAAAAAGGGAAGTTGTTTAAACAGATACAGAGAGTATGAATAAAGAGACGCCACTTAAAGTACTTATTATTGAAGACCATAAGGATATGCTTCAGGTCTTGCGCAAGTACCTTGAAGATCAGAACTTCGACATCACAACCGCGGAAACCGGCGAAGAGGGCCTGGAACTATTTAAACGTGAACAACCCGATCTTATTCTGGTTGACATCATGCTTCCGGGTATTTCGGGGCTGGATGTGATTCAAAAGATCAAGGAGCGGGATGATGACGGGGAAACCACCTACATCCCCATCATTGTCATCACCGCCAAAAACGATATTCAGGACATCGTGACCGGCTTCAACAACGGAGCGGATGACTATATCATCAAGCCTTTCCATTTCGAAGAACTCAGCGCCCGCATCAAATCGGCCATTCGCATAAAGCGGCTTAATGAAATGCTGCTCAAACAATCGCACCATCTGGAAAACGCCAACAGGGAAATCTCCGGGTTGAATGAGACGCTGATTACAAAAAACAAGGAATTGCGTAAAAACATTTACGGTTTGCATTCCCTGTTTGAAATATCCATGGAACTCAGCTCCATACTGGAATACAATGAACTGATTGCCCGGACCATATACACCATGATCGGACAATATTCGGTAAAGGCCGCCTTTTACATGCAGGCCGATCAGAAGATGAACCAGTTACGGGTGTATGACCGGCGCGGCGACATTGCCGGCACCATCGAAGAGCTTAAAATCGACGCCGAGGACAGCCTTATCGCTTATTTCCGCATTCATCCCGCGCCGAGCCTGGTGGCGGACATCAAAAAGGAGATAAACACCTCCGCCGCCTTCCGGGAGTTGGAAAATCATAATATTACCCTGATCACCCCCGTTATGCTTAAAGGCAGCATAGAAGGCCTGTTTTGTTTTGGCGAACGCGTTAAAGCCAATCCCTATGAAGAACGCGAGTTGCAACAGGTGGCCATTTTAGCCAATATCATTTCCATCGCCATCAACAATGCCCGTCTCTATAAGGAGGTGGAACAGCTCTCCTATACCGACGGCATGACCGACCTGCATAACTACCGCTACTTTCGCATGCGTCTTAACGAAGAGATTATGCGTGACAAGCGTACCCGTTCCGGGCTTTCCCTACTTATCCTGGATGTGGACTATTTTAAAAACTTCAACGATACCCTGGGGCATCAGGCCGGTGACCGCGTACTGAAACAATTAAGCCATATTCTCAAGGAAACCGTGCGTGAGAACGATATCGTGGCCCGCTATGGCGGCGAGGAGTTTGCCGTTATTCTGCCCTCGGTGGATAAAAAAGGGGCCATGATTTTGGCCGAACGTTTGCGCGTGAATATAGAACAGGCTAAATTTGACGGCGAAGAGGTTCAGCCGGGCAAGCGGGTTACCGTCAGTATCGGCGAGGCCTCATTACTGGACAGTGAAATGGAGGCGGATACTCTGATCAAACATGCCGACCTGGCCCTGTACGCGGCCAAGGAGAGCGGAAGGAACAAAGTGGTCGCTTTCTCCCCCGACCTAATAGAAGAGTAATATGAAAATTGGTATCACCTGCTACCCGACCTACGGCGGCAGCGGGGTTGTTGCGACGGAACTGGGCATTAAAATGGCCGCCCTGGGTCATGAAGTCCACTTTATCGCCTATGCCCTGCCCTATCGCCTGGAATCCTTTACAACCAACCTGTTTTTTCACGAAGTGGATGTTTTGCAATATCCCCTGTTTGAATATCCGCCCTATTCCCTTTCCCTGGCCCATAAAATGGTGGATGTGGTCGAGCATGAAAAACTGGACATTCTGCATGTGCATTATGCCATCCCCCATGCCACCAGCGCCTATCTGGCCCGCGAAATCATGGGCAACGATTCCATAAAATTTATCACGACCCTGCACGGCACGGATATAACCCTGATCGGCTCGGACCCGTCCTATTTGAAGATTGTAAAATTTTCCATCGAAAAAAGTAACGGGGTTACCGCCGTTTCACGCTACCTGCAGGAAGAAACCTACAAGACCTTTCAGGTAGAGAATGATATCGAGGTCATCCATAATTTTGTACCCGACCGCTTTTGGATAAACAACAAGGAACTGACGCGCCAACGGTGCTTTGGGCAAAATAATGAAATCATCCTGACCCATATTTCCAACTTCCGGGCTGTAAAGCGCGTGGTGGACCTGGTGGATGTCATGGATCGGCTTATCCCCAGGTTTCCGGTACGCCTGCTGATGGTCGGCGACGGCCCGGAGCGCTCGCGCATGGAACAGCTTTGCCGCGAAAAGGGGCTTTGCGACCACATTCAGTTTCTGGGCAAGCAGCAAAATGTGGAACAGGTTTTGGCCTGCAGCGATCTGTTTCTGCTACCCAGCGAGGATGAAAGTTTCGGCCTGGCCGCCCTGGAGGCCATGGCCTGCGGCCTGCCCGCGGTTACCACCAACGCCGGCGGTCTGCCGGAAGTGAACATAGACGGAGAGACCGGTTTTACCGTGGATGTGGGTGACACGGCCGCTTTTGCCGACAGGATAGCCCGCATAATCAGCGACCGCCCCTTTTACTTTAGGCTGGCACGAAATGCCCGTAAAAGGGCCTATAATGAGTTTAATTCCGAAAAAATAGTTCCCCAGTATCTAAACTACTATGAAAAGATAATTACCGGCGGATAAGTGCTCTTGATAATTAAGGGGTATGGAGGCGGAAAAGGATGCGGAAACCGTTATGATTCATTTCTGTTTTTTCAACGGTCTTATATTAAAAGATTTTTTATTTTCGGCAAACACCAGCTTTAGGATTTAACCGGCGGCAGCATTGAAACAGAATATTCCCTATCTCATTTCACATCGCGGACGGGCCGACCACTCTTTTGTGGAAAACACCATCGAGGCCTTTGAACAGGCGTTGGCACAAGGAGCGAACGGCCTGGAGATCGACGTGCAATTATGCGGATCGGGGGAGATTATCGTTTTTCACGATTTTTATCTGAAAAGACTTTTTAACCGCAGGCGATTTACCTGGTCGACCCCACTAAAGGAACTGCGCGCCTGGGGACGCGCCAACAGCGGCCGGCAGGATTTTTATATTCCCACGCTGAATGAATTTATTGAACATTTTAAGGGAACCGTGCCCGTTAATCTGGACGCCAAGGTGTTTTTACCCTTTTTCGGCCCTCTTGCCAAATATCTGGTGCGCACCATAAAGGCTTCCGGCTACCGCAGCCAGTTCTGGGTTTCCTCATTCAACCCCATGTTTATACGCATGGTCAAACACAACGGCGCCGATATCCAAACCGGCTTTCTTTTCTCCCGGTACGATATTTTACGTAAACTTTCCGAACCCTTGTGGCATAGCGACTTCTGGCATCCCAAGGCCGGGCTGATCGATGAGGCCTTTATAAAAATGGCCCGGCAACATAATAAAAAGATTTTTACCTGGACCGTGAATGATCCCGCCGAATGGAAACGGTTGAGCGCCTATCCGGAGGTACGCGGCATTATCACGGACAAAACTCACCTCATAAGAAAAGAGATTGATCAGGAACTGACCAAAAACCCGCTACTCCTTTAAAATCCCTAAGTTCCGCCACACACCTGCCGATGTTCTGCCTATAACCTTAAAAAGGATTTTTAGGAGAAACACCATGCCGGTATACAATAAAAAGAATGACCTTCTTGAGACGGAAGAGATCGTCCATCCATTACCGGAGACGGCCGTCCATCATGAAGTTCAACTCAGTCTGCCCCATTTCAACATTATCCTTCATTATGATCGGCTGCACAGCTACGATTATATCGTTGAAATGTTAAGCAATGTTTTTGGATACAGTCCGGCCACCGCTTTTGAGATGGCCTGCAAGCTGGATATTTCCGGCAGGCTGGTTGTTTTTACCGGCAACCGAGATCAGGCGGAATTAAAGAGACATCAAATTACCAACTATGGACCGGACTGGCGCATTGCCGGTTGCACCGACTCCATGAAAGCCACGCTGGAAATCGCCCAGCCGCTGGTTGACTTTAGCGTAAACTAACACAGAGCCGCTTACAGTCCCGCTTCCGGATTTTTCTTCAGGCCGCTCAGCGCCTCCCGAAACAGCGTGTAATCCTCGTCCGAATACAAATAAACAGACACATGCGGAGCCCGGGGCTCCTTTTTCATAAAACCGTAAGCCGTTGCCAGCAATATACGGGCACACCTTTCAACGGGATAGCCGAAAATGCCGGTACTAATGGCCGGAAAGGCGATTGACTCCAGGGAATACTCCAGGGCAAGACTCAGGGCGGAGCCCACGGCCGACGCCAGCAGGGCGTCCTCATTCCCCTCGCCCATTACCGGGCCCACGGCATGAATGACATAACGGGCCTTTAATTTTCCCGCTCCGCTAATGGCCGCCCTTCCCGTGGGTGTATAGCCGATCCGGTCGCACTCTTCCTGAATAACATCTCCCCCCCGGCGTACAATGGCCGCGGCAACGCCACCGCCGTGTTGCAGGTAACTGTTGGCCGCGTTTACGATCGCGTCACAATCCGCCAGGGTAATATCCCCTTTCAAAACCGAAAGTATTTTCCCTTCAACATCTATTTCGCTGCTCATTCGGCCTTCCGGTAAACAATATGTCCCTTTTTTATGGTCATAACGGTGTGATTGACCCCATAGTGATACGGCAGGTAGTTCAGGTTGGGGATATCCAAAAGAACAAAATCGGCCTGCATGCCCTCTTCGATGGAACCCACCACGTCTTCCATCTGAATGGCCCGGGCCGCTGAACGGGTAACGGCCCAAAGAATTTCCCCGGGCAGCATCTTCATCTTCAGGGCGGAAATGGTCCACATAAGTTGCATGTTTTGCGTGGTGGAACTACCCGGATTGAAATCGGTGGCGATGGCCACATCCAGCCCCGCTTCCAGCATTTTCCGCGCCGGAGCATAGCGATCCTTTCCCAAAAAGAAGGTTGTTCCCGGTAACAGAACCGCAAGCACATTCTCCTCTTTCATCCGGGCGATGCCCTCATCGGATATCTCCAACAGGTGATCGGCGGATATGGCCCCGACCTCGGCGCTCAGCTCGGCGCCGCCAAAGGGATAAAGCTCGTCGGCGTGCAGCTTGGGCTTTAAACCGTACCCTTTGCCACATTCCAGTATGCGGCGGCTCTCTTCCACGGTAAAAACGCCCTTCTCGCAAAAGACGTCGCAAAAACGGGCCAGATTCTCTTCGGCCACCTTCGGTATCATCTCATTGCAAAGCAGATCGATATACTCCCCGCGCCGGGACTGATAGGCGTCGGGTATTTCATGGGCGCCCAAAAAGGTGGGCACCATTTCCAGATATTGCTCCTCGTTGAGTTCACGGATTATTTCCAGAGATTTCAGTTCATCCGCGGTGGAGAGCCCATAGCCTGATTTTGCTTCGATCGTGGTGGTTCCATATTCCAGAAAGGTATGGATGCGGGCGCGGGTCAGCTCCTTTATCTCTTCCTTTCCCGCCTGCCGGAATTTACGCACACTGTTGCGTATGCCTCCGCCGGCGGCGGCAATCTCCTCATAGGACTTACCCCGGACGCGCATTATAAACTCTTCCTCCCGCGTATTGTAAAACACCGGATGTGTGTGCGCGTCCACAAAGCCCGGCAACAGGGTCAGCCCCCGGCAATTAATGCGCTGTTCCGCCTCAAGTTCTTCGTCATTGCCGGCAACGCGGACAATCCTGTCATTATCCACCAATATCTGAACATCCTTCAGCTCGCGCACCTTGCCGTAGCCGGAAGCGCCATCCGGAGTGTAAACACGGCCGATATTGTAAAATACAATCTTAGACATAACTGATATTATCCTCCTCTACAATACACAATGGGGTGCCGAAAGGGTCGCTGGCGCAAAAATAACGGCGGCCATCCTCGGCGGTGGAAATAGCGGCGTCAATGGTATTGCATCCGATGTTTTTATAACGAATATAGGCCGTATCCAGATTGGCCACGCTAAAATAGATATACTGCCGGGGATGCATTAACCAGCCCTGTCCCAGATCATCCCCCTCCAGAAGGGGATCATAACAAATAATTTCCGATGAACCGCACTCAAAGGCGCAGCGCCCCCTGGAAAGCAGACGCCCCCGGGTCTGCAGGGCCTTTTCATAAAAACGCATGGCCTCTTCCAGATCGGAGACGGCTATTGTTACCCTGATCAGCCTTACCATCAGTCCATCTCCCTCATCGCTTCCGACAGCAGCTTCCAACTTTGCTCCAGGGATTCGGATATAACCTTGGTTCCGGCAATAACGGGCATAAAGTTGGTATCGCCGTTCCACCGGGGCACCAGATGATAATGGATGTGGGCGTCTATTCCCGCGCCGGCCGCGCGGCCCATGTTCATACCCAGATTAATGGCGTCGGGTTTATAAACCCCGCGCAGGGCGCGTATGGCCCTGTTGATGGTTTGCTGGCAATCCTGCTGCTCCGGAGAAGTCAACTCCAGCAAATCATGGGTATGGCGGTAAGGCACCACCATGATGTGCCCGTTGTTATAAGGAAATTTATTAAGAATCACAAAACAATGTTTTGAGCGATGTACAATCAGGTAACGCCGGTCATCCTCTTTTTGCGGGAATACGCAAAAAATACAGCCCGCCGTTTTCTCCTCATCCCCGGCAATATAGGCCATGCGCCAGGGCGCCCACATATGTTCCATAAACTACAACCCTTTCCGCTTCCGTTCCGTGCCTTCCCGCGCACGGCGGCCCTTGCCGGGCCTGTTCATATCCTTACAAAAAACCCGGTATGATTTTTTTAGCTGCTCATACCGGGTTATCCATTATAAAAGCCTCAATTACTCCTGTTCCCTGTTTTGGGCTTCTTCCACTATCTTTTTCGCGGCATCCGCGGGTACTTCCTCATAACTGGAAAACTTGCGGGTATGAATGCCCCTTCCCTGCGTCATGGAACGCAGCGTGGTGGAATATTTGTATAACTCCGCCAGGGGAACGGCCGCCTTAACCACCTGGAATTTGCCATCGGCATCCATACCCAGGATACGTCCGCGCCGGCTGCTGATATCGCCCATAACATCTCCCATATATTCATCGGGCACACGGATTTCCACCTCGTAGATCGGTTCCAGTAAAACCGGCTTGGCCTTTTCAAAGGCAGCCTTAAAACCCATGGCCGCCGCCACCTTAAAAGCCATCTCCGAGGAATCCACATTATGATAGCTGCCGTCATAAACGGTAACTTTTACATCCACAATGGGATAGCCGGCCAGAATCCCTTTTTCCATGGTTTCGATAACGCCTTTCTCCACGGCGGGAATGAATTTCCCGGGAATCACCCCGCCCACAATGGCATCGACAAACTCGAAATGCGCACCGCGTTCCAGGGGTTCAATGCGCAAGTGACAATCGCCATATTGCCCGCGTCCACCGGATTGCTTTTTAAATTTCCCCTGCGCCTCCGCGGTTTTTTTGATGGTTTCCCTGTAGGGTATACGGGGCTCCTCTTCATCCACTTCCACCCCGAAGCGATGTTTAAGTCTGCTTAAAATCGTCGCCAGATGCATTTCTCCCTGACCGGAAATGATGGTCTGGTGCAGTTCGGGATCGTTTTCATACATAAAGGTCGGATCTTCCTCGTGCAGGGTATGCAAGCCCTGGCCGATCTTATCCTCATCGCCCTTGGATTTGGGCTTTATGGCCTCGCGTATGCGCGGCTTGGGAAACTCGATGGCCGGAAACTTTATTTTGGCGCCCTTATCGCTCAGGGAATCTCCCGTATGGGTTGCTTTCAGTTTTACCAGCGCGGCTATATCGCCGGCCATAAGGCTGTCCACGGAATCCTTCTGTTTTCCGTTAAGCACAAATATCTGCGTAATGCGTTCGGGCGTGTCTCTGTTGGTGTTCAACACTTCCTCTCCCGTTTTTAAAATACCGGAAAACACTTTGATAAAGGAGAGTTCACCCATGTGCTGCTCACCCATGGTTTTAAAAATAAGCGCGGAAAACGGCGCGTTTTTATCCAGATTTATTTCATCGCCACTCTCTGTTTTAACGGATTTCAACTCATTGGGCGCCGGGCAAAAGTTCACAATCACATCCAGCAATCTTTTGGGACCGATATTGGCGGTGGCACTGCTGCAGAATACGGGATAAATCAGGTCGTGGGCCATTGCCTCCTTTAAGCCCTTGCGGAAATCGTCCTCATCCAGACCACTCTCAAAATACTTTTCCATCAAGGTATCATCGCTTTCGGCCACGGCTTCCACCAGTTTCATGTGCAGTTCATCCGCTTTTTCCTTCAGCTCGGCGGGGATTTCCGACTCGCTGAACTCACCGCTGCCGTCGGTTTTAAAGGTCAGCATTTTCATGCGGATCAGATCGACAATGCGGTCAAAATCCGGACCGGGATTCACGGGGAACTGCGCCAGAACCACCCGATGGTCAAAATCCTCAACCAGACCGTTGTAAACCGTGTCAAAATCTATATTTTCCTGATCCAGCTTATTTAATATGATCACCCGCGGAATATCATCCTTTTCCGCCCGTTGCCAAACCAGTTCGGAACCCACTTCCACGCCGGACTTGGCGGAAACCACGAGAAAAACCGTATCGATAACCCGCATGGCACCAACCACTTCGCCATAAAAATCAGAATATCCGGGGGTATCGATGATATTCAGTTTATGATCACGCCAGATGCCATTCATCAGTGATGTATTTATGGAAATCTGACGTTCCGTTTCATCTACGTTGTAGTCTGAAACCGTAGAACCCTGCTCGATACTGCCCATGCGCGTAATATTTTTCAGGCCCAGTTGCATGGCTTCCGCCAACATGGTTTTACCCACGCCGCCATGGCCAAAAATACCAATATTCCGAATCTGTTCCGTATTAAATACTTTCACCGATATCCTCCTTACCTTTATGCAAGTCCGGTTGAATGTTTATGATACCTGTTGCCCATATTAAAGAGCAGGTCGTCTTAAAATCCGGGTAAATGGATTGGTGAATAAAATACTAAACAACATAAATATATACAAAAAAATGGAGGGCTTTCCCGGAAGCCGCTACCCTGCCGGAAAAAGGCGGAGCCAGGCACTGGCGGACGGGAAGCCCGGCGGGAACATCCCGTAAAAAGGCGGCCCGGACGGAACCGGTTCTTTTCCGGTTTTGCACGGAATAAATTACACTATGAAATTGTTTTTTATAAAGTTGACATTTTTATTGTTTTATGTTCCATACGTTTAATAAATTATAGGTTTGTACATTTGGCATGGAAAGGAAGAGCATGGAGCACTCACGGGGAAGACATAATCCTTATTTGGTAAAAACAGCGGGATTGTTCAGCATACTGGCCGGCATACTCTCCCTGGCCTTTGTTTTTTATGTTTTGGTGGTGTTGGGCAGTTACGGTTTCAGAATACAGATGTCATCGGATTCGGGCCTGCTGATGGCCTGGATAAACAAGCACAGTTTCGCCTATTCCATTTTATGGCTGCATCAGATTGTTTTCAGCATCCTGATGATACCCGTTCCCTTTGCTGCCTCGCAGATTTTTAAGCAGCATCAGAGCAGCCGTTCCTCGGCCCTGGCCACGCTCTCCTATCTGCTGGGCATGGTGGGTTTTATTCTTATGCTTATCAGCGGCATCATCTTTTTCGCCTCGTCACCCATTGCGGCGCGGGCCCTGGCACACGGGCATGAAAGCGCGCGCCTGATGTATGACCTTTTTGAAGCCACGGCCATTCAAATGCGGCTCTTTGCCGAAATCCTCATAAGCAGCTGGTTTATGGGCATCGGCCTGCACCTGGTGCGCAAAAACAGCATAGATATGTTCGGCTGGTACAGCTTTGTCCTGTTCCTGTTTACGGCAATCGTTTCCATGGGCAAGGCCTATAATGTTTTTAACTGGGAGCCTTTTCTGGCCATCCTGCTGGCCTTTACCTATGTTTGGCTGGGGGCCCTGATGCGTCAGAAGATCGCTTAAAAAAAAGCCCGCCGGGAAAATCCGGGCGGGCCATAGGCTTATGGCTTCAACACGCGGTCAACCGCGCCGTAGGTAACCGGATGATAGCCTTCCCTGGCCTTTTTATATACATCCCGGGCAAATTGCCTGTAGGCTTCATGGCTGTTCAAAGCCGTATAAAGGGGAACCACAAACTTGGCCCGGCCCACATGGAGCAGAAATCGTTTTATATGGGGCAAGGCCGGCGCGTATTCATGCCCGATGGCCTGCCGGAACCAGGCGTAGGCAATTTCACTGTTGGGCGAGGCGCTTAAGGTAAAGGCCTTGTCCAGCGCGGCCATTTGTTCCGTCGTCATCTTACGCGGCAGGGCCCGTATAAAGTGCAGCCAATGGTGTGTGCTCCAACCTTGCACATCCAGCTTTTCCGCGGGAGTCCCTTTTAAAAAGGCCATGCGCTGCTCATCCACCTTGCGAAACTCCGGTGAATCGGGAACGGGACAATTCTCAGGCAAGCCCGGCTCGTATATCCACTCCCGCAGATGGATTTGCCCCTCCACCCGGCGACGGTGTTTTATCAGATTATCCCGCAGATATTGGGTAAAATGCTCCGTATCCATGGACTGGAAGGCGTAGGTATCAAAATATTTTTTCAGAAAAGCGTCAAAACGGGGACGCCCGAACTCAATTTCCAGCATCTTTAAAAATGAACGGCCCTTTTCATAGGCAATCAGAGAAAGCGCTTCATCCGGATCACGGTCGTCCACATTCAGCGCCAGACGCGTATCGGGATTATCCCGTCCCAGCTCTTCCAGGGTGCGTTGCAGATCCTGATAGCCGATCTGTTCCAGCATTTCTTCATATTCCCTGCCATAAAGCGCTTCCATTATGCGCAGCTCAAAATAGGTGGTAAATCCCTCATTCAGCCAAATATCATTCCAGGTGGCGTTGGTCACCAGATTGCCCGACCAGGAATGGGCCAGTTCATGGGCTATCAGGGAAACAAGAGAGCGGTCTCCCGTGATTACGGTTGGCGTGGCAAAGGTCAGCCTCGGGTTTTCCATGCCGCCAAAGGGAAAGCTGGGGGGCAGCACCAGTATGTCATAACGTCCCCAACGGTAGGGACCATACAATTTTTCCGCCGTCCGGATCATATTCGGCGTATCGGCAAATTCATAAGCGGCCTTGTCGATCATTTCCGGCTCGGCATAAACGCCGCTGCGTCCGTCAAAGGCCCGGAAACGCAAATCTCCGGCAGCCAGGGCCAACAGATAGGATGGAATGGGTTGTTCCATCTCAAAGTGATAGATACCGGTTTTGTTTTTTTCCTTTGGATTCGAAGCGCTCATCAACACCAGCAGCTCTTTTGGGGCCTGAATGGTGGCGCTATAGGTAAAACGCACGCCGGGGGTATCCTGGCAGGGAACCCAGGTACGCGCCAAAATGGCCTGGGACTGGGAAAACAGAAAGGGATATTTTTTGCCCGCGGTCTGTTCGGGATTGAGCCATTGCAAAGCCGCGGCCCCGGGGCTGGTTTTATAGGCCACGGATATCACGCTGTCTCCGGGTTGAAGGCGGATGGTAAGCGGCGCGCCCATATAGTCGGTCGTGACGCTGCCCAGGGTATATGCGCGTCCGGGATTCTCCCCTTGCGCCTCAACCTTAAATATTTCCAGATCCCGCGTATCCAGAATAAGGGTACGCGCCTTTTTTAAATTATCTATCTTTAAGGTAACCACCCCGCTCAGGGTATGTTGCTCAAAATCCAGATTCAGATTCAAATCCATGTGCCGGATACGCACGGAATCCGCGTTACTGTAACTGTGGGCATCCTTAACGCCTTCCGCTTTTGGCCGGGGCGCCTGACAGGCGCTAAGCAACATAGTGAGAACGAAGAAAATAAAAAGACTGATCCTCATTGAAAACATTTCCAATATTCCTTTATTTAGAACGGTGTATTGTATTTCCGTCCGGACCGGATACCAGAGGCCGGTTTAAACGGATTTTTTTATAAGCTCGTACAAATCATTTAAAATAAAGTAGAGTTTGTCCGTGGGCAAACCGGAAAAATCACGCGTATCCAGCTCGGTCGCCAGACGTTTATAGGTAGCCAGCAGATAATCGACCCGCTTTACGGCATCGGCCCCGCCTTCATGAAGCCGCTGATCCACATAAAGGGTAAGACGGGCTTTCAGTTCCTGTTCCAGTTCGCTTTCCCAGCCGACAAGGGTTAGGGCGTCCAGGCCCATTTTCCCGGCGATCGTTTTCAGGGATAATCCTTCTTCAATACGCAAACGGATGAACTCCGATTTCTGTTGCTCTGTCATATCTCCCTCCCTATCTTTTAAAAGCTGTACAAATCAGTGGGGCGGTTTAACATTTAAAAATATTTACCGAATATCAGCGTAGCACTGGACAATAAACTTGCATAAAGATATAAATATATGAAAAAAATACTATTTATTGATGACGATCCGTTTTTAAGAGAGGCTTTTTCCGAAATACTTCAACGGAATGGTTTTGAGGTTGTTACTCTCCAGGACGGCAAAAACGCCAAGGAAAAGGTGCATAGCCTGGATTTTGACCTGGTGATCACCGATATCGTCATGCCGGAAAAGGAAGGGATCGAAACCATAACGGAAATTCGCTCCATCAACGCTTCCATACCCATTCTGGCCATATCGGGAGGCGGGCGCATATCGCCGCGCAGCCATCTGCACCTGGCCGAACACATGGGCGCGAACGCCACGCTGGAAAAACCCTTTGACGGTTCCACACTCATCGCAAAGATCAAAAGCATGCTGGATTAACCGGCGTCCCGGGGCGGGCGCTTTTACCCCACCGCCTCCACAGCCCTTTCTCCCTTTAGCGCAATAATAACATGCGACGTGTTTTGCTGAAAGCCTTTGTCTCCAAACGATAAAAATAGAGGCCGCTGGCCAGCCGGCTTGCGTCAAAACGCAATTCATGAGAGCCGGCCTTTTGCCTGCCGCTCACCAGGGTTTTCACTTTTTTCCCATGAATGTCATAAACCGTCAGGCGCACCTCTGTTTCCTCCCTCAGGGTGTAGCGGATTACCGTGGAGGGATTAAAGGGGTTGGGGATATTTGGCCACAGGGCAAAATTTTGCGGCAGGCTGTTTTTCCCGGCGGGCAGGGCGGTCAGCGTGGCCCCGCTCACGGCCAGGCCGATAGCATTCGTTTGTTCCGTATCACCCACCAGGGTGGCTTCCGCCGTTGAAGGATTTATACGATACAGCTGTCCCGGCTCCCCGTCGCCGCCGGCCAGCGCCAGCAGGCGTCCCTCGCCGTCAAAGGCTAAGTCCCGGATATTCCGCGCGGTTATGGTATCTATCACAACCGTGGAGGCGTCGGTTTTATCGATGATATACAGTACATTATTTTCATCCACCGCGTACAAGCGGCCCGAACGGGGGTTAATGGCCATCCCCAGGGATTTGCTTACGGAACTGCGTCCGACAATGGTGTAGTTACCGCTTTGGGCGTCAATCCTCAGCAGATAGCGGGTATAGTAATTCAAACTGTAGACAGAGGCATCAGCCGGGTCAAAGGCAAAGGCATAAAGCTGGTTATACTCCACCGTGGCGCCGGGATAGCCTTTACCGCTTTCGGCGTCTATGCGAATCAGCTCCGTGGCATAGGTTTGCGGATGGATGGCATAGAGCTGACCCGTTTCGGGATGTATGGACAATCCGTAAAGAGTTTCGTAACCGGCATTGCCGACCACCCGTCCCCGTCCGCTGGTATCCACAAGAAAAAAGTCGCCGCCCTTGCCAAGTCCGTAAACCTGTCCCGCCACACTGCTTTTCACCTCAAAGGCCGTGCCGCGTATGGGACGCAGCGCCGTTTTTGCCAGGGAATCGCTGTATTCGATAACCAGCGTATCACGTATCTCACCCACGCCGCCGGCCTCAAAAACAAGCCGCAGATGCAGGGTATCGGGAAAGGCCAGCCTGCGCGGAAGGCTGTCGGCGCCAAGCAGCTCAAAGTTACCGGCCTTCAGGTAAACCCGGGATACCGTAATGGAATCCAGCCCCACGTTGGCAATGCTCACCCGGCCCGTATCCGCGGAGACCTTCCATTCCGAAAGCAGGGAAAGCGAATCAGGCGTAACCCGCAGGCTGCTTCCCGTTAGCGGATAGTAGACGCCCACGGCATTCCAGGCTTCAATCACGGCGGCATAGGCTTCGGAATCCTTCCCATACAGGTCTTCGGCGGCATTAATGCTGCCCAGGCGGGCGTCAAAATATTGAGAAGAGGGTTGCAGATAGAGCGTTAAATTGCGGTAGGCGATCCTGGCGGCCTTTTCGATGCCGATACCCGGCACCTGATAGGGACGTCCGTTGTCATCACTGCCCGAGCCGCCTTCCGTAAGCAGATAAAACCATTTGTTCTGTACGGCGCTGTTGGTATGCACGCCGCCGTTATCGCCGGAGCCGGTATACCAATTGGCGCCCTTGTAGGTATCGGGGTCGCCGTAGCGGGTGGGATCCGACATGGAACGGAAAGTACCCACATCCTCGCCGATAAGCCAGTTGGCCTCCGCGCCCAGGGTGTAAAACTCCACGGCCGTACCGAAAATATCGCTAAAGGATTCGTTTAAGGCCCCCGGTTCGTTCTGGTAGATCAGACCGGCGCTGCTGCCGGTAACCCCGTGGGCCAGCTCATGGGCGCAGATATCAATCGTGGTAAGGGGAGTGGCGTTGCCGTTGCCATCGCCATAGGTCATGAATTGTCCGTTCCAGAAGGCGTTAAAGTAGTCGTTGTCATAATGTACATAACTGATCAGGGGACTGCCCTGGTTATCATAACTGTCCCTGTTATGCACTTCCTTAAAGTAGTCGTATGTTTTTTCTATGCCATAGTGAGCGCTCACCCCCGCCTCATCATTTTCGGTAAGGAAGAGGCTGTCATCGCTGACAAAATCCACCGCCGAGGCGTATGAGGTTCCGTTTTTCATATCAAAGGTAAATACGCCGCCGCGGTTCTCCTGGCGCAGGCGGTAGTTGCCGGCAATCAGCGTCTCCTTTTGCCGGGCGCTCATCCCCTCTTTTTTCCCGGAATTATAAAACAGGGTATCTTCTCCGGCGGTAACGGAAATATCATCCACCTGCCAGCCAAACCAGTCATTATCCATATCCGCCGTGGAAGCGGCCGGATCGGAGGCAAAGGCAAAGCGGATGCGCGCGGTTTGCCCGGCATAGGCCGAAAGATCAATACGTACCCGGTGCCAGTTCCGGTTCTCCCCCGCCCAGCCGGGGATGCCCATGCCTTCCCCGTGCTGAAAGCCAAAGCTGTACAAACTGGAAGCGGTATAGGCCGGTTCCGGATGGCGCAGAACCTGCCAGCTTTGGCCGTCATCCGTGGAAATACGCACATTCATACCATCCCAGCCGTCATAGCCATCCGGTTCGCCCCCCGGGCTTTCCGCGGCATATCGCTGAAAAAAGCGCAACTCCGCCGCCGCGCCGCTTATAACAAAGGGGTCGGTATCCAACACCTGATACCACAGGTTATCGTAACCGCCCGCCACCCCCAGGGAAGTGTCCGCGCACCACCAACTGCTATCCACGGCGTCGTAAGTGGCAAAGGTGTCCGGATGCCAGTAGCTGAGCTGCGGCGAGGGGAAAATACTATCGGACACGGTTACCGCCACCCGTCCGTAATAGGGCGTGTTTCCGTAGCCTGTCAAATCCGCCGTCTGGATGCGGGAAACGGAATTGACCCACTCCCCCGTGCGGGCGTCGATATCCACCCATTGGCGGGACATGGGCCGGAGGGCGTATATATCAAAACGGTAAACCAGACGCAGATTTTCCGCCCGCGGGCTTTTCCCGCCGGCGCTTAGCAGCAATTCTCCCCGGGGCGCAAGGCTGCCGGTATCATCGCCGCTTAGCTTATTAAAAAAGGCCTGTTCGTTTTTATCCTGCCATATATAGCGCTCTGCCCCGACAGCCTTAAGCGCCGAAGCCAGGGCCTGTTCCCTGCTGATAAGAGGCTGTACCGGCGTCCGGATACCGGCAAGGAGCAGGCCGTTGGCCCTGTAAACGCGCGCCTGCCGTATGTGAAGTATATATTGCACATCGGCCACGCGCAGCCCTTTATAATATTGATTCAGGCGGCGATGCTCCATGCCGGTTTCGTCGTACTGCGATGAGGCCGTTTTAAAGCTGCTTTCATCGCCAAGGTTATAGCGCGCGCGGAAGGCTTCCATAAACGCGACAACCGACGGCCGTTTTTCCGGGAAGGATATCTGAGCCGGAACCTTACCCCGGTCGGGAAGGATGATCTCCGCTTTTTCAAAAATTTGCGTCCCCTCTTTGGCTAGGATTGCAGTAACACCAATAAGTAAAATCAGATAAAAGGCGCGCATCATCTCTCCTTAAAAAACGTTTTCCGGCTGCCGGTATCACGGAGACGGTCGGTTATAAAATAAAAACCCCAATATACCCGTTTAAGTCTGATATGCTGTGACCAAACAAACTTTTAGGTTGCAAGTACAGGATTACTGTAAACAGAGAGTCATTCCGGGCGGCCGCTCCAATATTGCTGGGCCAGAATACCGGCAATGATAACCATCAGACCGACCAGGGTACTGTTATAGATCGGTTCATCGATAAAAAGCGCCAGAAAAAAGAGCGAAAGAAAGGGGGTTAAATAGATCAGATTGCCGACACGGGCGGCATTATCGGCCATTTGCAGGGCCTTTAACCAAAGAAAAAAAGTAAGCCCCATTTCAAACAGCCCCACATAGAGCATGGAAAACCAGGGGATGCCGGAACTGGGGAGCAGGCCGCCCGGAGCAAACAAGGCATAGATCAGGGTCAGCAGGCTGCCGCTAAGAAAACCGACAAACAGCTTTACCGTTGCCGCCACCCGAATACGCGCGCTCAACAGCCAGTAAAAAGCCCAAACGACGGTACTGACCAGGGCCAGAACCACCCCCGTTATGCTAACCCCGCGCAATTGCAGCATTTCACCCCGGGTGGCAATGATCAGGGCGCCGGTAAAACTAAGGCTGATGGCCAAAATATTGCGCCATCCGAGCGTGTGCCCTAAAACAGGAACGGAGAGCAGGGCAAGCACCACCGGCCACAGGTAGTTAAGGGACATGGCCATTTGACCCGGCAAAAGGGCGTAGGCCTCAAAAAGGATGATGTAGTACAAAAAAGGATTTAACACGCCCAACAGCAACAGGCCGCCCCACTCCCCGGGCTTAAGGGCCTTCAGCAGGGCTATCTGCTTTTGAGCGACAAGAAGCAGGGCTAAAACGACAAGGGATATCAGCGAGGCGCTCCACAGCAGCATTACGGGGGTGAGTGAGGCCAGGGCCTGCTTAAAGGCCGTGGCGGAACCGGCCCAAAAAAGAATGGAGCCTCCCGTATAGAGATATACTTTTCGCCTGGTATTCATCGGGTAAAGATATGAAAAAAACAGGTATTAAGCTGAACAGACCGAAAAAAAGTTAAAGGTTAAACAGAGGATGCAGCGGGGGGCTTATTTTTTAAACTGAATTTTTATCTGAATATAACTACCCGAATCATCCAAAACCATCAGTGACGCCTTATAGGCGTTCAGGGCCTCGGCCACATTCGGGCTGAGGGGGCTTTCCGGCGTCTTGTCCGTATAAGCCATCAAAGTCATCAAAGGGCCATCGGCCATTAAATCCAGCGATATGGCCAGGGGTTTATCCGTAAGGGCGGCCAGATAGTTAATAACGTAGTTTATAACTTTAATCAGCGGTTTTTGGTCTTCCGCCTCGATCACACAACCTTCATCCAAAATGAGGTTACTTTCAATATCCTTTTGGTCATCAATGAGACGGATCAGACTTTTCAGATCAATGCGCTGCATAGGTGTTCTCCAAAATTTGAATACAAGATCGGCGCTATTGGAGGAATGCTTAAATTTTGCGCTTCATTTACACATTCCATGTAAAAGCGCATAAAAAAAGCCTCGCGGAACGAGGCCCAAAATTATTCATCCATGTAATCGGTATCCATAAAGTCGATATCACTGTGTGAATCGGCTTCGTCAATGGTAAGCTGAAGATGCCCGCCATTGTTGGATGCGCTGGTAATTTCGTAGATTTCCTGAGAGCCTTCAATACTGTATAAGGTTACAAATACTTCTGCCTGCTCGTCAAAGTCATCAAGATATTCGCGGAGTTGGTGAATTTTCATGTATCCTCCTAAAGAAGCGTGTCAATATTTCCTGTACAAAAGGTGACAATAATAAACGAATTGCATACTATTTTCAAGGAAAATTTAAAAAAAATTAAACTATTATCTGAAAATCAATCTTTTTCCCGGCCTGGCGGAGTGCAGCCGGCCTTTTACTCTAATATGGGATGAATGCCTACCTGCCGCAAACAAAAAAAGGGACTCTGCAACAGAGTCCCTTTAAGCGTGGTGAGCCAGCTGGGATTCGAACCCAGGACCAACGGCTTAAAAGGCCGCTGCTCTACCAGCTGAGCTACTGGCTCCCGTTCAAAAGAGTTTTTAATATACGGTGTTTTTCATAAAGATCAAAAATT
>JALTKX010000179.1 GCA_027006055.1 Calditrichia bacterium | reverse complement strand
CCTGTAATTACGGCCGAACAACTAAAGGAAACACAACAGGCCCTGCACCGGCTGACCGTACGCCGTTCCATTGCCGAATACATCGCCAAAATCATCCGCGATACCCGGCGGCACCCGGCGATCTACCTGGGCGCCTCGCCCCGCGCCGGCCTCTATCTGGTCAGGGCGGCCAAGGTGTGGGCGGCCATGAACGGGCGCGACTATGTTATTCCCGATGATATTAAATATCTGCTGGGCCCGGTATTGGAACACCGCATGATTCTAAACCCGGAAAAGGAACTGGAGGGGCTGAGCCTGGGCCGGGTATTGGAGGAGATTGTCTCCGGGATAGAGGTGCCCCGTTAGTGAAGCGTTTTTTTGATTTTATACCGCTAAGGCGCTTTTACGCCTCCCTGGGCGCGGTGGTCGTGCTGTTTATTCTGGCCTATATGTATCCGGCGCTGTACGGCGTGGCCCGGGGCACGCTGCTTCTGACGCTCTTTGTTACCCTGGGCGACTATATACTGCTTTTTGCCCGGCCCCGTCCGCTAACGGCCGAACGCCGCCATGCCGTCCGCTTCTCCAACGGAGACCCCAATCCGGTTACGCTGGAATTGCGCAACCGCTTGCCCCTGCCCTTAAGGGCCACGGTTTATGATGAAGTGCCGGATATTTTTCAGTTCCGCCATTCCGTGGGGCGCGTAGAGCTGCGCGGCGGGGAAAGCCGCCAACTGCGCTATGTGCTGACGCCGGGGCAAAGAGGAACGTTCCGTTTCGGGCGCATCAATGTCCTGCTGCAAAGCGTTCTCGGCTTTATCGGCCGTTTTCAGCGGCAGGAGGCCGGCGGCGTCATTCACGTGTATCCTTCATTCCAAAAGCTGAAGGCCTACGATTTAAACGCGCTGACCCTAAGCGGGCCCGGCGGACATCTGAAGCGGGTGCGTCGCCTGGGCACCACCATGGAGTTTGACCAGATCCGCGCTTATGTGCCGGGTGATGATTTCCGCTTTATCAACTGGGCGGCCACGGCCCGCAAGCATCAGGTGATGGTGAATCAGTACCAGGACGAGCAGGCCCAAAGCGTTTATATGATCATCAATAACAGCCGGGTGATGCACATGCCTTTCGACGGATTAAGCCTGTTGGATCATTCCATCAACAGCGCGCTGGTGACCGCCCATATTGTGCTGCAAAGAAAGGACCGCCCCGGCCTGCTGAGTTTTAGCGCGGGCCCGCCCCGTTTTTTGGCCGCTTCGGCCCACAACCGGCAAATGACGCGCATACTGGATCATCTTTACCGCCTGGAAACGGACCGCCGCGAGGCCGATTATGAAAGGCTGTATGTTTACATTCAGAAACATATTCCCCAAAGAAGCCTGATCATACTCTATACCAATTTTGAATCCCGGATAGCCCTGGAACGCGTTCTGCCGGTTCTGAGAGAGATCAACCGCAAGCATGTGCTGATGCTGGTCTATTTTAAAAATGAACAGGTGGAGAAACTGCGGGAAGGCAAAGCCTCCGATTTGACCGCCGTGCACACTCAGGTGATGGCCGAACAGTATCTTTATGAGAAAGAAGCCATTCGCCACATTTTAAAACATCATGGTATCATGGCGTTGTTTGTCACGCCGTCCGGGCTGACCATCGAGGTGCTGAACAGCTATCTGGCCATAAAGGCCCGGCATATAATTTAAAGCCGTTTGTCTTGCCCGGAGTGGCGAGAAAAGCGTATTTTACGGAGGGGGACAAACGATCCCGGTTTTTAAACCGTTGTTTCCCCCGGTTACCATAACCCGTTTAAAGAAGGCTCCATGGAAAATATTGATATCGCCACCACCCAGAATGTGGCCATAAATTATAAGCTGGCGGGCATTGCCGACCGCATGCTGGCCGTGATTCTGGACTGGATAATACAGGCCGCTTATCTCATTACCCTGTTTATTGTCGGGGCCTTTCTGCAAAGCGGCTTCGGGATGGGCATTGAAAGTTTTGGCCTTATGTCGCTGTTAACCCTGCCCCTGTTTCTCTACGAGGTGCTGTTTGAAAGCCTGATGAACGGCCAGACCCCCGGAAAGAAAATTCGCGGCATACGGGTTATGAGCACGGACGGCGGCGAAGCCCATATCGGGCAGTTTATCATCCGCTGGTTGCTGCGTTTTGTGGACGTCACCTTTACCCTGGGCAGCGTGGGGCTGATTACCCTGTTTATCAATAACAAGGGGCAGCGCCTGGGCGATATCGCCGCGGGCACCACGGTGGTGCTTACCGGAGAAAAGGCCGATGTGGACGGCTCCTTTCTGGCGCAAAACGAGCCGAACGCCCCCCCCGTATGGCCCCAGGCCCGTCACATGAGCCCCAGGGAAGCGAGCCTGCTGCGCCAGGTGCTGAACAGCCGGCCGGAATCGGATGAAGCCTATGCGGAGCTGTTGGAAAATACCGCCCGGATTTATGCGCAAAAGCTGAATATTGCCAACCCCTCGCCGGATAACCGGCAGTTTTTGGAAACCTTATTACGCGACTATCATAACAGCGGGACGGAAGTCGGATAGCCGTCCTTTAGCGTAACAGCACCATTTTCCGGCTATCGACAAAGGAAGCGCTTTTCAGCCTGTAAATATATACCCCGCCGGCCAGTCCGGAGGCGTCAAAACGCACCGTATGTTCTCCGGCATCCTCAACTTTATTAAGCAAGGTTGCTATTTTACGGCCGGTAATGTCAAAAACCGACAATTCCACTTTTTCCCGTTTCATTAAACGGTAAGGGATAAGCGTTTCCGGGTTAAAAGGGTTGGGGTAGTTCGCATACAGTCTTGTCTGTTGCGGAAGGATTGGTTCGTTCTTGTCCAGCCCCGTGGCAATGGCCGTGCGATAAACATAACCGCTGTCGGTGCCGATATAATAATAGTCCCGGCTGTCGATAAAGGTGGCCGTAATGCGTTCACCTTCCGGCAAAGCGAGTATCTTTTTCCAAGTAGAGTCTGTTTCCGAAAATTCATAGACCCAGCCGCCATATTGTGATTTGTACAGGATATCCTGATGGTTGACGTCAAACTTTCCCGAAATAGTCTTCCGGGTGTAAGCCTCCCAGCTTTGGCCGCGGTCGCGGGACACCAGGGTATCCACAAAGAGCTCGCCCCTGGAATTGACGATAATATCATGGTTCTGAAGATCCCCAATATCACGTAAAAAATGGAAACTCCTCCCGCCGTCGGTGGACAGGGACAGATCCACCCCAAGCTCAGAAGAAATAAAGATATCCGATACATAGATTTCTCCCGCCGGGCCCAAAGCCATATCGACGATCTCGGTTTCACTGCTGCCGGTGGTAACATCCGGCGTGTCCCAGCTTTGTCCGTCATCATAGGAGTGATAGATATAGGACAAACCGTCCGTCGAATAACAGGTATCCCCCTTGGAGACGATCTCCCGGGCAAAACGAAAAACAGAATCCCATTGGCCGCCAAAGTCTGTGGAGCGATAAGTCACCCCCCAGGTACTGGCAAAAAAGGTATTATTCCCGTTGATGGTAAAATAAACAAAGATGCTGTCCGGGAGTTGCCGGAATTCAGCCCAGTTCATGCCCGTACTGTCCGATTTATAGATACGGTCCCCTGAAAGAAGATAGAGGTTTTGATCGCTATCCTCGGCAAAAGAGGCAATTTTCCCGCCGCTGCCGGGGGAAACTTTGTACCATCCTGATTGCGCGGATAAAAAGGAAAGAGCGATAAACAGTAAAAAGGCCGTGGTTCGCATGGGAACCTCCTTTTGCTTGTGGGGGAAAATGGCGGGCTCGCCAGACTTTTTAAAGCCTGGGTAAATGTATGTTTTAACAAGGCCTTTTTCAAGGCGTTGTTTTCCCCCTTTTTTTGTTATGCCGCGGGGGGCAGCACATAAAAGTAAACGGCCATAAAGTGGCAAAAGCTTCCCAGCAAAACAAACAGATGAAAGATGGCGTGATTAAATTTTATTTTTTTGATGCTGTAGATAACGGCGCCCAGGGTATAGGCCGCGCCGCCGGCAAAAAGCCAGCGCAGGCCGTCCGCGGCCAGGCGATCCATCAGCGGTGAAATAACAAACACGATCAGCCAGCCCATAAAAACATACATCAGCGTGGAGAAGAGGTTGTAGCGGCCGGTGAAGAAGATTTTTAAAATGACGCCGCTCAGGGCCATGCCCCAGGAGAGGCCGAAAATGATCCAACCGGTAGTCCCATGCAGGGTGACCAGCGTAAACGGCGTATAGGTTCCGGCAATCAGCACATAGATGGAGGCGTGGTCAAAAATACGCAGCCGCTTGCGGATCACCGGACTTTGCGCTTTGTGATAAAAGGTGGAGGCGCTATACAGCACGATCATACTGGCGCCGTAAATGGCCGCGCCGACGATGTGCCAGGCCGTTCCGTACAGCGAGGCTTTGATCACCAGGAATATCAGGGCCACAACGCTTAAGGCCAGGCCGAAGGCATGGGAAAGCACATTGATCCTTTCCTCCGCGGGGCTGTAAAAGACGGTTTCGTCACCGGTTTTCATGGACGCTCCTTATGCGGGAACGGGCGTAATGTCTGTTTTGCCGCAAGGAGTTATACAGACAGGCACCGTCCCGCGATCCCTATTTTTTCTCCAGAAAAAGGTTTTTCATTTTTTTGAGGATCTCCGGATTGGGCAGCTCTTTTTTTCCCGTAACCAGAAAGGTGAAGTTGCTGGCCATGATCTCCTCGGGATGAATAACATAGTTGGTGTTTCTGCCAATCATTTCCCAGAAAGCGGGCGTTTGATAGGCATTGATCATCAGCGGCTTGCCCTCCGCCATTACGGGCACAATGTGTCCGTCCTTCTCTTCCACCCGCAGCAGCACAAAACTCAGGCTTTGAAAAATCCCTCCCGGTTTACCGACGTCGTACACGGGTTGGGTGGCATAGATAAAGGGCGCCACGCGCAACAGGCCTTCCGCGGAGGGCAGGTTGGCATAGCAGTTCATTTCCGGCGCGTCGGGGTTGGTGATATGGCGTTCAAACCAGGCTTCCGGCAAGGTCAGTTCCGGACCGGTTTCAAAACCGATGATTTTGTAAAAGCGGGCCCGCATGGCGCGATTGTGCCGGGAATAGACGTGAAATATTTCATGAATAAAGGTCTCTTCCAGGGCGCCCCGTGCCGCCGAGTTCAGCATGAGGTCGGTATAGACAATGGTGTTCATGCGCGTGTAGGCCACGCCCACGCCGCCCACCTCGTCGCCGGTGGTGCGGATAAGGATAATCTTTGCGGGCAGGTTGAGCTTCAGGGCCCCGAGAGCTTTTTTATGGTTGCGGGCGAACCGGCTAAACATATTTTTCCGGGCCTCCGACCAGTTGCGCACATTGCGGGCCAGGTGCCGCTTGTATTCCTCCAGGCTTACCGCCCGGTCCGTGCGCATGGAAGCGGAGCGGTCGTAGGCGGAGACCCGTTGCATGTAATCATCCTCTTTGATGACCAGGGCGGCGGCGGTGGCCGAATCGGCAAAAACCAGTTCGGTGCCTTCAATCAATTCAACGGCCCGAAGGACGGAGAAGGACGTAGTCAGTATCAGCAAAAAAAGAATAGAACGCATGGGGTTTTCCTCGTGTTAGTCGTCCGCGGCGGGATGCCAAAGGTAATGTTTCAGGTCAATACGACCGTTGGCGGCAAAGGTTACGCCCTCGCTCTGTAACAGGCCGTATTGCAGTTCTCCTCCGTCATGAAGCGGCAGGCTTATGCTCCCCCGGGAGTTCACAACCCGCCACCAGGGGATGTCTTCCGCGCGCGGGCAGGCGTGCAGGGCATAGCCCACCATGCGCGGGGTAATGCCGGGCAGCGCGGCCGCGATGGCTCCGTAGGTGGATACCCGTCCCGGGGGAATGTTTTTTACGCAGGCATAAACCGCCCGATAGCGACTCATTTAAGGTTCTCCTTGTTCCCGGCCCGGGAAGAGAGCGACACTACAAAGCCCTAAGCTATCGGATTTGTCCGATAAATTCAAAACGGATCGTAAAAAAGCGGCATTATTTTTTTTGCGCGCTTCCGGCATGGCGTTGGGCCAGTATCTCCTCGATCTCTTCCAGCAGGACGCCGCGCTGTTGCAGCAAAACCAAAAGGTGAAAAAGAAGATCGGCTGTTTCGTTTTTGAACAGCGTGTCGTTGTTGTCCATGGCCTCGATGACCAGTTCCGTGGCCTCTTCGCCTACCTTTTGGGCAATTTTGTTAACGCCCTTTTCAAACAAGGCGCTGGTATAGGATTGTGCGGAAGGGTTATTTTTCCTGTCGGCGATTATATCCTGCAATTTATATAAAAACCCCTTGGCGGAATGTTCATTAAAGCAGGTATCGCTGCCCGTGTGGCATACCGGCCCGGCGGGCCGGGCCTTTATCAACAGGGTATCCCCGTCGCAGTCGGTCACGATTTCACGGACGGTTAAAAAATTACCGGAGGTTTCTCCCTTGGTCCATAGCCGTTTTTTCGAACGCGAATAAAAGGTAACCCGTCCTTCCCGTTCGGTTTTACTTAAGGCTTCCCGGTTCATATAACCCAGCATCAGCACGCGCCCGTTGAGGGCATCCTGAATTATGGCCGGAACCAGGCCGTTGCCCTTGTCAAAATCTATACGCATCGTATGGCCACCTTTTTGGTTTGTAAATATTTTTTTAGTTCGGGGATGGCAATTTCGCCAAAGTGAAAAATACTGGCCGCCAGGGCGGCGTCGGCCCCTCCCTTTTTAAAGACGTCATAAAAATGGCGCATCGTGCCCGCCCCGCCGGATGCGATAACCGGAATGCCCACCGTGTCCACCACGCGGGCGGTCAGGTCCACGGCAAAACCGTCCCGCGTGCCGTCGTTGGGGATGGCCGTCAGCATAATTTCCCCCGCGCCCCGTTGCCAGGCCTCCCGGGCCCAGTCCAGGGTATCCAGCGCCGTGGGTTGGCGCCCGCCGTGGGTAAACACCTTCCAGCGGCCATCAACAACATCCGTATCGATAGCCAGAACAACGCATTGACTGCCAAAGGCTTCGGCCAATTGAGAAATAAGCGCCGGGTTTTTTACCGCGGCCGAGTTTATGCTAACCTTGTCGGCTCCGGCCTGTAACAGCAGCTCCACGTCCGCGGTGGTGGCAATGCCGCCGCCAACCATAAAGGGGATGTCAATGGCCCGGGAGATGCGTTCCACTAGACGGACCAGGGTTTTGCGCTTCTCTATGGTGGCCGTTATATCCAAAAAAACAAGCTCGTCGGCCCCCTGTTCCGCGTAAAGGCGGGCCAGCGCCACCGGATCGCCCGCATCGCGGATATCCACAAAGTTAACCCCCTTCACCGTCCGTCCGTCCCGGATATCCAGGCAGGGGATAATACGTTTTTTTAACATGTTTCACCTTATTGTTCGGGCGGCGTTTTACCCGCCGTGTTTTATTTAGAATTCCCGCAATTCATCCAGGCGTATGCGGTTTTCATACAGGGCCTTGCCGATAATGGCCCCCTCCAGCCCCATATCGCGTAAGCGCCGCAGTTGCTCCAGGGTGCTGATGCCACCGCTGGCGATCAGCTTTAGCTGCGGCGTGTTTTGTAGAATCCTTTTATAGAGATCAAAGGCCGGTCCCCGCAACATGCCGTCCCGGCCGACATCGGTGCAAATCACATAACGCGCCCCCCGGCCGGCCAGGTTGTCGATAAAGCTCTCCACATCCAGTCCGGCGCTTTCCCGCCAGCCGTCGGTCATAATGCGTCCCCGGCGGGCGTCGGCGCCCAGGATGATTTTCTCCGCCGAGTAACGTTGCAGCCATTCCAGAAAAAGTTCCGGCTTTCGGGCGGCCACGCTGCCGGCGGTAACCTGGCGCGCGCCGCATTCAAAGGCGATACGGACGTCCTTTTCGCTTTTTACGCCGCCGCCAAAGTCTATGCGCAGGCTGCTGCGGGCAGCCAGCCGTTCCAGCACCGGCCAATTGACGATATGGTTGCTTTTAGCGCCGTCCAGATCCACCACATGCAGATATTTAAGGCCGGCGTCCTCAAAAAGACGGGCCGCGTCCAGGGGGTCTTCGTTGTAAATTTTTTTCCGTTTGTAGTCGCCCTGGGTCAGGCGCACGCACTTTCCGTCTATAATGTCTATGGCGGGAATGATTCTCATAGTTCTAAAAAATTCCTTAAAAGTTTTTGTCCGCCTCCGGCCGATTTTTCGGGGTGGAACTGCACGCCGTAAAAGTTGTCCTTTTGCAGGGCGGCGCTAAAAGGCAGCAGATATTCGCAAAGGGCCGCGGTGTGCGCACCGCTTTCCACATAGTAACTGTGAACAAAGTACATGTTTTCCGTTTCGTTTATATCGCGGAACAGCTCTCCGCGCGGCTGTTGCAGATTATTCCAACCCATGTGGGGCACATTGCCCTCCGGCGGAAAGCGGCGGACTTTTTCGGGAAAAATTCCCAGGCAGGGGGTATTGTTCTCCTCGGAAAAAGCGCACATCAACTGCATGCCCAGGCATATGCCCAAAAAGGGCTGCTTCAGCGCGGTGATGGTTTCATCCAGTCCTCTTTCCCTAAGGTAGGCCATGGCGCCGGAAGCTTCGCCCACGCCGGGAAAGATCACCTTGTCCGCCTCACGGATAACGCGGGGTTCATCGCTCAGGATATATTCCGCGCCCAGGCGGTTCAGCGCGTTCATTACCGAGCGGGTGTTGCCGGCGTTGTATTTAATCAGGGCAATCATAAGCGGCCCTTGGTGCTGGGCACCCGCCCGTCGTGGGTGCGGGTCGCGGCCTGGCTCAGGGCCCGGGCCCAGGCCTTAAAAACCGCCTCGATCTTGTGATGCTCATTTTCACCCTCCACGCTGATATTGAGGGTGCAGCGTGCCGTGTCGCAAAAGGATTTGAAAAAGTGGCTGAACATTTCCGTGGGCATCTCGCCGATCTTTTCCCGCCTGAATTCCGCCTGCCATACCAGCCAGGGGCGTCCGCCAAAGTCCACAGCCACCTGTGCCAGGCTTTCGTCCATGGGCAAAAGAAAGCCATAGCGCCGCACGCCCTTTCGCGAACCCAGCGCCTTGTCAAAGGCTTCACCCAGGGCCAGGCCGGTATCCTCGATGGTATGATGCTCGTCTACCCGCAGATCGCCCTTAACCGTTATTTCCAGGTCAAAGCCGCCGTGCCGGGCCAGTTGATCCAGCATATGGTCAAAAAATCCCAGTCCGGTGGCAATGCGCGCCTCGCCCGTGCCGTCAAGGTTAAGCGACAGGGCGATATCCGTTTCACGCGTTGTCCGCCGGACTTCGGCCCGGCGTGGCCGCTGCCTGAGGTAGCGGTAAATTTCATCCCAGGAGGCGCTGCACAGCTCGGCCTGTCCCTCCTTCTCCCGGCTTATGCGGATGGCCCGGGCGCCCAGGTTGCGCGCCAGTTGCACGTCGCTTTCCCGGTCGCCGATAACGTAGGAAGCGGCCAGGTCGTAGTCGCCCTCCATATAGTGGGTCAGCATGGCGGTTCCCGGTTTGCGGCCCGGGGCCTTGTCCTCGGGAAGGCTGCGGTCGATGAGGATTTCCCGGAAAACAACCCCCTCGCCGCGCAAAATTTCAAGCATCTTATTGTGGGCGGGCCAAAAGGTCTCCTCGGGGAAGGAGGCGCTGCCCAGGCCGTCCTGATTGGTGACCATGACCAGTTCATAGTCCAGTTCGCGGGCGATACGCGCCAGGGCGCTGATGGCGCCGGGCAAAAAGGAGAGTTTTTCATAGCTGTCTATCTGTTCATCCTCCGGTTCAGCAATGATGGTGCCGTCGCGGTCTATAAAAAGCACTTTTTTCATTGTAGGCTCCTTAAGGCGTTTAGCAGTTGCTCGTTTTCGCTGGCCGTGCCCACGGAGATGCGCAGGCATCCGGGCACCATGGCGGAACGGTTCCGCACCACCACCCCTTGCCGGGCCAGCTCCCGGTATATCCGTTCCGCGTCGGTAACGCGCACCAGCAAAAAATTGGCGTCCGAAGGGAAAACGGTAACCACGCCGGGCAGCTTTTGAAGTTCCCGCCGAAGGGTGTGGCGCTCCCGGATAAGTTCACGGATTTCCCGGGCCCGGCCGCTCAGGCGATCCAGTTTGGACAGGGCCGCCTTTTGGGTCAGGCCGTTTACGTTGTAGGGCGGTTTTATCTTGTTTAGAATGTTAATAACCCCGCCGTGGGCAAAGGCCATGCCCAGGCGTATGCCGGCCATGCCCCAGGCCTTGCTGAAGGTCTGCAAAACCACCATGTTGGGTATCTCCTCCAGGCGTTCTAACATGCCCTCCGTGTCGGCAAAGTCGATGTAGGCTTCGTCCACCACCACCAGGCCGTGGAAGTTTTCGGCCAGGGTGATGATTTGCCGCTCGGGTATCAGGTTGCCCGTGGGATTGTTGGGCGAGCATATAAAAAGCATTTTCAGTTGCTCGTCCTTCAGCCGGGGCAGGACGGCCCCGAGGTCGATGTGAAAATTGTCATCCAGGGGCACTTCGATCACGGCGACGTCGTTAATGGCCGCGCTGACCGTATACATGCCATAGGTTGGGGGAAAGATCATGACGCTTTCCCGACCCGGCACGCAAAAGGCGCGCAGCAGCAGGTCTATGGCTTCATCACTGCCGTTGCCCAGAAAGATATTTTGCGGCTCCACTTTTTTTATGGCGGCGATCTTTTTTTTCAGCGCCCGCTGCATGGGATCGGGGTAGCGGTTCAGGCCGCTTTCATAGGGGCTTTCATTGGCGTCCAGCCAAACGCTGGCTTCGCCCTTAAATTCATCCCGCGCCGAGCGGTAGGGCTTTAGCCAGCGTATATTTTCCCGGGCCAGTTTTTCAGGATCAAACATCTTTAATCTCCCTCAGCCGAAGGGTTACGGCGTTCCCGTGCGCCCGAAGCAGCTCGGCTTCCGCCATCTGTTCGATGGCCGGGCCGATTTTTTTCAGACCCCGGGCGCTGATCTTTTGAAAGGTAATCATTTTTACAAAGCTGTCCAGCGAAACCCCGCTGTACGCGGCGGCATGGCCGTTGGTAGGCAGGGTGTGGTTGGTGCCGCTGGCATAGTCTCCCGCGCTTTCGCAACTGTGGGAACCTATAAAAACGCTGCCCGCGTTCACAACATCTTCCGCCAGTTCCCCGGCCCTGTCCGTGGCCAGAATCAAATGTTCCGGCGCGTAGAGGTTGCTCAGCTCCAGCGCCTCCCGCAAATCATGCAGCAGGATCATTTTACTGTGGGCCAGGGCGCTTGCGGCTGTTTCCCGGCGCGGCAGGAGGGTAAGCTGTTTCTCTATCTCCCGTTCCACCGCGCTGATCAGCGAGGCGGAGGTGCATAAAAATATCACCTGGGAATCGGCTCCGTGTTCGGCCTGGCTTAATAAGTCCGCCGCGATAAAGGCGGGGTTGCCTTCCCCGTCGCTGATGATCAGCACCTCGCTGGGACCCGCCGGCATATCGATGGCCGTGCCGGCGCTTTGCGCCATTTGCTTGGCCAGGGTCACATAGCGGTTGCCGGGGCCGAATATCTTGTCCACGCGCGGCACGCTTTCCGTGCCGTAACACATGGCGGCCACGGCCTGAGCGCCGCCGATGGTAAACAGCCGTTTTATGCCCAGGATGCGCGCCGTGTACAGAATGGCCGGAGCAATGCCGCCATCGGCGTTGGGTGGCGTGCAGACCACAATTTCCCGGCAACCGGCCAGGCGGGCGGGCACGGCCAGCATCAACAGGGTGGAAAAAAGGGGCGCGCTGCCGCCGGGGATGTATAGCCCCACGCGCTCCACCGGAACGGCCCGCCGCCAGCAGAGCACGCCCGGCTGGGTTTCCACGGCTTCTTCCGTCCTTTCCTGGGCCCGGTGAAACCGTTCTATATTACTCCGGGCCATATCGATGGCGGCCCGCAGCGGGGGCGGCAGCTCCGTTGTTTCGGGAACTTCCCTCGACAGGGAAGAGAGGCGCGCGCCGTCAAACCGGCGGGTCAGCTCAAACAGGGCCGCGTCGCCCTGTTGACGAACCTGGTTCATGATATCCGCCACCGCGGGGCGAATGTCCTTGTCCGAGGCAAAAGGCCGGGCGCAGAGAGCGGGCCACTCCTTTCGATCGGGATAGGTAATAATCTTCATTATAAAAACATCTTTTCAATGGGACATACCAAAATACCTTGCGCGCCCGCCCGGCGCAGACCGTCGATCACCTCCCAGAAGGTATCTTCCTTAACCACGCTGTGCACGCTGCTCCAGCCCTTTTCCGCCAGGGGCAGGATGGTCGGGCTTTTCATTCCCGGTAACAGGGCGCAGATGGCGTCCAGAGCCTCGTCTGGCGCGTTAAGCAGAATATACTTGTTTTGGCGGGCATTTTGTACCGCCTGTATGCGGAAGCGCAGGCGGGCGAGCACTGTTTGTTTTTCACCCCGCAGGCCGGGGTTGCTGATCAGCACGGCCTCGCTGTGCAGGATGGTTTCCACTTCGCGCAGGCCGTTCATCAGCAGGGTGCTGCCCGTGCTTACAATATCGCACACACCGTCGGCCAGGCCGATACCCGGGGCTATTTCCACGCTGCCGCTTATCTCTTCTATGGCGGCGTTGATGCCCTGACCGCGCAGGTAGTTATTTAAAATAACCGGATAGGTGCTGGCAATTTTTTTGCCGTTGAACCAGGAGGGGCCATTATAGTTTTCCTCGCGGCGCACAGCCAGGGAAAGGCGGCATTTGCCAAAGCCCAGCTTTTCCTCCACGCGTACCTGCTTCTCCTTTTCCAGCACCACGTTCTCGCCCAAAATACCCACGTCGGCCACGCCGTCGGCCACATATTGGGGGATATCGTCATCCCGTAAATAAAGAACATCCACGGGAAAATTGCTGGCCTCGGCCTTCAGTTTGCCGCCGTTGCTGATGCGTATGCCGCATTCCCTGAGCAGGCTCAGGCTTTGCTCGCTTAGCCGCCCTTTTTTTTGTATGGCTATCTTCAGTCGCATTTCTCATCCTTTCACTATCTGTTTTTGGGCAAAAAAAAACCCGTCCGAGGGTCATTCAGACGGGTTTTAATAATGATTTTTATTTTCAGACACACAACATCATTGCCAACTCGTGTAAACGACCGGATATATTTTTACGGCATGATGATGGTGGTGAAATTGTATCTTTTTCATAGCGCGCCCAATATAAGCGTGATTTAGGAATTTGCAAAATTTTTATTGCCCGCCCGGATGCTAATGGTTTTGGCGAATCAGGAGATAGACAAAAAAAGGGCCGCCCAGAAAGGCGGTAACAATACCCACCGGGATTTCCGCCGGGGAGATCAGCATGCGGGCGATGGTATCGCTGAGGGTTAAAAAAAGGCCGCCCAGCATCAGGGCGCCCCAAAAAAGATACTTGTGGTTGGCACCGAACATCATGCGGATCATATGGGGGATGACCAGCCCCACAAAGCCGATGGGTCCGGCCAGCGCCACGTAAAAACCGGCCAGCACCGCCCCGAAAATAAGGGAATGTTTTTGCAGCCGGTCCACATCCACCCCCTTGCTTTTGGCCAGTTCCTCGCCCGTGAGCAGCACGTTAAAATGGCGGTAATGCCATAAAAAGTAAAGGGCGCCGGCAAGGGTCAGCCCGAGCGCGGTTAGCGGATAGGCCCAGCCGGCCACATCCAGGGCGCCCATTACCCAGCGGATCATTTTAAAGGTTTCGGTAAAATCGGCCAGATAGTGCAGCAACATGTTCAGTGCCGAAAAGAAGAAGCTGAAGGCCACCCCAAGCAAAATAATGTTATAAACGGAGGCCTGTTTCCAAAAGCGGGTGAGGTAAAATATCAAACCGATGGCCAGCAGACTGCCGAGAATGGAAAAAAGGGCCACCGTGGATAAAAAACCGAAAGAGACCGCCAGCCCCAGCTTTATGGCCAGTACCGCGCCCAGGGCCCCCCCGGAGGAGACTCCCAGCGTGTAGGGGGAGGCTAGGGCATTGCGCAAAACCACCTGATAGACGGCGCCCACCAGGGCCAGCCCCGCCCCCACGGCCCAGGCAAATATAACGCGCGGCAAACGGATGTGCAGAAGGATGAGGCGATCCAGGCTTCCGGGATTGCTCAGGGCTTCCGTCAGGCTGATTTTCTGGCTGCCCAAAAAGGGAAAAAGAAAAACCAGCAATATAAACAACAGCATCCATCCCGGAAAAAATCGTATTGAAAAGAAACGGCTCATATTTTTTAGGGAACTCTTGAGAAAATGCGTAATTTACCACCGAAAGGCTTATCAAAAAAGAACGCAAAGTTTACTTTTTGATGACCGTGACGAAACAGAATACAACGAGTTTGCTTAAAAGCACGGAAAGGCAAGATCATGGAATTTTTATTAGTACCCATTTTGTTTGGCGGCGCCATCTTTTTATTAGGCATCGGTAAATTTATCGGCGGTAAAGAGCTTAACAGTTCCTGCGCCTCGGGCGACCACCTTAAGGATTATGGTCATGATGACGCTTCCTGCGGGGCATGCTCCAACGAGGATGTTAAGTTCTATATCTCCAGGGATGATCCCGGTTTTGACCGCGTGGCCTCCCTGGGGTATCCCAACCGCGATAAGCGATTTATCGACAAACTGGATTTTAAACCCGACCGCTTTAAGTAGAGAACTTATCCTTGGGCCGGAACCGCTATATATCTCCGCCCGGATGATTTATTAACGGGCGGCTTTAATTTTTCAAAACGTCCACCGAACAGGCAAGGGGGACAAGGAAAAGGTCCCCTTGTGTTTTTAGTTAATCCCGGGCTATTTTAGCAGAAACACCTGCCCCTGCAGCGGTTCCAGGCTGACCTCCAGAACCGGAGGCAGCAAGGCATACTTTTTGGCATTGTACAGGGCGATGACACTGTTAATCGTAATGTCCTCCGGGAAATTCAATGCCAATCGTTTCGGCTTATCGCTTTTGTTCAGGATCACCAACAGGCGTTCCCGCAAGTCCGTGCGTAAAAAGGCATAAACATCCTTATCCACATATACCGGTCTGAAATCGCCATAGCGCAGGGCGGAGTGATCGCGACGCATTTTTACCAGCCTGCTGATACTTTTCAATTGTTCGCGTTCGGCCTTTGTCAGTTTTTCCTGAAAACGCATCATGCGCCGGTTATCGGGGTCGGCGGCGCCGGTCATGCCTATTTCGTCTCCGTAATAAAGCACGGGCGTGCCGGGAATGCTCATCATATACATCATATAAAGCCGCGCCATGCGATACGTTTGTTCCCGGTCCACCCTCGGTGGGTTTTTCCAACCGATTTCCGCGGCGTCCGCCCCCCTGGGGATATCGTGTTCGGCCAGGGCCATAAAGCGCACCTTGTCATGGCTGTCCATCAGGTTGCCCATTTTATGATCGACGCCAAACATATCCAGCCCCTTAAGCAGTTCCAGGTTTAAATCACGGAAGTCCCCTCCCTTTTCGGTAAAGGTGGGTATGGCCACATCATAAAGCGGAAAGTTGAATTGGGCGTCCAGTTGACCGTTGTTTACATAGGAGCGGATCAGCTTATAGGAGCCGAAGGATTCGCCGATCTGAAACAGGGGCGTTTCCCTTCCGGGGTTGATCTGTTCCTTTATTTTACGGGTCAGGGTACGCCAGAAAGCGTTGGGCACGTGTTTAACCGCGTCCTGGCGGAAACCGTCAAGATCGGCGGTTTTAAGCCACCAGATGGCGTCATCGGTCATCTGTTCCAGAGCCCGGGCCGAGTTGACATAGTCAAAGGAGGGCAGGAAGGGCTCGAACCAGGTGGTCAGACGGTGGCGGTCCCATTGGCGCAGGTTAAGCGTGCCGTCGGCCAGTTTAAGCTTGCCAAACCATTCCGGGTGTTCCACATAGTAGGGATGATTTTTATGTACATGGTTGGAGACAAAGTCCAGTATAACCTTTAAGCCGTGCTTATGGGCGGCGGCGGTTACCTTTTGTAACAGGGCCATGTCGCCAAAGCGTTCATCCACGGCGCGGGGCAGAATGGGCCAATAGCCGTGATAGCCGCTATACCAACGGTGGGGCTTCAGGTATTCCTGCCAGGCATCCCTCGGATTTTGGTTTAAGGGGGAGAGCCATAAAACGTTTACCCCCAGGTCGTTAAAATAACCGCTCTCGATTTTATCCAACAGACCCTGTAAATCCCCGCCCATATAATTGACTTTGTCGGCCAGCTCCTTGTGCGCCACCTTTTTATTGTTGGAGGGATCGCCATCGGCAAAACGATCGACAAAAAGAGAATAGATAACCGCGTCCTGCCAGTCGAAGGGATGTTTTTTCAGGCCGGCGACCTCACCTTTGACGAAGTGTACCTTTTTATAGGCGGAGCCGCCGTCACGAAACTGCACGGCCACCCACAGGTTGCCGCGCGGGCCGAACCGCTTTTGTTTAAGCGAAACCTGCAGGTCGCTGCCGGAAAGGGTGTAGTTGCTGGTATCCAGCAGCTGTTTATTGAAGATGACGTATACCTGGCGCGGCGTGCGCTTTACCGGGCCTTTTTGGCGGAGGCGGAACGTGGTGATGACATTCTTCTGTTTTTTGGCGTGGCTTTTATAAGAAAGGGCGTACCCGGCGCCGGCGGAACTGACGGACAGAACGGAATTGAATTCGCCAAAAGGGTTACGGGTCTTTTTAGCGTTGCCCGGGTCGATAAGCTCCCGGCCGTTTACCAAAAAACGGTACTCATAGCGCCCGGGATTCATGGCCCGGTGCGTTTCATAACGTTTTTTCGCGGCGTTGTAGGTCATCGGCGGACTGTTGCGGTTCCAGTCGTTAAATGAGCCGAAAAGACGAACGTCAAGATTTGCCTTACGCGAGGGATAGGAAAAAAAGACGCGGCTTTTCTTGCGCACATTAACAGGAATAAAGTATCCCCTTTTTTGATATCTGAAATTAAAGTAGGTCGCACCCTGAAAGGAGCTGTCCGCCGTCAGGACAACGGCGTCCCGTTCCGGAAGATATTGCACCGCCAGCGACGGGCTGCGTCCCAGTTCGATGGTATGATCCGGCGCGTAAAACATGTCGGAGAGGATCAGCGTGTCCGTTACGCCGGCCGTCAGGCGGATCGTATCAAAATCGTCCGTGATGGTAAAGCGCTCCCGGGAGCAGGACAGGGATAAAAAGAGCGCGGAAAGGATGACTACTCGAAAATAATACATGTGATGCCTCGTGTTATCGGAGATTCACTTTCTGAGCGATGCTAATATAAAAAAAACGCGTCCAAAGGAAAATGGGCAGGAAGCGAACGGTCTTTAATCCGCCTTAAGCTCCACCACGGTTCCTTCGTTGCCGCGTACATTAAAAACAACATTGTTTTCAAAAATCAGATATTGTCCTTTTATACCGTTTAAGCGGCCCCGGAACTCCGGGGTTTTGCCTAAATTGAGGCTGACCACTTTTTGCGGCCAGGCTGCCACCGGGTATTCGATGCGTGTAAGATGTACATTGTTTTCCAGAAAGTAGGGCCGGGCTTCTTCGGGAATATAGGCCTTGAGCCGTTCACGCAATTCAAAAAGATCGGCGTCGCCGATTTCATTTTTTAACATGCGCCGCCAGTTTGTTTTATCAGACACATGTTTTTTTAGGGCCACCTCGGTAATGCCCGCCAGATAACGGTTGGGAGCTTCCACGATCTCCAGGGCGGCGGAGGCCCCCTGGTCTATCCAGCGCGTGGGTACCTGTGTTTTACGGGTTACCCCCACCTTGGCGTTGCTGGAAAGGGCCAGGTAAACGATGTGTGGCTTAAGCTGAATCTCTTTTTCATATTCCAGATCGCGGTCTTCAATACCCAGGTGGGCCGTGGAGAGTTCCGGGCGCATAACCCAATCGCCCACATCGGCCTGCTTATAAAAGCAGTCATAACAATAGCCCTGACGGAAAATTTTTTTGGTGCTGCCGCAGTTCAGGCAGCGATATCCCTTAAAGGTCAACCCTATGGTATGTCCCACAAGCGCGTTCATATCCAGCCGGGCGGAGCCCATGTTAAGGAAGTACCGAACGGGGACGTCAAATTCGGTTTCCATTTTTGTAAGTACATCTACATAAGTCATGGCCGTTCCTGTTGTTTCGGTCGGTGTTTCGGATGGACGTGTAATTCAATATAGGCAACCGGGCCACTCTTTTCCCATAAAACTGTTTTTACGCCCCAAACAGCGATAAAAGAAATATTTTGCCCATAACGGATTGCTTTAACTGTAAGAATCCGTTAAATTTGCCATCTTTTCCAAAGCCACCGTAGCTCAGTTGGTAGAGCAACTGATTCGTAATCAGTAGGTCAGCGGTTCAAGTCCGCTCGGTGGCTCTTTTTTTTACCGTAAAATCCCTTTTTACCATGGCGGCCTTTGCGCGCGCGGCTTACCCCGGAATGATCTTATAACTCAATATGTGATAGACCCGATTAAATTGCGGGCTGTTACCGGGGATAATATGCCTGCTTTCCTCTTTCAGATGCCAGTGGCTCATCTTTTTGTTTTTCAGGATGATTTTTTTTACGGTCTCCGTCCAGGGAACATCGATGCTGTGATCATTGCTTTTTATCCGGGTCTGGCGCACATATATCACCACCTGGTTACGGGTGGTCTGACCGAGGTGTTCGAAGAGGCGGTTATACTGTTTTAATAAATGGTAATACCGGAGAATCTCCTCTTGCCTGCTCATAAGCTCCAGGCGGGTGAAGAACTCATCCATTTGCCGGGGCAGCCAGCGCGCCAGTCCCCCCTTTTCGGACATCTCCTCCCGGTATTCCTCCAAAAGCCCGTCGGGGATATCCTTGCTGCCCAACAACTGCCGTTCCGCCTTTTGAACAACGGGTAAAAGCTTAAGCATTTCTATGATGGTGCGGTCTTCCCTTTTAAAGCCGCTTTTACCCAGGCGGTTGGGTAAAAAGAGAATCGTGCTGTCCCGAACCTCCGTCGTTTTAAATACATCGTCGTTAAAGCAGTTCAGACGGCCGTAAGTCATGGGCAGCCAGGCGTCAAACTTGCCCAGCAGATAGCGTTTAAGGTAAAAGCGCCGCAGGTAATCGATCAGGCTGCTTATAAACGACGGTAATTCCTTTTTTCTCAAAGCCCCTTGCAGGGTCATGATCAGGGCGGCCAGAACGATGGTATTGAGTCCCTTGTCCTTGCTCAGCGCACCGGTCTCAATCAGAAAACGGGTACAGGCGGCATACTTTAAAAAAGGTTCGGGCAGGCTGAAACCGTGGGTTTTTAACCTCCGCCTTTCATCCTGCCAGTAGGAGATAAACTGCCCTTCGGCGCTGTACATAAACAGGTCGGTCTGGGCGGCGGCGGTGGCGCTCATCAGCATGTTTATTTTAGACTGTAACTCGTTTATCAATGAGCTCAGCTCGGAAAGCCGGATATGGGGCAGGGCGGCGTTGGCCTGTTGGATGGCCGCCTTTATGGGGTTAAGCTCCACGGTGGTGATATCCAGGCCCAAACCGATCGCCCGGGTATATATCTCCTCTTCGGTATCAAACAGGGCTTGCAGGCTGCTTTCCGGGTTGGGGGCCTGGGCGTTAAGCGAGGCCTGTATCCAGCGGCGGTCCGGCAGGCGTTGGCTTCTTTTTTTCAGGTCGAAGAAAAAAGAAGCGGGCCTGGGAGGGCGGGCATAGCTGATCATCTCGTAGGGGTTCAGGTCGTTTTCGGCCTCGGGCGAAAGAAGCATTTCCTCCTTAAGATTTTTAATCTGGCTGTCGGCCTCATTCTCATTGCGGCTGGTCTGTTCTATATAAAGCAGGCGATCCCATAAAAACGAGCGGGTGCTTATGCGGAAAACGCGCCACAGATAGACGTTGTATTCCCGGTAAGGCATGTTGGAGAGCTCCTCCTTCAGCCAGTGGGGGTCCGGCTCCAGGGCCTGTTGAAACATGAAAATCTCTTTGATGTAGGCCAGACGCTTTAACAGGGGGATCACATTGGGGGGCGCGTCGCCGCTCCAAAGGTAGCCGTGGCGTCCGCGGCCAGGCAGACCGTCGGTCAGGGCGTTTTGCAGGGGCAGATCCTTTTCGATGATCCTTTTAATCTCCGGCTGTTGCGAGAGCTGAAAGATATTGTCAATCGGTAAAACGGGTCCCAGCAGGGCGGTAATCTCCATTTCGGAAAAACGACGTACTTCTTCCACCGGCTGCTGTAAATCCAAAAGCTTAAAATAGAGGTACTTGTTTCGCATATCAGATGATGGTATTGTCGGGTATGACGGTACCCTTGGCGATTATGATGATACCGTCCCGTATGGTATATAGCTTTTCCCGTACTTCCTTTTGGTTGTCCTTGTTTATGAGCTGCACGTTGTTGCCGATGCGGCAATCCATATCCACAATGGAATTGCGTATGATGCAGTTTTTACCAATGCCCAGGTTCGGCGTGTGGCTATCCTGATTCCTGTCGCGCTCCACAATGTGTTCATAGCGGGCGTTACCCATGATGATGGAACGTTGAATCAGTGTGCCTTCGTCGATAAAGGAACGGATGCCGATAACGGCATGCTCAATAATCGATCCCAGCAGTATGGAACCCTCGGAGATCACCGAATGGTTTATCTGGCACTGGTTTATTTTTGAGGCCGGCAGGTACCTCGGGTGTGTGAAAAAAGGATATTTTTCATCATAAAAATTGAACTTGGGTATGGGGGTTGTAAAGTCCATGTGCGCCTCAAAAAAGGCGCGGATGGTTCCGATATCTTCCCAATAGCCGTCAAAGAAGTAGGCAAAAACTTTTTTCTCTGTTAAACTGTCCGGTATGATTTCCTTACCGAAATCCTCCTTTTTGTTGTTCTCCAAAAGCTTAAACAACACCTCCTTTTTAAAGATGTAAATGCCCATGGAGGCAATATGGCGCCGCTCGCCCGGGTCAATGTGGAATTCATGGAAAAGGGTTTCCTCAATGTGCAGGGAGTCCAGAACTTCCTTTTCCCGGGGTTTTTCCACGAACTCTGTTATACGTCCCTCTTTATTGGCCTTGAGGATGCCAAACTCGCCCGCGTCTTTTTCATGAACCGGCTTGACGGCAATGGTGATATCGGCGTCCTTTTCAATGTGAAAGCGCAGAAAGGAGCGGTAGTCCATGCGGTACAGGTGATCCCCGGAAAGGATGATGATATGTTCGTGGGCGCTTTTAAAAAAGTTGATGTTTTTGCGTACCGCGTCGGCCGTGCCCTGATACCAGTCGTTGTTCTCGGTTGTCTGCTGCGCGGCCAGAATGCGGATCGATCCCCGGGAAAAATTATCAAAGCGGTAAGAGTCGTAAATATGCCGGTGCAGGGATTCGGTGTTGAACTGGGTCAGGATAAAAATATCGCGGACGCCGGCATGAAGACAATTGCTCATGGGAATATCGATCAAGCGGAATTTGCCGCCGATGGGCACGGCGGGCTTGGAACGTACCTGCGTCAACGGGTCCAGTCGCGAGCCCCGTCCGCCGCCTAAAATGACGGCTGTCATATTGTTCATATCACCCCCGGGTTAAACGAGGCGGGCAAAATCCAGAAGGCCCTGCTCGTCGTAACCGATATAATAGTTGTTGTTGTTTTCAAGTAAAGGCCGTTTAATCATTGCCTGGTTTTGTTGAAGTATATCCAGAAGTTGATCGTCGCTCAGAGACTTTTCTTTAATGCCCAGATCGCGGTATGTCCGGCCCCGCCTGTTTATGAGCTTCATCAAGCCCAGCCGGACGCTGATTTCCTTTAATTTACCCGGGGAAAGCGGTGTTGCCCGCACGTCGATAAACTGAAACGGGATGTCGTGCCGATCCAGAAGTTTTTTGGTTTTACGAATGGTATCGCAATTGGGAATGCCGTACAGCCTTAGCATGGTTCTGTCTCCGTCTAAGTAGCTAAATATAGCGTGATTTAGCATAAAAATCTAACTTTTAAGACTACGCCGGAACCTGTCCGTTTTAGGGGGGGGGCCTGCCCGTATGTCCCGGTGAAGCGGCCCGAAACGATCGGATAAAAATAACCGTCCCCGGTCTCTTCCAAAGTTAGTTTTCCGGCCTAACTATGCTTTGGGTTGTCGGCCCCCTCATTTTGCCCAAATATTAGAAAAATATAAGTCAATTGTCAGAAATATTTACCGAAACTATTTGATTCACATTTTTTAGTAACTATATTTAGTGTTACTAATGGATCGGCGACGTCTCATTCAAAACATTTTAATCTATGTATCGACTCTTTTTTTTGCTGACCGTGCTTCTGCTTTCCTGTAAGCAGCATCCCGTGGTTTCCGGCCCGGAGTGGGTGCCGTCGTCCGTATTCTATCAAATTTTTCCGGAGCGCTTCGCCAACGGGGACAGCGCCAACGATCCCACCCTGGCCAGTCTGGCCGGCAGCTATCCCCATGATACGACCAACGCCTGGCATATCAGTCCCTGGACCTCCGACTGGTATAAGCTGCAACCCTGGGAAAAGGCCAACGGCAAGGGCTTTGCCTATAATGCTCAGAGAAGGCGATACGGTGGCGATCTTCAGGGGATAATCAACCGTCTGGACTACCTGCAAAAGCTGGGTATCAACGCCATCTATCTCAATCCTGTTTTCTATGCGCCCTCCCTGCATAAATACGATGCCGCCGCTTATCATCATATCGACCCCTACTTTGGCCCCGACCCCCGGGCCGATTTAAAGCTGTTCGAAAAGGAAAACCCCGCCGATCCCGCCACCTGGCAATGGAGCAGCGCCGACACGCTTTTTTTAAAGCTGCTGGAGCAGGCCCACGGCAGGGGCATGCGCGTTATCATCGACGGTGTTTTTAACCACACCGGCATAAATTTTTGGGCCTTCCGCGATGTACGGGAAAAGGGCGCGGATTCGCCTTATGCCTCCTGGTATACCATAAAGCGCTTTGACGATCCTGCCACCCCCGGCGATGAATTTGAATACCAGGGCTGGATGAATGTGCGCGAACTGCCCGAACTGAAGGAAGACGAGAATGGTTTGATTGCGCCGGTGGCGGAACACATCTTTGCCGTCGTCCGCCGTTGGATGGACCCCAACGGAGACGGCGATCCCTCCGACGGGATAGACGGCTGGCGCCTGGATGTGGCCGAAATGGTGAAGCATCCCTTTTGGAAAAAGTTCAGGGAAGAAGTTAAGTCCATAAATCCCCAGGCCTATATTACCGGCGAGATTTTTTGGGAAGACTGGGCCAATAACACATTAATGGACCCCGGGCCCTGGCTGCAAGGCGATCAGTTTGACGGCGTGATGAACTATCGCTGGGCGGCGGCCATGACCCGCTTTTTTATCGATGACAGTACCCGCTACAACGCCGATGAGTTTGCCCGGGAGATTATGCGTCTTGACCGTAGCTATGCCCCGGAAACACGTTACCAACTGCTCAACCTGATGGACAGCCATGATACGGACCGGCTGGCTTCCAATATTGTAAACCCCGATCTTTTTTATGATAAAAGGGTGGGGTTGAATGACAATCCGCGTTACAACGTGCGGCGTCCCAATGACGGGGAGTGGCGGAAACTGCGTCTAATGGCCATGGTGCAAATGACCTTTCCCGGCCCTCCGATGGTCTATTATGGCACCGAGGCCGGCATGTGGGGCGCCGATGATCCCGATGAGCGCAAACCCATGGTCTGGCCGGAAATGACCTACGAAACAGAAACCGCCAATATCAGCCTTACGCCGCGCCCCGCGGACCCCGTCCTTTTTGACAGCACCCTTTATAACTTTTACTCCCGACTCATCCATTTACGACTGTCACAGCCCGCGTTGACCCGGGGCGCCATGAAGTTTGTTTTTTCCGATCGGGAAAAGGATATCCTGGCCTATAAGCGTATACTGGGGACGGATGAAATTTTGGTGCTGATCAACAACTCCTCCTCGGAGCAGACGGTCTTTCTTCCCGAGCATGATTCCAGGTGGCAGAACCTTATCCGGGGCAAGCCGCTTGTTTATATCAACCGGGAAGGCGTGCGCATTGCGGGCAAAAGCGCCTTTATCCTTAAAAAGGTAAGTGAAGATGCGTAGGCTTTTTTTTGTGGCGACGGCCGTATTCTTGCTGGCCTCCTGCCGTCAGCAACCGGTAAAAACGGTGGCGACCGTGGGCGACTACACGGTCGACTTTGACAGCTATCTGAAGCGCTACCGCGAGTATCTGTTTACATCGGCCATGAAGGATAACCTGGTAACCCGCCGGCAGGTGGCGCAAAACATGGCGCATGAACTGTTGCTTAAGCATTATGATGACAACAGCGCCCTGGAAAACGATCCCGAATATAAAAAGGAGCTGGCGTGGGCCAAAAATCAAATGATCCTCGGTTATCTGAAGGATCAGGAAGTATACGCCCGCATAACCGCGGATGAGCGGGAGGTGCGCCGGGCCTTTGCCCGCAGCAAGGAAAAGATAGCCGCCCGGCACCTGTACGCCCCGACCCGTGAAGAGGCCGAGCGTTTATACACGGCTTTAAAAAAGGGCGCCTCCTTTGAGGAACTGGCCCGGAAAACCTTTACCGATTCCACCCTGAAAAGCAATGGCGGTTACCTGGGCTATTTTAGCTGGGGGGATATGGACCCCGCCTTTGAGGACAGCGCGTACAGTCTGCGACCGGGGGAAATATCCCGTCCCGTAAAAACGGCGCAGGGTTACAGCATTATAAAAGTGGAGGATCGCAAACCCGCGCCCCTGTTGACGGAAACACAATATCTGAACGCCCGGCGCGGCATAGAACGCACTTTGCGTATCAATAAAAAACGTCCCGCGGAGCAGGCTTTTTTAAAGCAGCGTTTTGATGAAGAAAAATTAAATTTTTACGATGAAGGCCTCAGCCGTCTGGTGCGGAGTCTCTCCGCCCGCGACGAAGAACGGCGGGAGGCGCATGATACGGTGGCCGCCTATGGCCAACGGATATTTACCCTGGCCGATATCAGAAAGGAGCTGGAGCGTGTCCCTCGGGGTGTACAGGCTTCGATTGTCGATATCCCCACCTTAAAGGCGGCAATAAAGGGGTTGCTCATTCAGCGGCAACTGTTGGATGAAGCGCGGGAAAAAGGATATGACGAAGCGCCCATTGTGCGGGAGAAAGTGGAAACGGCACGCAATAACCTTTTTCTGAAATTTAAGTTTAATCAGGTTTTACGGGCCTATACCGTACCCGATAGCGCCTTGAAGGCCTACTATCTGGATCATAAGGACGAATTTAAATCGCCCCGCAAGCTGGAAGTCTCCGAGATTCTGGTGGACAGCGAGGACAAGGCTTTGGAGTTAAAAGCCCGCTTGATGGCCGGAGAAGATTTTGGAAAGCTGGCCCGGGAGCATTCCCTGCGCCGCTGGTCCGCGGAGCGGGGCGGGCGGATGGGGCTTTCGGACTGGAGCCGCTTCGGTCTGCTGCGCGGAAAACTGTGGAAGGCGCCCCTGAACACAGTAGTGGGGCCCTGGCGGGCGCGGGGCCTGTTTGGTCTGTTTAAGGTAAGCCGTCGCACAGAGCCCGGCCAGCAAAGTTTTGAAGCAGTAAAAGAGGAACTTATTCAAAGATATAAAAAAGAGTATGAGTGGAAGATAATGTTTATCTATTTGAATAATCTTTATAAAAAAACAAAGATCAGCTATAACAATGACCTGATAAAGTCCTTTGTTTTGGATGAAACAAACGATGGGATCAGTAAGGAGCACTAAATGAGACAAAAGGTCTTTACACTGTTTTTATTGGCTTGCGTTCAGGGGCTGATGGCCGGAACGACGGGTAAAATCGCCGGTCATGTTCAGGACAAGAACAGCGGCGAACCCTTGATCGGGGTTAATATATACCTTGAAAATACCGTTCTGGGCGCCACCACCGATGTTAACGGCGACTATGTTATCCTCAATATTCCACCGGGTAAATACACGGTTATTGCCCAGTATATCGGCTATCATGAAGTTAAAATGGAAGGGGTGCGCATCAGCATCGACCGCACCACGACGTTGGACTTTACGTTGTCCGAGGAGACGATGGAACTGGAGTCGGCCATTGTGGTGCAGGCCCAGCGCGATCTGATCCAAAAAGACCTTACCTCCAGCAAGGCCGTGGTTTCCTCCGAACAGATCGAATCCCTGCCGGTGGTGGAGATGAGCGATGTATTGCAACTGCAACCCGGCGTCAGTCGCGGAGCTAACGGTGAGTTTCACATTCGCGGCGGCCGCAGTTCGGAAATTGCCTATCAGGTTAACGGGGTGTCTATCAGCGACGCCTATGACGGCAGCCAGGCGGTGGATATCGACAATAACAGTATTCAGGAGATCGAGGTTATTTCCGGTACCTTTCCCGCCGAATACGGTAACGCCATGTCCGGCGTGGTCAACGCCGTCACCAAGGAGGGCTCCCAAACCTTTGAAGGTAATGTTCAGGTTTTCAGCGGCGACTATCTTAGCAACTTTACCGACTATTTTTTCAATATAGATAACTTCAATCCCGCTCAGGACTACAGTTTGCGCGGCTCCCTCAGCGGACCCATTTTCCGCAATCTGACCTTTTTTATGACCACCCGTTATAATTATACCGACGGCTATCTGTATGGCACGCGCAAGTTTTCGGTTAACGGGGATACCCTGGTGGCCCGCCGTCCCGACGGCACTTTTGAAAACGGCGCCATTGTGCCCATGAACTGGAGCAAAAACTGGACGGGGCAGGGCAAGCTGACCTTTACACCGACGGGGACGCTCAAGCTTACTTCCGAGTTTCTTTTTTCCCGCCGGAACTTTCAGGATTATGACCATAACCTTAAATATGCGCCCGACGGAAATTTGAATAAGTTTTTGGATAGCTACAACGGCTGGCTTTCCATGACGCACACCCTTTCGGCCACCACTTTTTATGAGGTAAAGACGGCCTATCTTGTTAAGCAATTTAAGCAGTATCTGTACGAAAGCCCCACGGACCCCCGCTATCTGGACCCCTCCGGACGCGTGGTTGGCGAAAATGTTGTGCCCTGGCGCGCGGATGGTAATGCTTTTGCCACCGGCGGCACCAATAACAGCCGTTTTTCGCGGGAGACCCGTACCTTTCAGGTACGCGCCGATATCGTCTCGCAGTTAAATAAAAACCACCTGGTAAAGATGGGTTTGGAAACACGCCTGCATCGCCTCTCCCTGGACGAATACTCCGTGCAGGACGGCGCCCTGAATGACAAAGACCTCTTTCTGCCCACCGTCCCGGATAAAAACAGCGCCCAGCGCTCCAACTATGTGCGTAAGCCCGTCGAATTTGCCGGCTATATTCAGGATAAAATCGAATATCAGGACCTGACCATCAACGTGGGTGTGCGCCTCGATTATTTTGACCCCAACGCCAAGGTGCCGGCCATCCAAAGCGATCCCGATATCAACGATCCCATCAATGCCGCCTATGATTCGGTATCCTACGCCGAAAGGGAAAAGGTTTATTTAAAGGATGCTACCGCCAAGTGGCAGATCAGCCCCCGCCTGGGTATTTCCTATCCCATCAACAGCGAGGGCACCATTCACTTTTCCTATGGGCACTTTTTGCAGGTCCCTTCCTTTGAATACCTCTATAACCGTAGCGATTACCGTCTGCCCGACAATCCCAATAACGAGGGGGTTTTCGGCAATGCCGACCTGGACGCCCAGCGTACCATCATGTATGAACTGGGCATGCAACAGGGCTTCGCCAGGGATTACCGGCTGGATGTAACCGGCTTTTACCGCGATGTGCGCGATTGGATCAGTACCAGCGCCCCCATCCGCACCCTGAACAACGGCACCTATATTAAATATATCAACAAGGATTATTCGAATATCAAAGGCTTAACCCTGAGCTTTAACAAGCGCTACAGTAACAACTACTCCTTTGATATGAGCTATACCTTTCAAATTGCCGAGGGCAGCAACTCTTCCCCCGAGGATGAGTTTAACGCCATCAATTCCGGCGCCGCGCCGACCATCTTTATTTTACCGCTGGACTGGGATCAGCGTCATTTGCTTAATCTCTCCTTCTACTATGGCATGGAAAACTGGGGCAGCAGTATCATTGCCCGATACGGCTCCGGCCTGCCTTACACGCCCAGCATCACCCAGGTTACTTCCGATCGCGGCATCAGCGCCGGCCTGCAACGCAACAGCCGGGAAAGGCCGGGCCAGTTTACCATCGACCTGCGGCTGCATTATGCCTTTGAACTGGCCTCGGCCCGCATGACCGCCTTTTTGCGCGTGTTTAACCTGCTGGACAACCGTGTGGTTGTTAATGTTTTTGGCGACACGGGCAAGGCGGATTTTACCACCAACTATATCAATGTAACAACCAACGGACCAAATACTGTTCAGGAATATACCCGCTTTCCATGGCACTATGCTCCGCCAAGAAGGGTGCAATTCGGTCTGGAAATGGCTCTTTAACCGCTTTAGCTGGAGATAATTTTGATGAACGGAATAAAAATAAATGTTTACCGGATTGTGGTTTTGGTGCTTGCCATGACCATGACCCTTTCCGCGCAATACACGCCCGGCAAGGAGCGCGGCAACCCCGACTACAGACGCAAGGCACAGCTCGAGGGCAATAATGTGCGTACCACGATTTTTAACTGGGGACAAACCGGACGACAGGGCGCCGTGCCCATTTCGGTGGAAACGCCCTATGAATGGCCGAAAAACACCGGCAAGGTCTATCTGGCTCTTACCGGTCTTTTTGTCGGTGGGGAAGTGATAGACGAAGACGGCAATAAGCTGCGCATCGTCGATGTGATGAACTACCGGGAAAACCCCACTACCCGCGATACCTGGAACATGGAGCCGGTGCCGGGCTATTTTAACACGGCCCGTCCTTCCAGCGAGCAGACCATCGCCAATTCGGTTGATCCGGAATCGTGGCCGCCCTTTTGGCCCGATAAGGAAGCGGATGTTAACGATCCCGGCTGGGCCGGCAGCTGGAACGGCTATTTCGGCAAAAACATATTTAACGCCGATCAGGAAATTTACTACCGCGCCTCGGATGACCTTTACGACCGCTATAACTATTTTCCCGATACCACCGACCTGACCCGCAAGGGCATGGGCATCATTCTGGATGTGCGCAACATGGCCTGGTCGCAAATCCTGGTCAGCGATGTGGTTTATCTGCTTCACACCTTCAAAAACGACGGCACCAAGGATATTGAAAAATTTGCCGTAACCATCTGGGATGCCGATTTCGTGGGCGGCGACGGCGACTCCCAGGATGATATTTCCGAGTTTGATCTGCTGGAAGATATCATCTGGAGCCGTGACAGCGACCACAAGGCGCCCACCTTCGGCAATGATCCCGTGGGTATCGTCGGTGTCTCCCTTTTGGAAACGCCGGGCATCGCCATCGACCGTGTGGATAACGACGGCGACGGCGAGTTGAACAGCCCCATCGTCAGTGAGGAGATGCTGGTCGGTGAGGACCCTACCAATCTGCTGGATGATAACGGCAACGGTCTGATCGATGAGAACGAAACCCATGTGCCTTTTGGCGATCAAAAAGGGGTGGGCTATGCCGACCGCATAGATAACGACGGCAACGCCGAGGCCAACAGCCCGCTGGTCACCCAGGCCATGGCCGATCTGGTGGCTTCCGATACCTGGAAAAGATGGCCGCCCAATCCCGAGGCCGATGACCTGCAAAACGGCGCGGTTCATCTGCTGATGGTGGAGTCCGATGACGTCGGCGCGGCCTTTGCCGATTTTATCGACAATGATGATAACGGCGAGGCCGGCAGTCCCGTAATTACCCAGGAGATCATCGACCAGGCCGCCGCCGACAGTCCCTATTTCCGCTATAAGGTTCCGGGTACCGATATTATACTGTACGATGTAAAGGCCGAGGACCTGGGCAAGGCTTATGCCGACGGCGTGGATAACGACGGCAACGGCGCCGTTGACGAAGGCATCGACGAAGGTATTGACGAGATGATCGAGGAACGACGCAACGATTTCGTCGATAATGACGGCGACTGGAATCCGCTGCTCGACGATGTGGGGCTGGACGGCGTGCCCGATACGGGTGATGAAGGTGAAAATGACGGCGTGCCCACCTCGGGCGCCGGCACCAACTTTCCCGGCGAGCCCAATATAGACGTCACCGATGTTTCCGAAACCGACCAGATCGGTATTACCAACGCCCAGCGTCTCAGCGCCGGAGCGCTGGATTTAAGCAGCGACGCCGTGCTCTGGTTCAACTATATGATTCCCGGAAAATTCTACGATCCGCAAAGCGTGGTTTCCGGTGAATTCGACGTGCTGGTCAGCGCGGCCTACTTCCCGCTTAAAGCCGGTCAGTCCGAGCCCATCTCCATGGCCGTTATACTGGCCAACGGACCGGTTCCCGATCCCAACGGCGAAATCCGCAAGCAGGCCGTGTTGAAAAAACGGGTGCGCGCCCAGGAAACCTATAACAACGATTATCAATTTGCCAATGCCCCGGCCACGCCCACCCTTACGGCCGTGCCCGGCGATAACAAGGTGACCCTTTATTGGGATGACGCCGCCGAGAAGAGCTTTGATCAGTATATCGCCAATATCGGCGGTAACGGCAACGACTTTGAAGGCTATCGCATCTACCGAAGCACCGACCCCGCGCTGCAGGACGTCACCAACATTACCAACGGTTATGGCGAACTTATCTTCCGCTCGCCGCTGGTTCAGTTCGATCTGATAGACAATTATTATGGTTTTGACTCGGTGGGTATCGACGGCGTGCATTTTAACCTGGGCAGCAATACGGGAATAAAGCATACTTTTGTGGATGAAAGCGCCAAAAACGGTTTTACCTACTATTATGTGCTTACTTCCTACGATTTCGGCTATCCCGAGGGCAATATTCTGCCGACCGAATCACCCTTCCGCATCAATGTGCGCGGCGACGGCACCATACAGCTTAGCAAAAACGTGGCCCGGGTTTCGCCCGCGCCGCCCGCGGCCGGCTATGTGGAAGCCACCCTGGGCAATGTCCGGCACGCGGCGGGTACCTCATCCGGTAAGATCGCTTATGATATCATCGACCCCAACAAGGTGCGCGACGGTCATGTCTATCATGTCACCTTCCGCGATACCCTGCGTCCGGGGATCGGCGCCGAGTCCGATACGCTGACCACCCTTTCCTACACCCTGGTGGATTCCACCTCGGGCGACACGCTGGTGGCCGACAACCGCAATCTGGCGGCCGGCACCGAACAGCCGCTGACCGACGGTTTCCGCCTTATTTTTCAAAACGAGGAACAGGTGGAGCTGAACACGGCTCTTTCGGGCTGGAGCAGTCCCGATATCCCCGATTTTGAATTTGCCAAGCTCACCCAGCCCAACGGGAATAACGGCCGCCAGGCTCCCTTTGATTATGAAATCATCTTTGGCGATCGCGGCTTTGGCCAATCCACGGAGATTCAGTTTGAGGGCGAAACCTGGCCCGCGCGGGATGTGAATTTTAAAGTGTATAATAAAAGCACCGGTAAGTTTATCAACTTCGGCTTTGTGGATGTGGATACAAAAAACGGCCGCGACGGTATCTTTTCGGCTTCGGTGGATACCCTGTTTGGCGTCGTTTTTATCAAGCGCAATGATCTGATCGCCTTTCTTGAGGAAAATCAGAGCGGCGATGAAGAGTTTACCTGGCAGTTTAAACTAAAGGAGGCCCCGGTGGATTCCCTGGGCCAGCGTATCCCCGCCGCCGGTGATACGGCCAGGCTGCTGCTTAAAAAACCCTTCCTGTCGGGCGACCTTTACCGCTTTGCCGCCCGGGGCGCCTATGTGGACAGGGATACGGCAAAGGCCGGATTGAGCGACATCAAGGTGGTGCCCAACCCCTATCGGGGCTATGCCGCCTTTGAGGGCAGAAATATTTACACGCAGGGCCGGGCGCCCCGCATGTTGCAGTTCACGCATCTGCCCGCCCGTTGCACCATTCGTATTTATACCATAAACGGCGAGCTGGTAAAGGTGATCGAACATGAATCGGATATCGCCAACGGCACGGCGCGCTGGGATATGCTGACCAAGGATAAACTGGCCATCAGCTATGGTGTTTATATCTATCATATACAAGCCGACGGCATCGGTGAAAAAGTCGGTAAATTTGCGGTTATAAAATAGCCCGCGGGAGAATATGCAATGAAAACAAAAGCACTTATTTTGATTATACTGATGTTTGCCGCGACACTGTGGGCGGATGTTTCTAAAACGGGCACCACGGCCGGCAAATTTTTAAATATCGGCATGGGGCCGCGCACGGTGGCCATGGGCGGGGCCTATTCCTTCTCCGCGGATGATCCGGGGGCGGTATACTGGAATCCGGCCGGTATCGGGCGCATCAGCAGACCCATGGGGCTTTTCAGCCAAACCAGCTGGATAGCCGATGTGAATCTGAACTTTATCACCATGGCCATGCCCGCGGGCGACGCCGGTGTTTTCAGCGCCTCGGTAACGGCGGTTACCATGCCCGATATGCTGGAGACCACCGAGTTTCAGCCGGAAGGTACCGGCAATACCTTTGGCGCGGGCATGTATGCCATCGGCCTGAGCTATGCCCGGCCCTTGACGGAAAATTTTGTAATTGGCGCTACTTTGAAATATGTTAGGGAAAATATTGCCGCCTCGTCGGCGCAGGGAATTGCCCTGGATATCGGTACGGTATTTACCACCCCTTTCAGCGGTATCCGTTTCTCCACGTCGATTACCAATTTTGGCACCAAGATGCGCATTAACGGCGATGATCTGCTGTTTCAAAACACGCCCAATCCCGAGCAATCGGGCACGGTGAACCGGTTGAACTCCAATTACGAAACCGACGCCTTCGACCTGCCCCTGCGTTTGCAACTGGGACTCTCCCGCGATTTTGAAATCAGCGAGGGACAAAACCTTGTTTTGGCCATGGACGCCGGCTTGCCCAGCGATAACACGCAATACATGAATCTCGGGGCCGAATGGTCGTTTTTGAATAAAATGGTTTTTCTGCGCGGCGGTTTTAAAACGCTGTTTATGCGTGACCGCGAAGAGGGACTGACCCTGGGCGCCGCCGTGCGTTACAACAGCGTGGGCTATATGTCCTTTGCCATAGACTATGCTTTTCAGAGCTTTAAGTTTTTGGGCGACGTCCACACATTTGGCATAAAAGTCGGATTTTAAAAAAGGAGGTGCTTGATCTTAGCAAACGTATATAAAAACTTTACATGTTCCACTAACCAAACAGGAGGTTTCTCAATGAGAAAACTTTCGATACTTTTCACCCTTGGCCTGTTTCTGCTCGGTTTTACCGGCCTGCAGGCTGCTGAAGTGAATGTCACCTTTCAGGTAGACATGAACGTTCAGATGCTTAAGGGCAATTTTGATCCCGGTACCCAGGTGGTGCGCCTGGCCGGTTCCATGCAGGACTGGAACCCTTCCCTGGCGCCCGACATGGAGGATCCGGATGGCGACGGTATTTTTGAAGTCACTTATACCATGTCCAGCGGGGATCACCAGTATAAATATGTAATCGGCACGGATTGGGGAAACAACGAAGGCGACCCGAACCGTTCCATCACCATTGGGGATAAGGATACCACCATCGCCCCCGTATATTATAACGGGGAAACAGCGGTTACCTTTCCCGCCTCATCGGATACAACGGTTATCCTGCATTTGGCCGTCAATATGACCCGCCAGGTTCAAGTGGGAAATTTTGATCCGGATGTGGATACCGTGCGAGCGGCGGGAGCTTTTCAGGGGTGGGATCCGGCCGGTGCTCCTAATATGGAAGACCCCGATGGAAACGCCACTTATGTGGTCACCTATGAAGTAAAGCCCAATGAGCGTTATGAATATAAGTTCCTTATTGGAAGCGCCTGGGGTAAGGATGAGCTTCAAGGTGAACCTAACAGGGCTGTTCAAATGGGCGTCAATGATACCGCGCTTGCTCCGGTATATTTTGACAATGATCCGTATGTAGAGCCTGTGGCGGGTGACTCCATTATGGTAACCCTGCAGGTGGATATGAGCGTGAAGATACTGGAAGGCTTCTTTGATCCCGCTTCCGATGTGGTACGCGCCGCCGGTAGTTATCAGGGTTGGAGCCCGTCCACCGCGCCCGATATGGAAGACGGCGACGGTGACAGCGTTTATGTAGGTACTTACAAGATGCCGGCCAACAGCAAGCAGGAATACAAATTCATCATCGGTACGGATTGGGGCAACAACGAGGATAATAACCGCGCCATTGAACTCGGCGCCAATGATACCACCATTGCTCCCGTATTTTATAATGACGATGATGTGGTTACGGAAATCAAGGACGGCAGCATCAACTTTAACGTGCGCATGGATGTTATGGCCGAGGTGCTGATTTTTGATCCGGCCAAGGACTCCCTGCAGGTACGCGGTGGTTTTAACGGCTGGGGCGATAGCGATCCCACGCGTTCCAAAATGTCCAGCAAAACCACGGATCCGTTGGAGTGGTTCCTGAATGTGCCTTTTGTACAGCAGGGCGTGGGCGATAACCAGTCCTATAAGTACTATGTTGTTAAAGCGGATGAAAATACAATGTGGACCGATGGCTGGGAGCGTCCCGCTTCCCAGGGCGGCGGTAACCGCGATGTTGAATTTGCCGGCGTGGAAAATCAGGACGCCAGCGAAGAGACCACCTATTATGACGACGTTCATCCCGATTGGGTAATCGAGAGCGGCAAGGATGTTTCCGTGGTCTTCTCCGTGGACATGGCCCCGGCCATGGACGGTGATCTGCAGGCCGTGCCCTTTGATCCCGCCACCGATACCCTGTACTGGATCGGCGAAATGCCTTCCTTTGTCAATACGCAGGGATGGGAAGATGTTGATGAAATGCGCGTTCTCAAACTTACCGACGACGACGGCGATAATATTTTCTCCGCCACTCTGTCGCTGGTAACGCCGACCTTCAACACCTTTGAGTATCGCTACGCCTGGCGCAGCCAGGATGGCAGTTGGACGTTTGAGCCGGCGGGTTTTGGCGATTATGCCTATCGTATCCGCTACATCGGCCAGGATGGCGCCCGCAGCTTCCCCACGCTGCCCTGGGATATGCCGACCGACACCTGGACCAACCAGGAAGATAAGTCCGACCAGCAGGAATTCGATCCGTTGAAGTCGCTGACCTCCATCGGTCATACCCCGGATGTTCCGACCGTTTATCAATTGGATCAGAACTATCCGAACCCCTTCAACCCCTCAACCACCATCAAGTTTACCGTGCCGGTTGCCGGTAAGGTAACGCTGACGGTTTACAATGTTGTGGGCCAGAAGATTGCCACGCTGATTAACGGTAATGTGACCGCCGGTTCCCATACGCGCGTATGGAACGGCAAGGACAGCGCCGGAAATCAGGTTGCTTCCGGTGTTTATTTTTACAAGTTGACCGCGGAGAAATTCTCGGCAACCGAAAAAATGATCCTGATGAAGTAAGCTAAACTTTCAGGCCGGTCGCTCCGGCGGCCGGCCTTTTTTTTATTACCAATGGTATTTTTCCCTTTGCTTTGGTGAAAGCAAAAAGAAAAATATCCTGCCTTACAATCATTTACTTATAATGGGGAAAGCATGAGTATACTCGATTATTCTATTGTTGTCGTCTATCTGCTTGGCATGGTCGGCATCGGTCTTTATTTTCAGCGCAAGGCTTCCAGGGGCATCAGTTCCTATTTTTTGGGCGAGCGCGATATGCCGTGGTGGGCGCTGGGCGCCTCGGGCATGTCCTCAAACCTGGATGTCAGCGGTACCATGATCAATACGGCTTTTGTTTTTGCCCTGGGCGCCTCGGGTTTTTTTATAGAAATCCGCGGCGGCGTAACGCTGATTATGGCCTTTCTGATGATCTTTCAGGGTAAATGGAACCGCCGGGCCCTGGTGATGACCCTGGCCGAATGGATGCATTTTCGTTTTGGCAAAGGCCGTCAGGGCGATGTGGCCCGTTTGATTGCCGCTTTCTCCATCATCATCGTTACCATTGCCATGATCACCTACTTTGCCATCGGCTCCGGTAAGTTTGTGGGTGAATTTCTGGGTATACCCGATTTTATGGGGCTGCCATCACAGTTTTGGGCGGCCACGCTTATGATCGGCCTGGCGATGATATACACCGTGGCCAGCGGTTTGTACGGCGTGGTCTGGACGGATGTTTTTCAGGGTATCCTCATTTTTGGAACCATCATTTTTATCTGCGCCCTGGCTTTTTTCAGTTTTAATCTGCCGGAAACCTTTCAGGTATCCGTGCCCATGCGGGACGGCACCTTCATGGCCCTGGATACCACCCGCGAGGCCTGGACCAGTGTCTGGCCCAGTTGGGAATTGAATCTGCCCGCGGAATCGGCCTATTCCATTTACAATCTTTTCGGCATCGCCATTCTCTTTTATCTGGTTAAGGTAACCATCGAGGGCGCCGGGGGGACGTCGCAATATATGATCCAGCGCTTTTTTGCCTCGCGCAGCGACCGTGAGTCGGGTTTACTCTCCCTGTTCTGGACGGTGTTGCTCGCTTTTCGCTGGCCCTTTATCGCCGCCATTGCCATTCTGGGTATCGTATTTGGAACGCAAAGCGGCGTCATCGAAGACCCGGAAGCGGTTCTGCCCATCGTTATTAACCAGATGGTGCCCATTGGCATTAAAGGCATATTGGTGGCCGGTCTGATGGCCGCGGCCATGTCCACCTTCGACTCCACGGTAAATGCCGGCGCCGCCTATTGGGTTAAGGATATTTACCAAACCTATATCAATCCCGGGGCCAGCGAAAAAACGCTGATGGCCCACGGGCGCTGGTCGTCCGTCATTCTGGTGGTACTGGGTCTCGGTTTTATGTTGCTGATCAATAATATAAATGAAATATGGGGCTGGATAACCTCCAGTCTGGGAGCTGGTCTGCTGGTGCCGACCATGGCTCGTTGGTATTGGTGGCGCATGAACGGTTACGGTTTTGCCGCCGGTACGGTGGCCGGAATGGTTGCGGCCGTTTTGCAACGGCTGTTTTTGCCCGATATCCCGGAATACTTTTCATTTATGATAGCCACTTCCGCTTCGCTTGTCGGAATGGTTATCGGTACCTATCTCGCTCCGGCCACGGATGAAAAGGTGTTGTTGGAATTTTATAAACGCACCCGTCCCTTTGGCTTTTGGGGACCGATCCGTAAGAAAATTAAGGGCGAGGTGATGGAAAAAATTAACAGGGAAAACCGGAGGGATATCATTGCCACCTTTTTTGCCGTGCCCTGGCAGGTGGTTCTGTTCCTGACGGGTATGGCGGTTATCATGAAGCGCTGGGATGAGTTTGCCTGGCTGGGCGTGATTCTGCTGGCCCTCTCCACGGGCTTGTATTTCTTCTGGTTCCGGCATCTATCCACGGAAGTTAAAGTGACGGATTAGATTGTTGATAACCGTGGAGTTTTCCACATAATAAACTGCCGGGGGTATGGTGAAATTTCGCCATACCTGCGGGATCTCTTTTGGAGGAAAATACCATAAACTTTTTAATATCAATGGTTTATCGTGTTTATCGCGGTGTGTAATTTATAAATAGGTGTACGATCGTATTTCATGAAAGAAGTTATCCACAACTTATCAACAAGTAAAAATGGTATGTTTTACATACTGCTTTTTATGCTAACAAACATTCTTTTTTTGGCCTGCGGACAAGAAAAAAAGTGGGATGATGTGCTGGAAAAGATGGTTGATTTGCCGGAGGCGGGCAGGCAAGCCGCGGCGGAACGCTGGCTGGAGCGGCAGAGTGCTTTTCCCCTGATAGAGGACAGTACGGTTGTTTTTATATACAGGAACAGCCGTGATATACCTGTTTTTCTGACGGGTGATTTTAACGGCTGGTCGGACAAGGCGGAACCCTTTTTGAAAATTATCGGCACGGATATCTATTACAGAAGACATTCGTTTAGAGCGGACGCCCGCGTGGAATATAAAATTATTGCCGGGGAAAAATGGCTGTTGGATTCATTGAATCATAATGTCGCCGGAGGAGGCTTTGGTAGCAATTCGGTTCTGTTTATGCCGGAATATCGTTTTCCCCGGGAAATATTACGTTTGCGCAACAAGACCTACACGAAGCTGGATACCGTAATCTATAAGGCGGGGGGGCTGGAGTACCGGGCTTATGTGTACCAGCATCCCAAGGCAACGGAACAAGACCCGTTTTTAATATTCAATGACGGCGGCGATTATATACGTTTTGGTCAGGCAACGGTAATAATGGACAACCTTATCCGCGAGAGACGCCTGCCTGCATTGAATGCTCTTTTTGTCGACCCTCGGGATCGTATGCGCGAGTTGCGCTTTGATGATGATTATTTAAAGCGCCTGTTACGGGAGATTGTGCCGGCCTGTTTAAAGCAATATGCTTTAAGGCCTTCTCATATCTATATGGGCGGCGCCTCGCTGGGAGGCTTAACCGCGCTGTATGCCCTAAGGGATCATGGCGCCATGCTGGAGGGGCTCTTTTCTCAGTCCGGCTCCTTTTGGGTTGACAGCCTGCGTATTGTTAAGGCGCTGGACGGCGCGGCGATCAAGGGAAAAAAAATCTATTTGTCCTATGGACTTTATGAGTCTCAGGACGAAAATCAAAAAAAGACGGTAAATTTTTTAAAAGAACAACAGGCCCGGCTGAAAGTTCAGGCCGTGGCCGACGGGCATAACTGGGGAAACTGGAGCGGAACCCTGGGCAGCGCCCTGCGCTTTCTGTTATCCGCCGGGGAGAAGTAACATGGTATATGATGAAATCGCACAACGCATGAAAAAACTGGGATTTACCCTGTATGAATCCAAGGCCTATGTTTCGCTGTTGCAGCACAACCCGGCCACGCGGTACGAGCTGAGCAAGCAATCCGGCGTGCCCCGTTCCGCTATTTACGACGTCATCCGCAAGCTGGAAAACATGGGCGCTGTCAACGGTACCTATACCGAGCCGCAAAAATATATGCCCCTGCCGCCGGATCAACTGTTTGATTTGCTGGAGCGGCAGTTTAAGCAGCGCGTTTCGGAAGTACGCCAGGCCATGAAACATTTTGAAATCGCCCTGGAGCCGGGCCATCTGTGGAATATAGTCGGTTACGAAAACATGATACATAAAGCCCGCGAGATGATCGAGCGCGCCGAAACTTCGATCTATATTTCCGTGTGGCAGCAGGAAGCGGATATGTTGAAAAAGGAACTGGGCGCGGCTATAAAGCGCGGGGTAAAGATCATCGCTTTTTCCTTTACCACCATCGATCTGCCCACGGAATGCATCTATACCTACGGCATTAATCAGGATGACATGGAAGCCTTTTGGGATCATAAGATCATACTGGTTGTGGATCAAAACGAACTGCTGATGGGCGAGGCCGATCGTAAGCTGCCCAAAAAAACAGCCTGGACTCACAATAAGGCTATCGTTGACATTGCCACCAACCACATCATTCTGGATATCACCCTGTTCGGCATGCGTAATAATATTGATGTTTCGGATACGGTGGTTTCCATGCAAAAAGCCACCTCGGATCATCTGCAGGAGCTGCTGGCCACCAGCACAAAGGAGACCATTCAGGTGAAGAACGGAAAATAAAGCCGCTTTTTTCTCCTCCCGGGAAGAACGCCGCCGCCCGGCCGCCGCCCATACAGATGGCCCCGCGCGGTTTTTTACGATCCCCGTATGGCCGTTTTTTGCGGCGCCCCTTTGCCACTTGTTCAAAACAGGCGGGACGGAGCTCTCTCTTTGCTCGTAAGAGACGTCATCGCCCGGAAGGATAAAGGCGCAATTTCTAAACGTGCTATTCCCGTCCCATGGCCCTAAGAAGGCAAAACCCCATTTTGACCTCAGGAAATTTTATAGTACATTCTTCATCATCTTCGCCGGCGCCGCCGGCGGGGAATTAATAAGGTAAAACGTTATTGATGTGTTCCGCCCGGGCAAAGGGTGATGTGACCGCTCAACCCCGGGTCGGTGATAATCCGTGAAAGTAAACAGATGAAGCAGACAGGATTAAAGTATAAATTTTTGATTCTCGGAACCCTTTTGGTTGTGGCCGTTGTTGTGGTGGGTCTGTTGGTCTTTAATATGCTGATGGATCGTTTTCCCGGCCAGCGCGATCAACTTTTGGTGGCCCTGGCACTCTTTTTTATCGCCAGTGGTGTCGGCGCCCTCATTCTTTTTTCCCATATAATGATAAAGCCGGTGATCCATCTTACGGAAAAGGTGGATCGCGTCCGCCGAGGAGAGATGGATGTGGATATCCGGGTGGCCGAGGATGGTCAGTTTATCGATGAGATGGATATGTTGTATAGCGGCTTTGCCCATATGGTGGCCTCGTTGAAGGATAATTTTTTACAATTAAGCCGGGCCAAGGAACAGGCCGAAAAATTTTCCCGCGAACTGGAAAAAAGCAAAAGCAGGCTGGAAGCCATCTTTAACGGTATTTCCGACGGCGTCATGATTATCGACAAGGAATATAAAATTGTAGCCCATAACAAAAAGATGAAAAATATTCTGGGTTTTTCCAAGGACAGGCTTGTGGGAGAGCACTGTTTTCAGATGTGTACGGGAACGCAGGATAAGTGCGGCTTTTGCAATGCCGGTCGTGTTTTTGACAGCGGCCAACCCATATTCACCTACTGCACCAAGGATGACCGTGAAAGCTGCGAGGAAAAGGTGTTTGAGGTACACAACTTCCCCCTGTATGATAAAAACGGAGAGGTTAAGCAGATTGTGGAGTATGTAAAGGATGTTACGGACGCCACCCGCATGCGCAGCAATCTGGAGCATGCCCAAAGGCTGGCGGATATTGGCACCATGGCCGGCAAGGTGGCCCACGAGGTGCGTAATCCGCTGAATGCCATTCAGGGCGCCGCGCACTATTTAAAGGGCGAGCTGGATAACGAGGAGGCCCGTAACTATCTTAACTTAATACAGGAACAGGTGGAACGGGTTAACGGGGTGACCACGCAACTCCTTTCACTCTCCAAGCCGATGACGCCGGTGTTGCAGCCGGGCAGCATTATCGAGGTGGTGGAGCGCGCCCTGCAGGTTACGCGTCCGCAACTGATGGCCCTTAAGGCCAATGTGGTGTATAAACCGCCCAAATCAACGCCCAATCTTCTTATAAACGAAGGACAATTGGAACAGGCGGTGATTAACATAATCCTGAATGCCGTGGAGGCCATGGATGGAATCGACCAGCCCGAGCTCCGTATCCGCTATCTTATAAAGGAACAGGCGGAAAAACCCCATGTGGAAATCGTCATAGAAGATAACGGCACGGGTTTAAAGGAAATTACCTATGACGACATCCTGAAGCCCTTTTTTACCACCAAGGCCAAGGGGACGGGACTGGGACTGACCATTGTGAAAAGAATCGTCGATAATCATCACGGACAATTTACGCTTAAGTCATGGACGGGACAAAAGGGGGCCGTGGCTGTAATAAGGCTGCCGATAGGCGGGGGAACGGTATGAGTAACAAACCGAGAATTCTGGTAATTGATGATGAGCCGTCCATTTTAACGGTAATGAAAGCCAACCTTAAACGGGAAGGCTATGAGGTGCATGTGGCCGAAAACGGACTTATTGGTTTTGAGAAAATAAAAAATGATGAGTTTGATACGGTTATTGCCGATTATCAGATGCCCAGAATGACCGGGATGCAGGTGCTGGAAGAGATGCAGTTGAAGGAGATCGACGTACCCATCATCATCGTTACCGCCCACGGTTCCATCGAGCAGGCGGTGGACGCCATGCAAAAGGGGGCGCTTAACTATCTTACCAAGCCGATAAATTATGATGAACTGGTCACCGTGGTGCGCAATGCCGTGCGCCAACAGGCTTTGAAAAAAGAGGTAAAGCGCCTGCGCCGGGAAGTGGACTCACGCTACAACTTCAGCAATATCATAGGTCAGAATGAACGGATGCGGGCTATTTTTGATCTGATTACCGATGTGGCCGATACGGACGCCACGGTGCTGATCCATGGGGAAACAGGCACGGGTAAGGAGCTGATCGCCAAGGCTATCCATTATAACAGCTACCGGGGTAATGAGTCCTTTGTGCGGGTCAATTGCGCCGCCCTGGCCGAAACGCTGTTGGAAAGCGAACTGTTCGGGCATGAAAAAGGAGCCTTTACCGGAGCGCTGACGACAAGGATCGGCCGCTTTGAACAGGCCGACAAGGGAACGATTTTTCTGGATGAAGTGGGTGATATTTCTTCTTCCACGCAATCCAAGCTGTTGCGCGTGCTGCAGGAGCGGGAGTTTGAGCGGGTGGGCAGCAATGAAACCCGGCAGATCGATGTGCGGGTTATCGCCGCCACTAACCGCAAGCTGGAGCAGGATGTGGCCCGCAAGGAGTTTCGCCAGGATTTGTATTACCGCCTCAATGTAATTCCCATTGAGCTGCCGCCCCTGCGCGAGCGTATAGACGACATCCCCCTGCTGGCGGTGCACTTTATGAACCGCTACGCTAAAAAATTTAAAAAAAATATAGAAGAGATCGACGCCCGCGCCGTGCAATTGTTAATGGCCCAAAGCTGGCCGGGCAATATCCGCCAGTTGGAGAATGTGATCGAGCGGGCCGTTATCAAGGAAAAAGGCGGCTGCCTGACCCGCGACACTCTTTCCACCTGTATCAGTTTGCCCAAGGCCCACAGCTACCAGTATTTTATTAATGAGGAGTTGTCTTTTAATGAGCTCAAATCGGAGTTGATTTCCAAATTTGAGCGTGAATATATTTCGCGCCTTTTAAAAAGGTATGACGGTAATATCTCCCGGGCGGCCAGGCATGCCGGCATCCATTATAAAAATTTCTGTGATAAGATGAAGAAGTACGAAATCACCAAATGGGATTTTATACGCCAAAGCTAAGGTTCTTTTGCCACAGGTATGGCAATAATACCATAATATTTTAACCCCTTTTTATTTTTGATCCTATCCCCGCTTTAATTTTATAGAAGAGTCCGATCCTTGCTATTAGTGGTTCCGGGGTTGTTTTACGTCTGTTTAGTAATTTTAAAAGCAGGGTGGATTTCTTCTGGCATGAATCTTGATATATATCTCCCCGCCTGACTAACTCCCTCATGTACAATAGTGTACGCTTTTTTAACCATATACCGGAGGATTTTAAATGAGCGATGTACAAGCCAATATGGAACTGGATTGCCGCGGACTAAACTGTCCGTTGCCGATTCTCAAAACCAAAAAAGCCATCGAGACTCTGAATACGGGCGATGTGCTTAAAATGGTGGCGACCGATCCCGGCTCCATAAATGACATGACCGCCTGGACAAAGCGCACGGGCAATGAGTTGCTTTCTCATGAAGAGTCTGGCGACGAGTACGTATTTTTCATTCGTAAAAAGTAGAGGGGAGTTTTTATATGTCGGATACAAAAAAAATGGCTTTGATAGCCTCGCGTGGCACTCTGGATTGGGCTTATCCGCCCTTTATTCTGGCCTCCACCGCCGTGGCCATGGATATGGAAGTGCAGATATTTTTCACCTTTTACGGTTTGACCTTGTTAAAGAAAAAGCTGGATGCCAAGGTGGCCCCGCATTCCAATCCTTCCATGCCCATGAAAATGCCTTTCGGGCCGAAAACCTTTAAAAATATCGAATGGCCCATTCCCAACCTGATTTCATCCAACCTGCCCGGTTTTAATGATGTGGCAACCACATTGATGAAAAAAACCTTTAAGAGCAAGGGTGTGGCCACGGTAGAGCAGCTGCGCGATATTTGCGTGGAAAGCGGAGTGAAGCTGGTGGGTTGCCAGATGACCATGGATGTTTTTGGTTTTACCAAGGATGAGTTTATCGATGGCGTGGAACTGGGTGGCGCGGCCACATTTCTGGAGTTTGCCGCCGAAGCGGATATTCAACTGTTTGTATAAAAAGAGGGCCGGATGCACGTAAGATTGCTGGATATGGGAATGGTAAGTGTTTTGCGCTCACAAAGCATTTACCACGGTATAACGGAGAGTATGACCGCCGACAGCGAACCGGCGATTTCCATTATGCGTCCGGAGGCGGCTTATGTGTCCACCGGCTATTTTCAGGAAGTGAACAAGGAGGTGGATACCGGGTACTGCCACGAAAAACGGATTCCGGTTATCCGCCGGCATGTGGGCGGCGGCGCGGTTCTTTTGGACGCTAATCAGCTTTTTTTTCACCTGATGCTGCCCTCGGCCCGGTCGGCGGAATTTGGCCTGCCCCGCGCCCTGGAAGAGCGCTTTGAAAAGCTGGCCAAGCCCGCCATACTGGCTTACAATAAGCTTGGCATTAACGCCTCTTTCCGGCCCATCAATGATATACATGTCAACGGTAAAAAAATCGGCGGCACCGGCGTGGGCGAAATCGAGGAAGGCATTGTCTTTGCCGGCAGCATGATGTTCGATTTTGACACCGAACTCATGGCCCGGGTACTGCGCCTGCCCGATGAAAAAATGCGGGATAAGGTGCGGGCCGGTTTAAATGACTACATGACCACCATGAAAAAAGAGCTGGATGTATTGCCAAAGCTGGAGGATGTGGCCGAGGCCCTGCTCAGCTCCTTCGAGGAAATATTCAACATCACCCTGGTACCTTCCATGCCCACTTTGGAGGAGATGGATAAGATTTATGAATGGGATGAAAGACTGCGCAGCGACTCCTGGATGAACGATATTCAACTGGCCGAAAAAGACCTGAAGCATGTTAAGATTTCCTCAAACGTAAAAATTCTGCAGGCGGCCCACAAGGCCCGGGGCGGGTTGATCCGCGGTACCCTGCGCGTGGTGGATGATATTGTCGATGACGTATGTATTTCGGGCGATTTTCCCATGAGCCCGCAAAACTGCCTTAAGGAGTTCTCGCACTCCTTTCAGGGAGCCCGTCTGGACAGGGAAGAACTGGAAAAACGGCTGCGCCGGGCCCTGACCGAGCTGAATATCGACATGGCCGGCGTGGATGAGAATGACTTTAAACAACTATTTGAACAAGTGACCCAGTAAGTTAAGGAGATGGATAATGGATGAAGATGGAAGTGTATTTATATTTATGACATCGGGACCCGATACGCCCCAAAGGTGCGCCACGCCCTTTTACATGGCCAATATCGCCGCTGTTATGGATAATGAAGTGAAAATTGTGTTTCAAATCGATGGCGTATTGCTGGCTAAAAAAGGGGTTGCCGAAAACCTGAAAGCCCTGGAAGGCGGTAAGTTGATTATCGACTTTTTACGTGACGCCAAGGAAGCGGGCGTGGAGCTCTATTGCTGTTCCGCGGCCCTGGACCTGCATAACATGACCAAGGATGATCTGATCGATGAAATAGACGACGTTGTTGGCGCGGCCTGGATGATGGATGAAGCGCTCAGCGCGGATGTAGTACTTAATTACTAAAGAGGTGTGTCATGGCAGAAATAAAGAATTGTCTCCTTCCCGATGACCTGTATTACAGTGTGGAAAACAATGTGTGGGTGCGCGATCTGGGAGACGGCACCATTTCCCTGGGGATGACGGATATTGCCCAAACCCTGGCCGGGTCGGTGATCCATTGTAAACCCAAGGCGGCCGGAAAAAAGGTTAAGGCCAATAAAAGTATCGCCACCGTGGAGTCCGGTAAATGGGTTGGTCCGGTTAAGTGCCCCTTCTCCGGCGAGATCGTCGCTGTTAACGAGCAGCTTGCGCAAGACGCCACTATTCTGAATAAAAGCCCTTACAAGGAGGGCTGGATTGTTAAGGTGCGTCCCGACAATCTGGAAGGCGATTTAGCCAATCTGGCCAAGGGCGCGGACGCCATCCCCGGCTTTGAAGCCTACATGGCCGAGAAAGATTTGGGTGAATGTATCCATTGCGAAGGATTTGATGGCTGATAAGCTATTGATCCGTGTGTTCACACATCCCGCCTGTTCCGGCTGCGGCCCGGCCCTGCGCATGGTTTGGGAAATGGTGGAACAGGAAAAAGAGGTCTTTTCCCTGCGAACGGTAAAGCTTGAAAACAAGGACGGTTTACAGGAGGCATACAGGGAAGGCATCAAAACCATACCGACCATAATCCTCTCCTCCGGGGAGAAAGAACTGGAAAGGATTGTCGGTTCGCCGTCCAGGGAGCAGTTGGCGGCCTTTAAATCACATTTAAAACGTTAATATAACAAGAGGCAATTATAATGGGCTCTATTTATGCAGATGCGAAATATCAGGATGTACCCGTTGAGGAAAAAGAGCGGCTGTTTCAGGAAGTGAAAGCCGACATGCGCTGGCATACCACGCTCTACGGTTGTTATGAGTGCGGTATTTGCGTGGCCGCCTGTCCCTCCGCCCGTTTTTATGACTTCAGCCCGCGTGTTTTCGCCCAGGTGATGGCCCGAGAAGATGTACACACCTTTTATGAGCTGCTTAACGACAGCATGTGGGATTGCTCGCAGTGCTTTTCCTGTACCCGTTGCCCCAGGCAAAACAGTCCGGGAGGCATTATTACCATAATGCGCGAGGTAGCCGTGAAAAACGGCATGCAGTCGGCCAAAACCGCGTTGCAGGCCTATAGCCGTATCATCTATAAGGTGATGAGCACCGGAACCCAGGTGGCGCCCGATATGCTGCAACCGGACTTTTTCCCCGACTGGGGACCGGATGTGGTAAAAGTGTCCGAAAACCTGGAAACGTGGCGCCGGGCTATTCCGCCGGAGACGCTGCACACAACCGAACTGGCCTGGGATGTGAGCGAGCAGACCCAGTTGGAGCTTTATCTGATCTGGAAGCTATCCGGTAATCTCGATATGATCGAAACCCTGGACGAGGGGATATTTATGATCCTTACCGAGGTGATGGAAGAGCTTTTGGAAGAGCATGGTTACGATCTGGATGAGGTTGAAGTCCTCGTCTGATAAACATAAATGAGTTGAAGAGCTGGAAATACCGCATCTTTTCAGTTGGCTTCACCAAAGGAGGATGTATGTTGGCCCGGCAAACCCTGCAACTCATTAAAACACGTCGCACGTGTCGTTCTTTTGACAAATTTAAAGAGGTGGACCCGAACAAGCTGGATACTATACTGGAAGCGGCCATCTGGGCGCCCCTGAGTATATACCAGCTGCAGGAGCGCAAATTCGTTCTGTTGAAGGGCGCGGCGCGGGAAAAAGCCGCCGCCGTTATTGTAAAAGACCCCACGGTGCTAAAGTACATGCGCTATATGTATGATCATCAACCCTGGGGTGGGGATGAGGCCTGGGAAAACAAGGCCCTCGATTTTGCGGCGGACTTGGGAAGCGCCCCGGCCATGATGCTGGCGTTGACGCAAAAAAACGCCAACCGCCATAAAATGGAGCATAACCTGGCCACCATGTGGTGCGCCGCGCAGAACATGATGCTGCAAGCCCATGCGGAAGGTCTCGATTCCGGCGTGGTCACCTTTGCCTCGGAAAAAGTAAAAAAACAATTGGTGGAACTGACGGGAATGGATTCTGAAAAATGGGAACCGGTCTACATTCTCAATGTGGGAGAATCCCGCGAAGACCCGACCCCGATGGATCGCCACCGTGAAAACGTGATAATTGTTAAGGAAAATTAAAAACCCTGAAGGGGGAGCCTATGTCATCTAAGCTTAATGTGATAAATCCCGGCCCGACAAAAGCGAAAGACCGCTTTTTTGACCGCAAGGGAGAAGTACCCACCGAATACTTCAAGGATCAGTTGTTCGATCTGGAAGCCAAGGGGGAAATCATTGTTCACCGCATAGAAGAAGGAAACTATGTTGAGGTGGATACCAAATACGGCCGTAAAAAGAAAATCCCCATTCAGAATACCTGGCATCATAAATCCTGCGGGCAGTGCGGGCATATCCCCGGCTATTCCACATCCATTTTCTGGCTGCACCGTCAGTTGGGCTATAATTATTACGATCCCAAGGATCAGACCTCCTGTACCGCCTGGAACTATTATGCCTCGTCTGCTTCCAACTCCGCGGCGCAGGCGGCCATAGCCATACGTAACTTCGCCCAGGCTTATCAGGATGGATATTTTCCCCTGATTCACTGCGGCACCAGCTACGGCCACTATAAGGAAACCCGTAATGAAATCCTGCATCATCAGGGATTGCGCGATCAGGTGCGGCGCATCCTGGATAAACTGGGCAAACCCCTGGTTTTCCCGGAGGAGATCGTCCACTACTCCGAATGGGTGCACGCCATGCGTGATCAGATCAAGGCGCGCCAAAAGCTGGACCTGAGCAATGTGGTGGTAACGGTGCACCCCGCCTGCCACTATCATAAGCTGGTGGTGGAAGACGCCATTTACGACCGCGATCTCTATGACGGTCAGCGAACGGCCACGGTATCCGGTATTGTAAAAGCCCTGGGCGCCGATCTGCAGGACTATTCCACCTGGCATGACTGCTGCGGTTTTGGTTTTCGTCATATTCTGGTCAGCCGGGACTTCTCCCGCTCCTTTGCCACCCTGCGTAAAATCGAACGCATGAAGGAAGAAGCCAACCCCGATGTGGTGATCACCCACGATACCGGCTGCGTAACCACGCTGGATAAGAGCCAGTTCGCGGCCAAGGCCCATAACCGCAATGTGGGCATTCCGGTATTGTCCGACTCGCAGTTTGCCGCCCTGGCCATGGGCGCCCATCCCTACAAGGTGTGCCAGTTGCATTGGCACGGCGTGGACAACAGGCCCCTGATGGAAAAAATGGGCATCGATCATGAAAAGGCCTGGGCCGAGTTTGAAGAACAGGTAGAACGAATTAAATCTGGTGAAATTGAATTTTTATCTTGGGAGGATGCTGAATGAAACCCGTTTTAGTAGTAGGAGGCGGCCCGGCCGGTCTGGAAGCCGCGCGCGGTTTGGCGGATTTGGGATACAAAACCATTCTGGTGGAAAAGAATGATTTCCTGGGCGGCAAACCCATCGAAGAACATTATTCCGTTTTTACGCCCGATCAGCGTGATGCGCAGGAAGCCATGCAGGAAATGATCGACGCCGTTACCGGCAGGGCGGAAATCGATATCCGCATGGGTACCACCGTTATCGCCGCCGATGGCGACGCACCCAATATTATGGTTACGCTCAAGGGTAAGGCCGATGAGGAGATGGTGGAAGTGTCCTCGGTTATCCTGGCTACCGGTTTTAAGCACTTTGATCCGGGCCGGGAAACGCAGATGTACGGCTATTACGAATATGATGATGTGATTACCCTGGTGGACGCCGAAAAGATGCTCAAGGAGAAAAACTTTGTGCGTCCCTCCAACGGGGAAAAGCCCAAGCAGGTCTGCTTTATCCAGTGTGTGGGCAGCCGCGACCGTCAAATCGGCAACCAGTGGTGTTCCAAGGTATGCTGCGGTATCGCCTCGCAGGAAGCGCTGGAGATCCGCCAGTTACTGCCGGATTGCCGGGTGTTTGTCTTTTATATTGACCTGCGGGCCTATGGCTTCTGGGAAGATGACGTCTACTGGAAAGCCCAGGAGCAGTATCATGTCAACTTTATCCGCGGTATCGTTACCGAGGTAACCAAGCGCGGCGACCAGGTGGTGGTTAAAGGCGAGGATACCACGCTGGGACGTCCCATGGAAATCCCCATGGATGTGGTTGTCTTGTCCGTGGGCATGGAGCCCAGCGAAGGCACCACGGCCATGTCCAAAATTTTCGACCTGCCGCTGGAGCATCACGGTTATATCGGCACAACGGGGGGCTGCCTGAACACGGTATCCACCTCGCGTGAAGGTATTTTTGTTGCCGGCGCGGCCGCCGGACCCGCCGATCTGGAAGACTCGGTCTCCATGGGGGGCGCCGCCGCCATGAAGGCCGCGGGGTTTGTACGTAAAGCCGAAGCACAACCGGCCTAAAAGAAAGAAAAAACCATGCTTTACGATGAAATCGTAATCGATGAAACCGTTGATAAGGAAACCGCGCACGAGTTTTTAATGGAAGCCACCAAGCTGGCTTCCTCCGCGGATTTGGATGATATGGGCGAACGCTTGGAGCAAAAGCAGCTTCTTTTTCAAAAGATACTGCGCCCCGATCATCTGGATGATTTATCCGAGGAGGATTTAAAAAAACTGATGCGCCATATTTTCTTCCTGAAACGCAAGGCGGGCCTGCTGCTTAAAGGCAACAGCATGGAATTGTTGCGCAAGGAAATCGCCCTGTTGCTTTATGGCGATAAGCCCGTGGATCAACGCTTTAACCGATTCGTTTCAACCATCGGCGGCTTAAACGAGCCCCTGCTTGTGGCCCTGGCCAGCGAACTTTTGCACTATAACGAGCCGGAAAAATACTGGTTGTGGACCAGTTGGATACTGGACCCCGATAAAGGCAGCGGCGCGCTAAAACTGCTGGTGCGCGATGGTATTGAAATCGATGGCGATACGCCGGGTGAAAAATATCTGGCCATCGGTAAGGCGACGGCCGCCGTTCACCAGGCCGGTCTGGAGGAGGGGTATTCCCGCATCGCCTCCGGGCTAAGAGGCACAAACATATTCCTGGCCTGTGTTTACGCCGTTTATATGTATACCGTGTTCAGAGTGAAATTATCCAAGGAATTTAACCGCATCCTGCCGGAGTTGCCGGAGTTGGCGCGCAGAGTGCTGGGTGTTCAAAAAATGGAGATCAGTTCTTATGACTTTTAAAACCATGGTCCGTAAGGAAAAAGAGCAAAAAAGTTCTTTTGTGGAAAAAGACAGCGCCATTGTAGACGGGATAGATATTTCCGGCCATTGGAATAAAATGTATCAGCCGCGGGAAGTAATGAATTATGACGTCACCCCGCTGGAAGACCTGCGGGCCCTGCCCGGCGCCGAGTCTATCGGCAATTGCTATCAGTGCGCCCAGTGTATCGGAGTATGCCCGATAGACAATGTGGGTGATTACGGGCCGCGTAAGATTTACCGCAAGCTGCAACTGGGCATGGACCTGTTGGAAAGCGCGGACCTGTGGCAGTGCACCACCTGTATGAACTGCCTGCGGGTTTGCCCCAAGGAGGTGAACATGATCGACATCATGCCCGCCGCCCGGGAAAAGGCCATTCTGGACGGCAAGGAAGTACCGGCCGAGCTGCAGGAGATGTTCCAGAATTGCGCCGAATATGGCAACCCCATGGGCGAATCGCCGCGTAAGCGCGCCCGCTGGGCCAAAAAGGCCGATGTGGAGGTAAAAGACCTTTCCAAGAATCCCGAGCCGGTGGATGTGCTGTGGTTTGTGGGTGACTACTACGCCTATCACGGTCGCGGTAACGATGCCGCTCAGGCCATGGCCCGAGTGTTGACAAAGCTGGGCGTCAATTTTGGCACCCTGGGCGCGGAAGAGCGTTGCGACGGGGACAGCCAGCGTCTGGCCGGTGAAAAGGGCCTGTATGAAATGCTGGCCGAGCATAACATTGAAAAGTTCAACAGTCTGGAATTCAAAAAGATGGTGGTCTCCGGTCCCCACGCCTACAATGCCATCAAGAACGAGTATCCCAAAATGGGCGGCACTTACGATGTAGATCATTACACGCAGTTCCTTTCGGCCATGATGGACAAGCTTAAACCCTTGATGACCAAAGAGTTTGCTAAAAAGGTGACCTTTCACGATCCCTGCTATTTGGGACGTCATAACGGTGAATATGAAGCGCCGCGTACTTTGCTCAATGCCATACCGGGCATTCAGTTCAGCGAGATGTTCCGTAACAAGGAGCAGGGCTATTGCTGCGGTGGCGGCGGCGGCGGCATGTGGCTGGATGGTTTCATGGCCGATAATATCAACGAGCGCCTTTCCGAAAATCGCGTTAAGGAAGCCATTGCCGTGGGCGCCGAAGTGCTGGCCGTCTGCTGCCCTTATGAGGTTTCCCGTTTTGAGGATGCCGTAAAATCCACGGGCAACGAAGGTAAGCTGGAAGTACTCGACATCATCGAAATTATCGACCGCTGCATTGAAGAGTAACAATACGCTTTATACAAAAAAATTAAAACAATAAACCATAGAGGTATACAAATGAAGATAGTTGTTCCCCTCAAACAGGTTCCCGATCTGGTGGAAGACCTGGAACTGAACGACGACGGTACGGGGCTCGATTACGAGTACCTGAAGATGAAGCTGAATGAATGGGATGACCATGCCCTGGAGGAAGCTATTTTAACTAAGGAAGCGGGCGACGCCGAAGTGATCGCCGTGGCCGTGGATGGCGAGGATGTGGATAAAATGCTGTTTACCGCCCTGGCCAAGGGGGCCGATAAGGCGGTTAAGATTACCGGCGCCAATCCCTACGCCGGTAACCATGAGATGGCCAAGGTTCTGGCCAATGCCATTTCCGGCATGTCTCCGGATCTGGTGCTGGTGGGCGTGCAATCCGCCGGTGACAGCGACGGTTGGCTGGCGCCTCTGTTGGCGGCCCATCTGGGCATGCCCTCGGTGAGCGTGGTAACCGGCTTGCAGGTAAGCGGCAATACGGCCACGGTTCATAAAGAGTACTCCGGCGGTATTATGGCCGAGTTTGATGTGGACCTGCCGGGTGTGATCGGCATTCAGGCCGCGCGCCAAACCCCACGTTACGCGC
>JALTKX010000178.1 GCA_027006055.1 Calditrichia bacterium | reverse complement strand
CGTAAACCGTTCCGCTTAAATCGAACTGACCGTAGGAGATTTCATCGTAATACTCGGTCATGGTACCGGTGGGGTTGTTGTCAAACAGGTGATCCTGAAAGGTGTTTGCGGAAAATTGTCCCGCCAGATCGCTAAAGTCGGAAAGGATCACCGGCAGTTTAAACACATCACTGTTCAACCCTTTTTTAAAGGATTGGCGGGCCTCCTTGCGGGCAGCCATGCGTTGGGCCCAGGCCGGATCGCCGTATTTGTCCTGCAGGATATTCTTTTCCATCAATTTCCAGAAATTGGCGGGAAAGGTACCCTTGTTAGGTGGGTTGACCGCCGGAGAAAAAGATACCAGCAGTAAAAGAAAAAGGGTTAAATGACGCATGACGTACTCCTTAAAAAATGTCCGTTTTAATTTGAGGGGATAAATCCGTTGCCTTCTATTGTGCCGGGGTAAAGTCCATAATCAGCGCCCGGGCCGGTTTTTTAAATTGTTTCCAGTACAGGTTCATCTCAAGCACGGTTCCGGGAGCCGTTTCCCGAAGGCCGAGCATTTTTTTATTGGCCGGCATGTCCATATCCAGCGCCTGGCCTTCCCGGCGTATAAAGTTGGGGAAGCATTCCACCAGCCGGCTGGTATCATCCAGGGTGCGCACCAGCAGGCTAAAGCGGTTGTCCGCAAGCCTCTTAACCTCTTCCACCTTTACCTTGACCCTTTCTTTTTTCTCCATGGAAACCGGGGACGACTGAGCGGAAGCGGCGGGTTTTGTTTCTGTCTGCCGGGATGAACAGGAAAGAGCCAATAAAATTAATAGTACACCAAATAGAGAGACGCGCATAACTTTCTCCGTTTTTTTTATTAAGTGTTCGTAGCAAAAAGTCATCAATTTAGTTGTTAAGGGCGATATTTCCGTGATAGCTGGCACGGCCCGGCAAAATATGCCGTTTATTTACGGAAATGAAATTCTCAACTAACAAAGGCCTTTCCGTCAGAAGACGTTTGCGGATGACGCCCGGAAACAGCTTGGGGCTTAAACGCCCATTACCCGCACCAGCCACAGGCTCAGGTCGGGCCAGTAGGTGATAATCACCAGACTGACCAGCAGAATGATCAAAAAGGGAATGGTGGCCTTGTACAGCTTCATCACCGGTTGTTCAAAACGCATGGAGGCGATAAACAGATTCATGCCCACGGGCGGGGTGGAGTATCCGATGCCCAGATTGGCCAGAAAGATGATGCCCAGATGCACGGGGTCTATATTAAACTGGGCGGCGATGGGAATGACCAGCGGGGCCACCACCATAATGGCCGAAAAGATATCCATCATGGCGCCAACCACCAGCAAAAAGAGATTGAGAACGATCAAAAATTCGAAGGGGGAATCCACGTAGCCGCGCATGGCTTCCAGAATGGCCGAGGGAATTTCGGCGTCGATCAGATAATTGGCCAGACCGAGGGCGGCGGCCAGAATTACCAGGATGCCGCCCACCATAATCATGCTCTCCCGGGCCACGCGCAACAGGTCTTTTTTTAACGAGATGTCCCGGTAGATAAAAACTTCGATGATCAGCACATAAAAAGCGGTAACGGCCGCCGCTTCCGTGGCGGTAAAAAATCCGCCGTAGATGCCGCCGAGAATGATAAAGGGCAGGGGGATTTCCCAAATGGCTTCGCGGGTGCTTTGCCACAGGCGTTTTTTATCAAAGGCCAGGCTTTTCATACCCACGCCCTGCCGCCGCGCTGACCATACGCTGTAGACGGAAAGCAGACCCACCATAAGAATTCCGGGCAGGATACCGGCGGTAAACAACTGGTCGATGCTGGTGGAAGAAACCAGTCCGTATAAAATAATGGGCAGGCTGGGCGGAAAAAGCAGGCCGAGGTTGCCCGAGGCGGTGAGCATGCCCAGGCTGAATTTTTCCGAATAGTTATCGTCCAGAAGGGCAGGCAGCAACAGGCCGCCCAGGGCCACGATGGTAACCCCCGAAGCACCGGTAAAGGCGGTAAACACCGCGCAGGAAAGCAGGGTGACGATGGCCAGACTGCCCGGCATCCAGCCCATCAGCGCCCGGGAAAAGTTGACCAGACGCTGCGGCGTTTTGCTTTCGGCCAGCAGATAACCGGCAAAGGTAAACAGGGGGATGGCCAGCAAAACCGGTTGCGAGGCCAGGCGATATAGCTCGATGATGACCGCCGAGCTGTCGATATCGGCGCTGAAGAAGGCCATCAGGGCCACGGCCGAGATGATGACAAACAGGGGGGTGCCGAACAGGGCCAGCACGGTCAGGGCCAGGGCGATCAACAACACTTCCATCAGGCCGCCGTCCCTTCCGGCCGCCGCGCTTCCACAATGCGTATCAGGGCGGAGATGATAAAGCGGATCAGAATAAGGCCAAACCCGATGGGAATGATGATCTGGAAATACCAGGAGGGGATATCGTTGAAGACCACGGAATTATACTCCTTTTCTTCCAGCACAAAGGTGATGGCGGCCCGCAAAAGGTACCAGCTTACCCCCGCCGAAAAAAGATCGATAAAGGCCATAACGTAATTTTTTAGCGGCTTTTTCAGGTAGCGGGCAAAAACGTCCACATTGATATGCTTACCATCGCGGGTGGCCAGTGATGCGCCGATAAAACCGACCCATAACACCAGGTGGCGCAAAAATATGTCGCCCCATAAAATGCCCTTGTCAAAAAAACGTAAGATAACCTGCAGAAAAGCGCCGAAAACCATCAGCAAAATGATGGTCAGCAGCAAGGCTCCCTCCAGCCCGGCCACGGCGTCATTGATTTTTTTGATGATCCTCATCCTTACTCCCCCGGCCTCCGAAGAACGGAAACCGTTTATGGCAACTGAACCCGCCTTGTCTTAAACGGCTTTTTTGGCATGAAAGTCTGAAAGATATTGCAACGGAGCTTTTAATACAAATGATACATCGCACCTTTGAACCCAATCTTTTGATGACGTAGATTGCCGCTGTCACCACCTTGATTTTAGGAAACCGTATGATTCTGGCTCTATTATACCGCCAACCCCGTCGTCTTTGGCAAACCCTGCGTCCGCGCCACAAGCTGGAAGCCTTGTTCCTGGGGCTGGTTCTTTTGGCCGTGCCGGCCACGCGCGCCCATGCCGTTTTCGGTCAATGGCTGACCGCGGGCATGGACAGCAACCGGCTGCTCTTTTTGATCCTGTGGAGTTTCCTCACCCTGTGGGTGCTTATCCAATGGCCGCTTTTTCACTTTTTGGCGGGGCGGCAAAAAGTGGTTGCCCTTACCGCAACCGCGCCGGCCACGCCCCGGCAGGCCCGGCAGATTCTTTTTTACGTCAGCCTGAAATATCAATGGGTTCTAATTTTGGTCTTCGTCCCGTTATGGACGGCCTTGCCGGCCCATGCCCCGGCCAGGGGTTTGCTGTTGGCCCTGTTGGCAACGATAGGCGCCGCCCTGACCTGGCGCGCGGTTTTATATCTCTATCTGCAATGGCAACCCGCCCCCTGGTGGATTCCCTGGTTGATGGCGTTTATCCTTATGGCCGCCGGTTATTACGCCTATTTTTTACAATGGGAGTTCGGCTTTCTGGCCCTTTTTTTATTGACTTCCGCCCTGTATGTGTATTTTCGCCGTACAATGGAAATAGACATGCAGGCCTTTTCCTCTCCCGTCCGGCGCATCCCGGAGGCCGCGCAACGTTATGCGCTGTCTCAAAAGATGAAAATGCGTCCCGCTCCCCGGGGGCCCCTGCGGGCCTGGATATTCAAGGAACGTCTGGCCCGGGAGCGGCATCGTGCTTTTCGCCTTTGGCGGCGGGTTATGTTTTTATGGACGGCGGTAAGCTTTTTCGCCCTGGCTTTTAGCGCGCTTGCCGAGAGAAACCTGATTATCTTCGGCCTGTCGCTTTTATATGTGTGGGTTTATTTTGGCGCCGGGTTTAATGAAAAGTACCGTGACCCGGAACTTCCCTGGCTGATACAGGGGACGCCCCTGCGCCTGCGCGATTGGTGGCTGGCCCGTCTTTGGGTGGAAGGGGGCGACGCCCTGTGGGGACTGCTCCTGGCTGTCGGTGCCTGGCTGGCCGGTGGTCTTCCGGTGGACTTATTGTATATCTATACCGTCACCCTGATTGTTCTGTGGCTCATATTTTTTGCCGCCGTGGTTAACTTTCAGATCATGTTTTATGACAATGTACGCATGGCCGGTTATGCCTTTCACTTTACCATGCTTCTGCTGGGCATCATGATTTTTAACTACCGTTTGGTGGGGCCGTTGATCGCCCTGGCTTTAATGTTGTTTTTTAGCTATAAAAACTATAAATATATAAACAGATGATCACCATAGAAAACCTTTCGGTTTATTACGATAATATTCAGGCGCTGAACGGCGTATCATTACACTGGCCCCCGGGCAGGTTCGTCGGACTGCACGGGGCAAACGGCGCCGGCAAAAGTACGCTGCTTAAGGTGTGTGCGGGCGTCATCCGCCGCTATGAAGGCCGGGTTTTGTTCAGAAAGCGCCCCGCCGGAGAAAATCTTTTTCGCCTGAGGCAACAAACCTATTATGTACCGGAGAACGCGGATATTCTGCCTTATATGAGCGGCCGGGAGTTTTTGCGGATGATCCGCGCCCTCTATGGCCAACCGGCGGTGGAGGAGCATCTGGAGTATCTTTTAACC
>JALTKX010000177.1 GCA_027006055.1 Calditrichia bacterium | reverse complement strand
TTATTTCCGCAGGACTTACGCGCACGGAGCTGGTAATGAGGTTCTGCAGTTTTTGAAACGGAATCTGTTGCCGGTAAAAGTCTTCGATCTGTGCCCAGGGAATATTCGGGTTGGAGAGGGCCGCCTGATACTTTTTCATGTCGAAAATACCGTTGGTCTGCAAAGCGGGGTCCTGCTTGAATTCATCCAGGGGATGATTCATAATTTGATAGACGATTTCGGAATCGGAAACGGCGATATGCAACTTTTCCATTTCTTCCCTAAGAAGTACGCGCTGAACAAACTGTTCCCAAACCTGATCCCGGATTTGTTGGCTTCTTAATTCGGAAAGCTCGCCCTTTGTCCGCGCCCGTTCATTTTCCAGCGCGGCCCGGTAGAGATCATTAAATTCCTGTATGGAAAGTTTTTGCCCATTTACTTCACCCAGGGTCGTATCGCCCCCGCCGCGGTTAACATCCGCGCCCCACTCAAAAACGATGAGGGCAATAAAGGCAAGTCCTACAATCCAGAATATCATCTTGCTCATTTGGCGCATTTTTGTCATCATAGCGCTTTGTTCTCCTTAAGTTCCTATGGAAAAATTCATTGTGTCGGTCGTTATTGGTAGAAAAGCCTATAAATTTAAAGGTTGCCCCTAAAAAGTTCAAATGTTTCTCTCTTTTTCAAATTAATGGGAATCCGGTTGCTATTTATCCCCGCCGTTCTTTAATTTTCATACCATGATCTATCTCTTGACCGTATCCATCCTGTGGGCCTTTTCCTTCAGTCTCATCAAAGGTGAACTTAGCGGCGTCGATGCCGGCTTTGTCGCTTTTTTCAGGCTTTTGCTGTCCCTGCTTGTATTCGCGCCTTTTTTGCCCGCCCTTTGGCGAAGGGGGCGCGGCGCCTTTTTTGCGGCTTTTTTCAGCGGCATGGTTCAATTCGGGCTGATGTACCTGCTTTACATCAATTCCTTTAAGTGGCTGACGGCCTGGCAGGTGGCCCTGTTTACTGTCTCCACCCCTCTTTATGTGTCTCTATTGTATGATCTTTACAAAAGAAGGCTGAACGGCATGAATTTGCTGGCGGCCTTTATTGCCGTGGCCGGAACGGGCGCTGTCGTTTACGAGCCCGGAAAAAGCTATGCGCTGACCCTGGGCTTTTTCCTGATTCAGGGAGCCAATCTTTCCTTTGCCGCCGGTCAGGTGGCCTATAAAATATGGCGTCAACAAAACCGCGATACGGGTGACGCCTCCCCCATGGGCGCCTTCTTCCTCGGGGCGGTTACCCTTACCCTGGTTTATGTGCTGGTCTTCGGCGAAATCGTTCCCCGGGGTATGGAGGCCGGACAATGGCTGACCCTGATTTATCTTGGTTTGGTCGCTTCGGGATTGGGCTTCTTTTTGTGGAACAGGGGAGCGACGCTTGTCAATGCGGGGACTCTGGCGGTATTCAACAATTTAAAAATACCGCTGGCTATTACCGTGGCTCTTGTTTTTTTCGGCGAAGAGGCGGATATTGGCCGCCTGACCCTTGGCGGTCTGTTTGTGCTGGGCGCCCTGTGGCTTACGGAAAAAAAAGTTTTATTTAAACCGGGAAAAATCTATGCCAGGGAATAAAAAATGGTCCGCGCGCCTCTCCGGAGCCGTGCTGCGTCTGTTTGGATGGAAGGTGGAGTACACCATGCCCCCCTCCGAAAAATTTGTACTGCTGGCGGTGCCGCATACCTCCAACTGGGATTTGGTGGTCATGCTGCTGGCCTCCTATGTGATGGGAATCGAATTTAAATGGGCGGCAAAAGACACGCTGTTTAAAGGCTTATTCGGAAAGTATATGTTGTGGCTGGGCGGCGTTCCGGTAAATCGCCGTAAACGCACCAATTTTGTGGAACAGATCGCCGAACAGATAAAAAAACATGATCGCTTTGCCTTTGTGATAGCCCCCGACGGCACCCGCTCCAGGGCGCCCTATTGGAAAAGCGGCTTTTATCGCATCGCTCTGGCGGCAGGGGTACCCATTGCCATGGGCTATGAAGACTGGGAAAACAAGGTGGCCGGCATTGGGCCCTCATTTATGCCCAGCGGCAATATACCCGAGGATATGCAGCGCCTGCGGGACTTTTATGCCGGCATGAAGGGCAAAATTCCCGAAAATCAGGGGCCGGTACGCCTGCGGGAAGAAATAACCGAAAAGGAAGAGTAGCAGTCTCCGTTTGGCAGATACTTATTTTATCTTTGTGATAAAAACGTGACATCTATTCGGGACTTTGTGCGCGAACATTTTAGGAGATTTTATGAAAGCGGTATGGAATGGCAAGATTGTGGCCGAGAGCGACGAAACCATCGTCGTGGAAGGCAATCACTATTTTCCGCCCGCCAGCGTGCGCCGGGAATATTTGGAAGAGAGCCAAACACATACCCGTTGTCCCTGGAAAGGGATCGCCAGTTATTACACCCTGAGCGTGGATGGAAAGAAAAACCGCGACGCCGCATGGTATTACCCGAAAACAAAGGAAGCGGCCAGGCCCATAGAAGGTTATATTGCCTTTTGGCGCGGCGTGGACGTTTCGGAATCGTAAGGAAAACCTATGGAACCGGAAATAAAAAAGGATGATGCGGGAATAAAAGCCATGTATCGCGAAGTTTTATCAGGACTGAGCCTGCGCCCCAAAACCCTGCCCAGTAAATATTTTTATGATGAACGCGGTTCAAAGCTGTTTGACGCGATTTGCGATCTGGAAGAGTATTACGTAACCCGCACCGAATTATCCATTATGGAAAAACATATGGATGAAATGGTGGAGGTGATAGGGCGCCGGGCCATGCTGATAGAATACGGCAGCGGCAGCAGCGAAAAAATAAAGCGCATTCTGGACGCGAAAAGCGGTATTGAGGTTTATGTGCCCATAGACATTTCCTGTGCTTTTTTAAAGGAAAGCGCCGCCGCCATAGCCCGTCGTTATCCGCGTCTGGAGGTTATTCCGGTCTGTGCCGATTTCAGCAAGCCTTTTGCTTTGCCCCGGCCGCGTAAGCAGGTGGAAAAAAGAGTGGTTTACTTTCCGGGATCCACCATCGGTAATTTCCACCGGAATGAAGCACGCGCCTTTTTGCAAAATATGGCCGCCGTGTGCGGGCGGGGCAGCGGCCTGATCATCGGCGTGGATTTAAAAAAGGATGAACGCGTTTTACACGCCGCCTATAACGACGCCCGGGGGCTGACCGCCGCCTTTAACCTGAACCAGTTGGAACGTCTCAACAGGGAACTGGGCAGTAATTTTGACCTGGACAAATTTGAACACAAGGCGCTGTACAACGCCGAGGCCGGTCGCATAGAGATGCACATAGTCAGCAATGACAAACAGCGTGTCAGCATAAACGGCTCGGTAATTGAGTTTGAAGCCAATGAGTCTATCTGGACGGAATCTTCCTATAAATATGACATAGAAGAATTTCGGCAGTTGGCGCGCGAGGCCGGTTTTCAACCGCAACGGGTCTGGACGGATGAGCGCCGCTATTTTAGCATACACTACTTAAAGGTTGTTTAAATTGAATATTTCGCTGTCGCACCTGAGTAACGGGCAGGCCTGGTTGTTGTTGGTTCTGGCCGGATTTTTTGAAACGGCCTGGGCCCTGGGCCTGAAATACACGGAGGGTTTTTCACGCCTCGCTCCGGTTATTTTTGTTTTGGCAACCATGGCGGTTAGCGTCTGGCTGTTAAGCATCAGCGTGCGCTATTTACCCGTTGGCGTTGCCTATGCCGCCTGGACCGGCATTGGGGTTGTCGGCACCGTGGTAGGTGGTTTCCTGTTGTTTAGCGAGCCGGTCACCCTGGCCCGTATATTGAGCATCATGCTGATTATAGCAGGCATTGTGGGCCTGCGCATCTTTCATTCCTGATTATGCGCGTCTGGGCCATTTCCGACCTCCATACCGACTTCCGGGAAAACATGCGCTGGGTGAGCAACCTCTCTCAGGAAGATTACACTTCCGATATAATAATCGTGGCCGGTGACATCAGCGATGATATCGGCATCCTGGAGAAGACGCTCCTTTTGCTTAAGCACCGCTTTGCGGGTGTATTCTTTGTTCCCGGCAATCACGATTTATGGATACGCCGGGACGGTTACAGCCATTCCCTGGAAAAATTTTTCAAGGTGCTGAATGTATGCGCCTCCTGCGATGTTGACTACCGCCCGCGCCTGATAGGGGAGGGGGGCTCTCCACTCTGCATTTTGCCGCTCTTCTCCTGGTATGTTAAGCCGGAGGAAGGGTCGGACAGCCTTTATATGCGCAAGCCGGGAGAAGACCCCGGCCTTAAGGTATGGATGGACGACTACCATATCGTCTGGCCGGTTTTTGACGGCGCGGATAACGCCTCCGAATTTTTCCTAGGCAAAAATCTGGAACACGACCCCCGTTTTTTCCGGGCGCCAGTCTTATCCTTCAGCCATTTTTTACCCCGCCGTGATTTGATAATGAGCCTGAAAAGACCCGTGGATAAACAGGGCCGTCCCTATAAAGACCCCCATCCTAAATTCAACTTTAGCCGTTTTGCCGGCAGCGCCCACCTGGATGTTCAACTGCGGGCCATGGGTTCTGTTTTTCATATATACGGCCATCAACACCGTAACCGCTATCGTGAAATTGATGGCGTGCGCTATTTTTCTCATAATCTGGGCTACCGGCGTGAACGCGCGTTTGCGGGGATTGATGATAAATTGTATTTTCCCAAATTGGTTTGGAGCGAGGAAGATGGATTTTCCACCTATCCCGAAAATTAATCTTATGGCACAGGGAGATTTCCGATGAGCAGAAGGGTTGCCTTTTTATTACTTATAGTTGGCTTGATTACAGCGGGCGAGCAGCCGCACAAGGGATTTATTGAACGATTGTATAAGCAGGCACAGGAGAAGCACCAGGCCTATGATCTGCTGCGGGAACTGACGTCGCAATATCCCCATCGCTTATCGGGTTCGCCCGGGGCGGAAGGGGCGGTTCAATGGGCGCGTAAACGCATGGAGGCCCTGGGTTTTGATAAAGTTTACCTGCAAGAGGTTATGGTGCCCCATTGGGTGCGCGGCGAGGCGGAAAGTTGTTTTATGGTTGATCCCCTGGGCAGGCGGGAAAAATTGTCGGTGCTGGCGCTTGGGCGCTCCGTGGCCACGGCGGAACAGGGCATTAGCGCCCCCCTTGTGGTGGTGGATGATGTGGAGGATATTAAAAATAGGCCTGCCTCGGAAGTGCAAGGCAAGATTGTCTTTTACAATGCCGCGTTTCCGGATACCTTTATTCAAACCATGTACGGATACAGAGCCGCCGTAATGAAAAGGGTGGCCGGCGCTTCCGAGGCGGCGCGCAAAGGTGCCGTGGCGGTGGTTATCCGTTCGGTAACCACCGCCCGCGACGACTATCCCCATACCGGTTCACTGGTTTACGCCAAAGACGTTCCCCAAATTCCCGCGGCCGCTTTGGGCTATCAGTCCGCCGATCGCCTGTACCGGGCCTGGCAAAAAGAACCGGATACCCGCCTGTTTTTAAAGATAAACAGTAAAACCTATGCCGATAAAAAATCCTATAATGTGATTGGTGAAATCCGCGGGTCGGAACATCCCGAAAAAATAATCGTCATCGGTGGACACCTGGACGCCTGGGATGTGGGCGAGGGAGCGCAGGATGACGGAGCGGGAATTGCCCATAGCATCATGGCCGCGGCCCTTTTGCGCCAGGCCGGTTATCAGCCCAGGAACACTCTGCGCGTGGTATGTTTTATGAACGAGGAGAACGGTCTGCGCGGCGGTAAAAAATATGCCGAAACAGCGGCCGGGGAGAAACAGTACCATATCGCCGCCATAGAAACAGACGCCGGTGGTTTTACACCCCGGGGATTTGGTATCAGCGGCAAGGGGCGGCAACTGGAAACGATGAGGTCCTGGTTGAAATATTTCCCTCCGTTCACCATAAGTGAAATCCGGGATGGCGGAGGCGGCGCGGACATAGGGCCCCTGGGCAAGGCCATGGGAACAACGCTGATCGGCCTGATTCCCGATTCCCAGCGTTATTTCGATTTTCATCACTCGGCCCGGGATTTATTTGAGGCCGTCAATCGCCGGGAACTGGAAATGGGCACGGCTTCGCTTAGCGCGCTGCTTTATCTGATCGACAGCCTGGGCCTGTAGGGCACGTTACAGGCTTTGCCAACCCTCTTCCAGGTCGATGATTTTATCGGTCAGCATAACGGGGATATCGTCAATGATGAGATAACAACGGCTGCCGTCCTCCGTTATCAGGGCCCCGGTGACGGGCAGATCGATTCCGGAACCGTCCCTGTAACGAACATCCGAGGAACGAATCCAACGGTTCAGGGTTGAAATCTGTTCATCGTTCATCACCTTAAGGTCCTGCCGGGTTTCGGGGCAGCACAAAATGTTGAGTAATTCTTCGGCTATGGGCATAGGTTCTCCGTGAAAAGTAAAAAAGAGAGCATCGTGCTCATCCTTAAAAAAACAATCTATGAACATGTATAAAGGCAATCAATCCAAATTAAGGAGAAAATAATGGCAGATATTCAGGAAGTGACCCTAAAGGTAAAGGGTATGATGTGCGGCGGGTGTGAAAACACCGTGCAGAATGCGGTGATGGAGGTTGAAGGGGTGCAATCGGTTAAGGCCTCCCACGCGGATGGCACGGCCACCGTGGTTTATGACGCGGAACAAACCGACCTGATGTTTATCACCATGGCCATCAACGGCACCCACTATGAGGTTGTTGAAGAATAGGCAAGGCTCTTGCTTTTATCCGGCGCCGTATGCGCGCGGCGCCTTTTTATAACTTTTCCTGTATCTCACCCCAGGCCGAAAAGGAACAAAGAAATTCGAGGGATATAAAACCCCCCGATTACAATTGGGGGGACAACGCCTTATAAAAAGACCAAACCTTATTTCCCTTTCCCAATCTTAGTAGAAAAAAGCAAACCAAAAAAATAATAACCTTATTACCTTATTCATACCGCTACATCAAAAAATAAGCTAATAAGGTCGAAAATATTTTAAACACCCATGGCTACTAAGGTTTGTTTTTCTAAAAATAAGGTTCATTATGTGTTGCGGCCTTACGGGACTACGCCGCGAACGGGATGAAATAGGATTTGGGGTGAGGAATCTTTCCCGAAATAAACCAAAACCCCTGGGCCGTATTCCCAAAAGATCCCTCTGCTCCGCTGCGCTCCGATCGGGATGACAATTTGTACAGGCGTGGATAAATACATGTGATTCATGGCGTTCCTTGTTTCTAAATCAAAAAGATAAAGCCCGGAACAATACAAAAACCTTATTTCCCACCCCAACCTTAGTAGAAAAAAATACAACAGAAAAACAATAACCTTATTACCTTATCGGCCTTGCCCATAAAATAAGCTAATAAGCTTGGATATGTTTCTGACACGGTTTCTACTAAGGTTGGTTTTCTTCAATAAGGTTTCGTTATCTAACCGGAATCCGATAAATCGGATTCTCCGAGGGCGGTACACCTCTGCCGCCCCGCGAATAAATTCGCGGGTTAAGCCTATGTGGTTTTGGCTGATATTCTTTCCCGAGCCGGGCCGCAAGGGATATTGCAACCCCCGATTTCAATCGGGGGCATAACGCCTTAAACAAAACTAACCTTATTTCCCTTTCCCAACCTTAGTAGAGAAAAGTAAACCAAAAAAAAAATAATAACCTTATTACCTTATTCATATCGCCACATCAAAAAATAAGCTAATAAGGTCGAAAATATTTTAAACACCCGGGGCTACTAAGGTTGGATCGTAATATAAGGTTTTCCTGGTCTCAACCCGAATCCGATGAATCGGATTCTTTCGAGGGCGATTCGCTTCCATCCGCCCCGCGAATAAATTCGCGGGTTAAGCCTATGTGGCTTTGGGTTATATTCATTCCCTCACAGGGCCGGTAAGGATTCGGTTAACCCCCGATTTCAATCGGGGGCATAACGCCTTAAACAGAACTAACCTTATTTCCCACCCCAACCTTAGTAGAAAAACATCCCCAAAACGGCCTAACCTTATTTGCCATACCCACGGCTGATTTGTTGGGGCCATGTGGCTTAGTGTCTTTGTGTGGAACTTATTTATAATGCCCATATTCTCCGGGCATCATTAATGCCAAAACAGAAGAAAGGAGAAATCTTGCTATAAAAGCCCGCTATATCTAAAATACTTTCCGCGCTTGTAAAAATTATGCACAAGAAGAAAAACTATGGGTTTTTAAAGAAAACAATAAACAAAGCCATCCTTAACGGATGGCTTTGATATATTAAAAAATCAGTCCAGCAAATGTACAAACAGGCCGCTGCGCAGTTTCGGCTCAAACCAGGTGGACTTTGGCGGCATCACTTCACCGGCGTCGGCGATGGCCATCAAATCCTCTATGGAAGTGGGGAACAGGGCAAAAGCCACGGCCATCTCGCCGCTGTCCACCCGTTTTTGTAAACCGTCCAGACCGCGGATACCCCCGACAAAATCTATGCGTGTATCCTTGCGCGGATCACCGATGCCGAGTACCGGGGCCAGCAGATGATCCTGCAAAATGGCCACATCCAGCCGTTTTACCGGATCGCTTTCATCCACAATTTGATCCTGAGCCATCAGCAGATACCACTCCTGATCCATGTACATCACAAAGCTGTGCTTTTCCATGGGTTTAAATCCCGCCTTACCCAAACGGCGGATATCAAAGTTTTTCTCGACGGCTTCAAGAAAAGCGGCCTTGCTCAGTCCGTTTAAATCCCTGACCAGCCGATTATAGTCCATGATTAGCATTTGATTGTCGGGGAAGATGACATTCAGAAAATAATTATAGCTTTCCTCGCCGGTATGATTGGGGTTCGCCTCGCGGCGCATGGCCCGTATCCGCGATGCGGCGGCGGAGCGATGGTGTCCGTCGGCCACATACATGGCTTCCAGGCCGGCAAATATTTCTCTTATTCCCCTGATCTCATCGCCGTCCGTTACAGGCCATATCACATGCTGTATGCCGTCTTCGGTGGTAAAGTCCAGTTCCGGTTCACGCCCGGTAATTTCATCCACCATCATATCCATAACCGGTTGATGCCGGTAGGTCAGGAAAACCGGCCCCACCTGGGCATTGAGATGATCCATATGCTTCACGCGGTCGTCCTCTTTTTCGGGGCGGGTGAACTCATGTTTTTTAATCAAGCCCTTGTCATACTCATCCACGGAAGCCAGCGCCACAAGTCCCGTTTGCACATGTTCGCCCATCACCTGGCGGTAAAGATAAAACGCGGCCTGCTCATCGCGGACAAGAGTCTTGTCCCGCATGAACTTTTTCAGATTTTCCGCCCCTTTTTCATAGACGGCGTCGGAATGGACGTCCACATCCGGGGGCAGGTCTATTTCCGGCTTATTGACATGCAAAAAGAGAAAGGGATTATCCGCGGCCATCTGACGCGCTTCCTCGCTGTTCAACACATCATACGGCGGCGAGGCCACCCGGGCGGCGATATCCTTGCGCGGCCGCAGGGCTTTAAAGGGCTTTATTGTGGACATGCATACTCCTTTTTTTGATATTTTCCCCTGGGGAGCCGTGGTTCCTTTCAAAAAGCGGAAGGATAGCGCGGCATCCTCCCCTAAGGGGTATTCATAAAATGTTTTATCTATGTACCGGCTCAATTTAGCAATAACAAAATTATGCTACAAGACGCCTTTTTTATTAATTTGGCTTTTGCTATTCATATCCGGCTATTCTATATTTGAAGCCGGATTTTTATCAGGTAACAACCCGTATTTCACATAAAAAAATCAAGGCGTTACATTGTCATTTGTACATCTGCACAGTCACACTCATTACTCCCTGCTGGACGGGGCGGCCAAGATAGAGGATATGGTACTGCGGGCCGCGGAATTAAAGATGCCCGGCCTGGCCATTACCGATCACGGCAATCTTTTCGGCTCGGTTGAATTTTATAAAACCTGTAAAAAACACAACGTAAAACCCATCATTGGCATGGAAGCCTACATGGCCCCCGCGGAAAGAGGTTTGCGCCAAAAGATAGAAGGGGAGAAGGACTCCTATCATCTGGTTATTCTGGCTAAAAACGCCACCGGTTTTCGCAATTTGATAAAGCTATCCTCCACGGCTTTTCTGGAAGGAATGTATTATAAGCCGCGCATAGATTTTGAAGTGCTTAAAAAGTATTCGGAGGGTCTGATCGTCACCTCGGCCTGCATGAGCGGGCAAATAGCCCATAAGCTGCGCACCGACCGCAAAAGCGAGGCTATCGCCCATGCCGAAAAATATATAGAGCTGTTTGGTGATGATTTCTATTTTGAGATACAGGATCACGGCATTCCCGATGAACAGGCCGTATATCCCAAGGTGTACGACCTGGCCCGGGAAATGGGCGTAAAGGTAGTAGCCACCAACGATACCCACTATCTCAACCACGGCGATCACAGGGCGCACGATGTGCTGATTTGCCTGCAAACAGGCAAGGATCGCGACGATCCCAACCGCATGAAGTACGGCACGGAACATCTTTACATGAAATCACCGGATGAGATGTTTTCGATCTTTAAGGACAAAAGCCATGTGCTGGAAAACAGCATGGAGATTTTTGAGAAGATCGATCTGGAACTCGATTTTGAGCAGCGCCTTTTGCCAAAATTTCCCATACCCGAGTCCGAGGGGGTTAAAAGCGAAAACGAGTATCTGCGAAAACTGACCGAAGAGGGCGCCCGGCGGCATTACCCGGATATGGGCAAGGAAGTTGTGGAACGCATGAACTTTGAGCTGGACGTGATTGAAAAAATGGGTTTTGCCGGTTACTTCCTTATCGTGCAGGACTTTATCAATGCCGCCCGGAAAATGGATATTCCCGTGGGACTGGGGCGGGGCTCGGCGGCGGGCAGCCTGGTGGCCTACAACCTGGGCATCACCGATGTGGACCCCCTGCGCTACGATCTTCTTTTTGAAAGATTCCTCAATCCCGAACGGATCAGCATGCCCGATATCGATGTGGACTTTTGCGTGGAGCGCCGCGACGACGTGCTGGAATATGTACGCGAAAAATACGGCAGGCGCAATGTGGCGCAGATCATTACCTTTGGAACCATGGGCTCCAAAAGCGTGGTGCGCGATGTTTCCCGGGTTTTAAAAGTGCCCCTGCAACAGGCGGATGTGATCGCCAAGCTTATTCCCGTGGAAGGCGCCAGTCCCATCAGCCTAAAGCGGGCCTTTGCAGAGGTGCCCGAGCTGAAGGAAATTGCCCAAAGCGACGATCCCGTGATGCGTGAGCTGGTGGAATACAGCCAAACCCTGGAAGGGATCGCCCGCCACAACAGCACCCATGCCGCCGGCGTGATCATCGCTCCTTCGGATATTACCGATTACGCCCCCCTGTGTAAATCCTCCCACGGCGACATCGTTACCCAATGGACCATGAGCTATTGCGAGGAAATGGGTCTGTTGAAAATGGACTTTTTGGGGCTGCGCAACCTTACGGTGATCCACAAGGCGGAAAAGATGATCCGCGAGCGTCATAAAATCGATTTTAGCGTGCGCGACATTCCCATGGATGACGCCGAAACCTTCCGGCTTTACGGCGAGGCCCTGACCGTCGGTATCTTTCAGTTTGAAAGCACGGGCATGCAGGAATACATCAAAAAGCTAAAGCCCAGCCGTATTGAAGACCTGATCGCCATGAATGCCCTGTACCGGCCCGGCCCCATGGACCTCATCGACGACTTTATCGATCGCAAATATGGCCGCAAGGAGATAAAATACCTGCACCCGCTGCTGGAGCCGATCCTGAAGGAGACCTACGGCATTATGGTTTACCAGGAGCAGGTGATGCGGATCGTATCCGACCTGGGCGGCTTTACCCTGGCCGAAGCCGATATGATGCGCCGGGCCATGGGTAAGAAAAAAGCCGATGTTATGCGCGAGCAAAAAGACAAATTTGTCAAGGGATGCGAGCGCAATAATATCGACAAAAAGGTCGCCACGGAAATTTTTGATCTTATCGAGAAATTTGCCCGCTATGGTTTTAACAAGTCGCACAGCGCGGCCTACGCCATCATCTCCTACCAAACCGCTTATTTAAAGGCCCACTATCCGGCGGAATTTATGAGCGCTAACCTTACCAGCGAAATCAATAAGATGGATCGGGTAAAGTTTTTGATTTCCGAGTGTAAAAGGATCGGCCTTACGGTTAAACCACCCGACATCAACTATTCGCACGCTCATTTCCGTCCTTTGGATGATAAAAATATCGCCTTTGGCATGGCCGCCATAAAAAACGTCGGGGAGAACGCCATCAACAACATTGTCGCCGAACGGGAAGCCAACGGCCCCTACGGTAGCTTGTTTGACCTGACCAAGCGGGTGGATTTGCGCCAGGTGAACAAAAAGGTGCTGGAAGCCCTGGCCCAGGCCGGCGCGCTGGATAGCCTTAAGGGCAGCCGGGCCCAAAAATACAGCGCCGTGGAAAACGCCATTGAGTTTGGTCAAAGCGTTCAGGCCCGTATATTGCAAAACAAGGATCAGATCAGTCTCTTCGGCGGCGACGGTGAAGAGGATATCATGGAAATAAGCGAGCCGCCCCTGCCGGATGTTCCCGATTGGGATATGGGAGAGCGGCTGAAAAAAGAGCTGGAAATGATCGGCTTTTATGTTTCCGGCCATCCGCTGGACCCCTACAAACCCATTGTGGAGCTGTACGGCACCGACGTCGGCGCCTTAATCCGCAAGAAGGAAGAAAACAAGCCCTTGAACGGCGCGGAGAAAAAGCCCCTTTATATTTGCGGGCAGATTTCCGAATACCGCACACAATACGACAAGAAGAATAACAAAATGGCCTTTATCGGTCTGAAAAGTTATGACGCCGATTTCAGCGGGGTTATCTTCGGTTCGGTATTCGCCCAATGCGAGCCATATCTGAAAAGCGGGGCCATCGTGTTCGTCAAGGCTTTTTTAAACGGCGATATTACCGACGGCGTTATCCGCATACGCGTGGAATCCGTCTATTCGCCGGGGCAGATACCGGAACAGTTTACCGAAAGTTTGCGGCTGACCATAGACCAGTCCCGCATGAGCGAGGAGATGCTTATGAAACTGAAAATGACGCTGGAGTCCATTCCCGGCAGGCAAAAGGTGTTCTGGAATTTCCGCTTTAACGGCCAGGGTGATTTTGCCATGCGTTCGGCGCGCGCCGGCATTAAGCTGACCCTGCCGGCCCTGGGGCAGCTATGCGAACTGGTTTCCTGTGAAAACATTGCCATAAAAATGATTGAACGCGGATGAGAGTTGTTTTGCAGCGCGTAAAACGCGCCTCCGTAACCGTGCAAGGCTCCGTAACCGGCGCCATTGGCCGCGGACTGGTGATGCTTATAGGCATAGACCGCGATGACACCGAGGACGATTTGATCTATATGGCGGAAAAATGCCTGAACTTGCGTATTTTTAACGACGCATCGGATAAAATGAATCTCTCCCTGCTGGATGTGAAGGGTGAGGTTCTGGCCGTTTCGCAGTTCACCCTGCTGGGGGATACGCGAAAAGGGCGACGGCCCAGCTATATAAACGCGGCCGCCCCGGATAAGGCCCGCGCCTTTTATCAGGCCTTTATGGAACGGATGGAATCCTATAATGTTAAAGTAGCCCGCGGCGTTTTTGGGGCCATGATGGATGTGGAACTGATAAACGAAGGGCCGGTTACGCTGATTGTAGAGAGTAAACCGAAAAATGCTAATGGAGCAGGGAATGTTTGAAAATAAATGGCTGCGGCGCTTAATGTACGTGGCGCTTCTTTTTTTACTCGCCGTTATCTTTGATCGTCTGCTCATGCCCTGGTATGTGGATTTGGGCCATGAGATAAAAATGCCCGACGTTGTGGAGCGCACGGAAACCGAGGCGGAAAACCTGTTGCGCGCGCGGGGATTTAATGTCATTATCGCCGACTCTGTTTATGACGCGCACTATCCCCGGGGCACGGTTATAGAGCAGCGGCCGGTCGCCTATTCGACGGTAAAGGTGGGGCGCAATGTCTATCTGACCATCAGCAGTGGGGAAAAGGCGCTTATCATGCCCAATCTTTATGGCAAATCGGCCCGGGAGGCTGAGATCATTCTCGGCGCCATGCAGCTTAAGCTGAAAAATGTACGCTATGAGTATTCCGATCTTTATCCGGAGGGGGCCATCATCGGCCAGTCCTTCCCCCAGGGGCAGGAGATCGCAAAGAACAGCGCCGTGACCATCACTGTAAGCCTTGGGGAAAAACCCTCTACGCGCACCATGCCCAATCTTGTGGGTAAAAGCCTGAGCGCCGCCCGCCAGCAGTTGCGCCAGCTTAACGCCGGCCCGGTAGAGGTGGAATATGAGGAGAATGAAAATTATCTTTCCAATACGGTACTTATGCAAAAACCGGATCAGGGCGCTTTGCTTCGGGATGTGGATAAAATTGTGCTTCGGGTCAGCCGCATGCCCCTTGGGGCCGGGAAAAATAGCCGTTAAAAGAGGATTTAACGGTAGGGGGATTTTTTGATACGGAAGAAAGAACTTAGTTTTTGTAAAATGGACATGACGGATGAATAAAAACCGGGGCGAGTGGATACGCAAAAGCATCCACCTGGCGATGGCCCTCTTTCCGTTGCTGTATCAATACGTTCTCAACCGTTCGGAAATGATTTTTCTCTGTTCGGTTGTGCTTGTTCTTTTATTTGTGGGTGAGATTTTAAGAACATATACCGCCTATTTTAAAAAGCTGTATATAAAAACCCTCGGATTCATGTTAAGAGAAGAAGAGGAGACGACGATTATCAATGGAGCCACCTTTTTAATGGCCGGCCTGAGCCTGAGTGTGATCGCTTTTCCCGCTTCCATTGCCATTATCGGCATGTGGGTGGTCATTGTGGCGGATACGGCCGCGGCGCTTGTGGGAACCCATTGGGGCCGTCACCGTTTAGGCAATAAAACTTTGGAAGGCAGCGCGGCTTTTGTGCTGGTGAGCGTGGCCATAATGCTTTTGGGGGCAACGCCGCCGGAGCTGGCCCTGCCCGTTGCCGTTATTTTGGCCATTGTGGAACTGATTCCCGGCCGTTTTAACGATAATCTCATATTACCGGTGGCAACGGGTGTGCTGCTTACCGTGGGTGAATATTTAATATGAAAAACAGAAACACATTTTTACTGCTCGTCATGCTACTGATCCCGGGGCTTTTCGGGCAGGCCCTGGCCGGAGGCGGCTTTAAAAAATATGCCGGTGAATTTATGTATCTGGGGGCCGGGGCGCGGGGTACCTCTTTAGGCGGCGCCTACGGCGCCTTGGTTAATGACGCCAGCGCTTCCTACTGGAACCCGGCCGCCTTAAGCGAGGTGAAGGGCTTTCAGCTTCAATTTATGAACAGCAAGCAGTTTATCAGCAGCATTCAAACCAACTATCTGGCGGTTTCACATCCCTATGATGACGGAGCCGTCATCGGGCTGAGCTTGTATTTCCTTACCGTAAACAATATTCAGAATACCGCCTCCGCCGGGGTTTTTGATCAAACCACGCTGGAGCTTGTGGGATTGGATGAGTCTAAGATACGCAGTTTCAATACCGGGGACTATATCCTTAGCGCCTCTTACAGCCGGCGCTGGAATGAGCAGCTTTCGTGGGGGGCGACATTAAAAATGCTCTACCGGGACTTCGACTTTACCACGGCCGCGGGCATGGGGCTGGATATAGGCCTGTTATATCGTGTGCGGGGGCTGCGCCTGAGCGCCGTGGCCCGGGATATAACGGGAACCCTGATTGCCTGGAACAGCGGAGAAAAGCAGTGGGTGAGTCCCACTATCGGCCTGGGGGCGGCCTGGCCTCTGGTTCTGGAAAGTCTGTCGCTTACCTTCAGCCCGACCGTGGGCGCGCAGTTTATGGGCGAGGGCAGGGATTTTGCCGCGCAGACCAGCGTGGGACCTTTCAGCGCCGATTTTATGGCGGGGCTGGAGATCAATTATAATGATGTGATCAGTATCCGCGCCGGAATGGACGCCCTGCAACGGTTAAACGCGGGCATTGGGCTTAAACTACCGCACATATCCTTCGATTACGCCTTTACCGCCTATGCCAATGAGCTGGGCAATATACACAGAATCAACTTTAATCTGGCCATCGATCCGTTGTTTTAAACCGTCTGCCATCATTCAAGCTGATCCTCACACAAAGATTCATTGGGGTAACCCGCGAATTCATTCGCGGGGCGGATGGAGGCGAACTGCCCTCGAAAGAATCCGAATCATCGGATTCGGTTGAGACCAGGGAAACCTTATATACCGATCCAACCTTAGTAGCCCTGGGTGTTTATAATATTTTCGACCTTATTAGCTTATTTTTTGATGTGGCGATATGAATAAGGTAATAAGGTTATTATTTTTTTTAGTTTACTTTTTTCTACTAAGGTTGAGTAAGAAAATAAGGTTAGGTTTGTTGTAAAGCGTTATATCCCCAATTGAAATCGGGGGTTGCAATATCCCTTGCGGCCCGGCGCGGGAAAGAATATCAGCCAAAACCACATAGGCTTAACCCGCGAATTTATTCGCGGGGCGGCAGAGGTGTACCGCCCTCGGAGAATCCGATTTATCGGATTCCGGTTAGATAACGAAACCTTATTGAA
>JALTKX010000176.1 GCA_027006055.1 Calditrichia bacterium | reverse complement strand
GCTGTTGGTGGAAAGCTCAATCCAGACCGCTTCCCGTTCATTCAGGGCTTTTATGCTGACGGTGTTTTCATAATAAAAACTGCCGCTGTCGGTCTCTTCCGTATAAAAGCCCTCGGGGAATTTATAATCCGAGTAGACCAGTTTCAGGATGTCATCATCGGAGAACTCGAAGGGATGTGTCACGGTGCAACTCATTAAGACCGGCACAAGCAGGGCGAAGGTAAGCAGGGTGTTTCTCATCGCGCCTTTCTCCGTAAAAGGTTATTTAACCGGATTTTTATGTTTGAAAAATTTCAGGGCGTCGCTGATGCGTTGTTTCAGTTCATGGCGGTGTACGATCATATCCAAAAAGCCGTGGTCGCGAACAAACTCGCTGCGCTGAAAGCCCTTGGGCAGATCCTGGCCGATGGTTTGTTTTATCACCCGCGGCCCGGCAAAACCGATCAGGGCCCCCGGCTCGGCGATGTTGATATCACCCAGCATGGCGTAGCTGGCCGTGGTACCGCCGGTGGTGGGGTTGGTCAGCAGGGAGATGTAGGGTATGTTGATGCTGGCCAAACGGGCCAGTTTGGCGCTGGTTTTGGCCAACTGCATCAGGCTGAGCACCCCTTCGTGCATGCGCGCCCCGCCGGAAGCGGAGAGGATGATCAGCGGTTGTTTCTTTTTATAGGCCATGTCGATGGCGCGGCCTATTTTTTCACCCACCACGGAGCCCATGCTTCCGCCCATAAAGCGGAAATCCATAAGGGCGACCACCACGCTTTGTTTGTTGATTTTTCCCGTGCCGGTAATGACCGCTTCCTTCAGGCCGGTCTTCTTTACCGTGGCCAGGTATTTATCCTTGTAGCTTTTTACATCCACGAATTCCAGCGGGTCGGCCGAGGCCATGCCGGCGTTAAACTCCTTAAAACTGCCCTCATCCAAAAGCAGATCGATATAGACGTCGCTGCCAATACGGAAATGGTGATCACAGTCGGCGCAGACATAATATTTTTTTTCCAGCTCTTTTTTATAGATGATGGCGCCGCAGCCGTCGCATTTTACCCACAGGCCGTCGGGCACGTCTTTTTTGGGGGCGGCGGAACTTATCTTTTTCTTACGTTTAAACCAATCCATTTTGACCTCACTTTAACTCTTTTTTCATAACCAGGGCATCCTCGCCGTCCATGTAATATTTTTTACGCAGATCGATCTGCCGGAAACCGCATGTATGATACAAATTTATAGCCGCGCTGTTGGAGGCGCGCACTTCCAGAAAAAGCTCTTTGTTTTCCCGAAAGCGTTCAAATATATAATGTAAAAATTTTAAGCCCAAACCTTTTCTGCGAAAACGGGGGTGTACGGCAAAATTGTTGATATGTGTTTCTCCCTCAAACAGCCATAAAAAAGCAAAGGCGCAGAGTTGGCCGTTCTTTTCCATCACCAGCGGGCAGCGGAAAAAATCGGGGGCCAGCTCGGCGGCGATCATCTCCCGCGTCCAGGCGTCGTGAAAGGCGGCCTGTTCTATTTCCATCACCGCGTCTAGGTCCGCGGCCTCCATGCGGCGGAAGGTGAGGCTCACAGGCTTCCGGCAAAAGGGTGAATGTACATGGGGTCCAGCGCCTTGTCTTCATCCGGGCCGAACAGTTCCAGTTTTCTCTGGCCAAGGCGGGCGGTCAGCGAAGCGTTGTAGCGCGTGGACTCCAACAACAAAAGGCCCGCGTCGCGCCACTCTTTTTTTAATGCCTCATCCAGCTTCAGGTAGGGGGAGAGCGCCAATACTGCGTCGCCGGGTACCTGCCCGATGATCTTTTCCAGGAGCGAGGTGCGGTGTTCCCCGAGCAGGGGAAAGTCGTCGCGCCATTCGATTTCCGCCAGATAAACTTCCCCTTTTCGGCTGTGGATAAGGGTAAACAGGGGGCGCTGTGTTACCGGGGCCTGCATGGCCAGCACCTGATGGTTGGAAAGGGCCACCACGGGCAGCTTTTTACCGTAGGCGTAACCACGGCCGTAGCTGATACCGATGCGCAAACCGGTAAAGGAACCGGGCCCGTTGTTCACGGCCACGGCCCGTACCTTTAGCCCGGCATGGGCCGGCTGGCCGTCGATAAAGCTCAGCCCTTCGCCCACCCAGCGCCCCACCAGGCTGGTATGCTGCATGGGCAGTTCGTTGTTGAACTCCATCAGCGTGCGACCCTGGTGGTAAAAGGCCACGCTGCATAAGCGGTCGCTGGTTTCAATGGCCAAAATCATAAGGGCTCCTTACGGCTCAGGGTATAAAGGCGGTTACCGTTGTGGCGTTCTATGTACAAAAGATAGAAGGATGTCAGCCAGGGCATCAAACGTTCGGGCCATTCGATAAAGGCCACGGTCTCTTCGTTGATAAACTCTTCCCAGCCCAGTTCGTCCAGTTCAGCATCGCTTTCCAGTCGGTAAAGATCCATGTGGATGACGGGATAGCGGCCCTGATAATGCTGAATCAGGGTAAAAGTGGGGCTGGTAACGGCCTCGGCCACCTGCCAGTGGCGGCAAATCTGCTGTACCATAAAGGTTTTCCCGCTGCCCAAATCCCCCTGTAGCAGGATGACGTCGCCGGGTTTAAAGCGTTCCGCCAGGATGGCGGCGAGTTCACCGGCCTGATCCGCGTTTTCCGTTTTATAGGCGTCGATTGTTTTCATGCCGCTAATTTAGCAAAAAAGAGATATGCGGACTATGAAAAAAGGAACGCCGGCATGGCGGCGGCGGAAGGGAAAAAAAATCCCCCGCCCGCCGGAGCGGAAGGGGGATGTGATGATAAGTTGTCCGGGCAGATAAAGTACCGCAGCCCGAAGACGGATTTCAGGAAAGAGCCCTGCTTATTTAAGCAGCAACATTTGCTTGCCCTGGCGTCCGAAATCCGTTTCTATCCGGTAGTAATAAACGCCGCTGGCCAGACCGGAGGCGTCAAAGTTGACGCTGTGCGCGCCGGCGGGCTGCACGCCGTTTTGCAGAACGGCCACGCGTTTACCCAGCGTATTGAAAATCTCCAGCTTAACCATGCTTTTTTGTGGCAAATTGTATTCGATCACCGTTGCCGGGTTAAAGGGATTGGGGTAGTTTTGGGCCAGGCGAAACTGTTCCGGAGTCAGCAGCAGTTCTTCCAGCGCCGTTGGCGTGCCGGTCTGGATGCGGGCGCGGATATTGATGTCGCCATAGGCGGAAATAGCGTCATCATAGTTGACGCCGTCCGAGGAGGAATAGGAACGGCCCGTGGGGGTGCTGTAATCAAAAGAGATGCCATAGGCCTTATTGATGATCTTTACGGCCACGAAAAAGTCCTGCCCGGCGCTGACGTTCATGGTTTGCGGCAGGGCCACGTGATACCAGCCGTTTTGCGCCGCCGAATCGGCCACGGAGGTAATCAGGGCCCCGGGGGAGTTGCCGTCAAAGCTGTCATAAACCAACACTTCGTAAGAAACATTATTATCTCTAAGACCGATATCAACAATAGTCAGTTTGCCGGCCTCCGGCGCGGTAAACTTAACGCCTCCCCAAAAATCGCCTGCAGAGGATAATCCCCAGCCCCAGCCGCTTATACCCGATTCGTCATAGCTGATGGCGTAACCGTAAAGCTGACGCGGCGTAAGGTCGGCGGTCATAATCGTGCCGGAAGCGCTGATATTGCTAACGGCCATATTGGTGGCCTTACCGTCGTAGTCCTTGCTGTTGGGGGTGCTGTTGTTATCAAACACCGTGTTGTTGCTGCTTCCCGGGTAGGGGTCGCCGTCGTCACCGCGATTGACGCTGTTATCGAGGTCGGCGTTGCCGTCCGCCTCTTCCAGATCCACCATTTTATGGGTTTCGTCATTGTTTACCGGACCGCTGCTCCAACGGGCCTTGCCCCAGCGCCTGCTTTCATCGATGTGAAAAATAAGCAGTCCGCTGCCGTTCAGATATTGATCAAACCCGGTTTTCTGCCGGTTTTCAATTAGCCAGTAGCGGTCAAACTCATAGCCGTCTTCCCACATCAGGTAAAGGGATTTATTGGTTTCGGCCCGCAGAATCTGCACATTGCTCTGGGGGGAGGTGATCACCGTGGGGGTAACCCAGCCCAACTGATACTTACTCCAGCCGATCATGTGTGCCGGTTTTTCCGAGTGGCTGCCGTCGCCGCCCCAGCTCCCGGCGGCCATCAGCCCCCATTCGCCAATGCCCTCGGAAGCCTCATAATCCGGTCCGTCGCCGGAACCGGTACGGTCATACAGATCGGGCAGGCCCAGCACATGGCCGAATTCGTGGGTATAAACGCCGATTTCGCGGATAGTGCCGTTGCCATTGCCGCCTCCCGATTCCTCGGGGCAGACAAAGTAGGTGCTCACCTTTATGTTATTACCATCCGCGCCCACGTCATTGGTGGTGTACTCGTTGCTACCCAGGCTGCTCATGTGCGGCCAAAAGCTGTCGTTACCCGGCCACACCTCGGCGCCCGCGCCGGCATAGACCACAGCCACGGCGTCCACATAGCCGTCATCGTCTCCGGAATTGGGGATACCGTCGGGGCCGTCGTTATCATACTGCGCGTAATCGATGGAATCATCCGCCGCCTGTACCGACTCATAAACAAAGCCTTTTACATTTTGGGGAAAGGTGTTACCGTTACCGTTGTTGTCTCCGGCGTAATAGCTTAAATCCTGCCCGGTGTGTACCCAGCCGTAAACCGTTCCGCTTAAATCGAACTGACCGTAGGAGATTTCATCGTAATACTCGGTCATGGTACCGGTGGGGTTGTTGTCAAACAGGTGATCCTGAAAGGTGTTTGCGGAAAATTGTCCCGCCAG
>JALTKX010000175.1 GCA_027006055.1 Calditrichia bacterium | reverse complement strand
AAGGTATAGAACGGGTACGCTTTACATCGCCCCATCCCAAGGATTTTCCCGAAAAGCTGTTGCGGGTGATAGCTGAAAATCCCAATGTCTGTAAGCAGATACATCTGCCCCTGCAGGCCGGCAGCAGTCGCATCCTGGAGATGATGAACCGCACCTATTCCCAACGGGAGTTTTTGGATATGGCCGCTCATATCCGCGAGGTCATTCCCGATATCGTATTGACCACCGACGTCATCGTCGGCTTTCCCACCGAAACGGAAGAGGATTTCCGGGATACGCTGAAAGTGATGGATGAAGTGCGTTTTGACTCGGCCTTTATGTTTAAATATTCGGAGCGCAAACAAACCATCGCTTCCCGTAAATTCCCCGATGATGTCAGCGAAGAGGAAAAGACCGACCGCATGATCCGTTTGGTGGAAAGGCAACGCGCGCACTCCCTGGAGCGAAACCGGGCGCATATCGGACGGACGTTCCGTGTTTTAGTGGAGGGCAAAGGCAAAAAAGAGGGCCAGATGACGGGCCGGAATGACGGCAACAAGATTGTGGCCTTTCCCGGAGAGGGTTGTAACAAGGGTGATTTTGTGGATGTAACCATAGAAACGGTCACCACCAACACATTGATCGGAAGAAGAGTGGAGGCTAAGAGGTAGGCTGAAGCGCCTCTTCGCCGTTTAAAAGCTGCCGGATACTTTCCCGCAATTGCTTCGGGGTAAAGGGTTTGGAAAGGTAATAGCTCATTCCCGCCTCAAAGCACTGCTTTTTATCCTCGGCCATGGCATTGGCCGTCAGGGCGATAATTGGAATGGGCGGACGATTATGTTTTTTCTCCAGGCGCCGGATGGCTTGCGTGGCTTCCAGTCCGTCCATTTCCGGCATCTGAATATCCATCAGAATAATATCGAAAGCGCCTGTTTTAAACCGTTCCACCGCCTCCAGTCCGTTCGTGGCCAGTTCCCAGCGACAATTAAAGCGCTCCAGAATCTTGCCCATAAGTTTCTGGTTGATGGGATTATCCTCAACCACCAGAATGCTAATGGCTTCCAGGGACCACTCCTTGCCTCGGGAGGCTCTTTTTGTTTCCGGGCTTTGAGCCTTCCCCTCCAGCGCCTGTATAAGTTTCCAGTCACAAAAAGGCTGGCTGTTAAAGATAACCGTATTCGAGGGAAAATAGTCGGTGGAGGGGGGCTGGCGGAACATGTCCGAAAGAAGAATTACCTTTTTAAAGGAGGCATAACGTTCCCTTTCCTCTGTTAACAGGGCGGCATTGGCGGTAATACAGACATCCTCTTCCGTTTCTCCGCAAGTCTCCCCGCCGGGAGGGCAGTTTTCCCAGGGGATATTGTGGTTCTCAAGCAGACGTATCAGAGCTTCCATTAGCAATTCCGGAATGTCGGAAACAAGTACACGGCCCGGATAGCCCGTCGGCTTTTGCTCCTCCTTTTGCGGAGCACGGGGCATATCAATCTCAAACCAAAAGCACGAGCCCCGGCCGGGTTCGCTTTCCACGCCCATCCGGCCATCCATCAGGCGCACCAGTTCCCGGCTTATGGAAAGCCCCAGCCCCGTTCCGCCAAAACGGCGCACGGTGGTTTCATCGGCCTGCGTAAAGCTCTCAAAGATGGCGTCCAGCTTTTCCCGGGCGATGCCGATACCGGTATCCTTAACGCTAAAACGCACGCGATCGACATCATTAAAGGTGGCGGCCCGGTTGATGGATAGTTCTATGAAGCCTTCATGGGTAAATTTGGCCGCGTTCCCCAAAAAGTTTAGCAGAATCTGCCGCAGGCGCAGCGCGTCGCCCAAATAATGAGCGGCCAGGGAGGGCTCCACGGTAGCGATCAGCCGTATGGGTTTTTCAAAACTGTACCCGGCGATGACATCCATGCAATTTTGCACGGTGTCCCGCAGGGCCATGGGCGCTTTTTCTATTTTAACCTTGCCTGCTTCGATTTTGGATATGTCGAGAATGTCATTGATTATTTGTAACAGGGATTCCGCGCTGGTATCGATATAATGGCTGAGTTCAAGCTGTTCCTTGCTTAAAGGAGAGGCGTTTAGCAGGCGATTCATACCAATAATGCCGTTAAGGGGCGTGCGTATTTCATGGCTCATGTTGGCCAGAAAGCGGCTTTTGGCCCGGGAGGCTTCCTGCTCCTTGGCGATGGATTCCTTGAGTTGCCGCGTGCGTTGGGCGATGCGCTCTTCCAACTCCCGGTTTATGCGTTCCACGCGGGCCGTGCGCCATTGTATGAGCAGAATTATAATGTAAACGGCAAGGGCCGCCATTAAAAGTATGAACCAGGCGGAATACCAAAAAGGCGATTCGATAACAAAAGCGTAGTTAACCTCTTCCCCGGATTGCAGGCCGTCGCCGCTGACCGCCCGCGCATGAAAACGGTATTCACCGGGAGGCAGGTTGGTGTAGTTGACATAGGAACGGCTTGTCGGCTCGCTCCAGCCCTTGTCATACCCCTCAAGATAACTGATATAGCGCACATGGTTTGGCGCCTTGTACCACAGCCCGTCCAGCTCAAAGGCGATGGAATTGTTCCTGTAACTTAAAACAAAGGAGGGCGGCGGCGCTCCCTTGTAATCCGGGGCAATGATTTTGTCCAGAATGATTTTCGGCTTAAAAAGCGAACGGGTGTCATATTGCGGGATGTAAACCGAGAGGCCGCTGATGGTACCGATCCATAGACGTCCCTTTTTATCAAGGGTCATGGCGTTGATGTTGATTTCATCACCCACCAGGCCGTCCGGGGTGGTATAGTGCCTGAAGCGTCCCCCGGAGTAGCTGTAAAAGCCTTTGGAACTGCCGATGTAAAGGGTCGTGTCTCCGCTGTTGGCAAAGGCCCAGCTTGTCTTTTTGGGAAATTTTGCTTCTTCGGAGTGGCTTTCCATCCGCCCCCCGGCATAGGTGACCAGTCCCTTTGTACCGCCAAACCATAACGTATCCCGGAAGAGGGCGGCGCTGTAAAAATAATTGCTGGATAGTCCGTCCTTAACGGTGTAGTTAACAATGGTGTCCTTAGTTACATGAAAGATACCATCCCCGTAGGAAGGTATCCATATGCTGGAATCGGGCATGGGTAGCAGGGTCCAGGAACCGATGCTGGCCAGAGGGGCAAAGGTTTCTATGCGTACCGGGTCGGTGGAGACGACGCGGGCGATGCCGTGATTTGTGGCCAGCCAGAGTGTGCCCGAGGCGTCTTTTTTTATGTTGCGGACGTAGTTGCCGGGCAAACCATCTTCGGTAGTGTATAGCCTTATGCCCTGAGGCGTTTCATGAAAAAGCCCGTCCCGGGTGCCGTACCAGACGTCCCGTCCTTCAAAATAAAAACTACGCACGGAAGCATGGTCAAAGGTTGCGGGTTTATAGTTTTCTATCTTCATATGGCGATTGACTTTATAAATACCCCGGCTTTGCAGGCCCAGCCAGACGTCGTCGTTTTTTATGGCCACGGAAAAAATATAGGTGTTGGGCAGACCATGCTTACGCGTAAAAGAAAGAAAGCTTTGCCGGGCCAGTTTGCTGGCGCCGCCATTGGTGCCGAACCACATGTTCCGTTCCCGGTCTTCATAGATGCGCATAACTTTATCGTTTATAAGACCGTTGTAGGTATCCAGAATGCGTATTTTACCGTTTTGGAATCTTACGGCGCCCAGCCGGGTGGCGGCCCAAACCGCTCCGTCCGATGTTTGAATGATATGATAAACGCGGTTGGAAGGCAGTACATTGCTTTTGTCATAATGCTTCAAAACCCGCAGCTTTTTTTGTTCGAAGCGGATAATGTAAATTCCCGTGCGGCATCCCAGCCAGACCGTACCGTCCTCCCTGGGCAGAATGGAGCGGATTTCAGGGTCCGGCAGCCCCTCTTCCACCGTGTAAAGGGTGGTGTCGCCTTTTTGTATACGGGCCAGGCCAACGTCGTATATGGCCACAAGGATGGAACTGTCCTTGTGCACGGCGATATCACGAACATAATGAATGTCTTTATCGCGATGCAGGCGTTGCTTGCTAAACCCTTTTCCGGGAGTGTAAATGATAAGTGAGGAGCTGTCCGTGCCAAACCAGATTTGACGGCCCACCTGTTCAATGGCGTATATACTTTCGCCCACGGGATCATCCACGAAATAGGCCTTAACTTCCGGTTTATCGCGGCGGGCGCCGTTTATGCGGATAATACCGTTACCGATGGTACCCAGCCAAACATTCCCGGAAGGGTCTTCGTATACGGAAAAGACGGCGTCCGAATTGTTATGCGGAAGGTTATAGCTCCAAAGGGAGAAATCATGACCGTCATAACGGGTAAAACCCGCCGCCGTGGCAAACCAGATGTATCCGCTGTGATCCTGAAAGATGTCGTAAATTTGAGACTGGGGCAAGCCGTCGCTGACGCCAAAATTTTCAAACTGCCAATCCTGCGCCGCAAGGCTGAGGCCCAGCATCAATAAAATAACCCACGACTTGTAAAGAAAATTCAAATTATACACCATTGGCTGATATTGGCTAATCATGATTTTCGGTAGAATGGTACTTCTGTGAAGAAAAAAACTGTTTTTGATTTTTTTTGTCCGTTTCTTAAAGCGCTTTAGCTGTTTTTATTTGTCGTTGGCTTTTATAAATTTGCTAAATCCGACGATAAGCCAGAACTGATCGATAAATCCCACGGAGAGAGTATGATTGAATTTAATGAAGAACACAGGATGGTCCGGCAAATGGTGCGCGAATTTGCCGAAAAGGAAATGGCGCCCATAGCCATAGAGATAGATGAAGAAGAGCGTTTCCCAGTTGAGACCTTTGAAAAAATGAAGGATTTACATCTGCTGGGTTTACCCTTTGATGAAAAATATGGCGGGGCGGGCATGGATCAGATATCCTACGCCATTGCCCTGGAGGAACTGGCCCGGGTATGTGCTTCCACCGCCTTATCCTATTCGGCCCATATTTCTCTGGCGGGCATGCCTATTGCATTCTTTGGCACGGAAGAACAAAAACAAAAATACCTTACTCCCCTGGCCCGGGGGGAAAAACTGGGCTCCTTCGGCCTGACAGAGCCCGGGGCCGGCAGCGACGCGGGGGGAACCCGCACCACGGCCGTAAAGGACGGGGAGGCCTATATCCTGAACGGCTCCAAAATATTTATCACCAATGCCGCCTATGCCGATATCTTTGTGGTGACCGCGGTAACCGATCCGGCAAAAGGCACCCGGGGAATTTCCAGCTTTATTCTGGAAAAGGGCATGCCCGGGTTTGAGGTGGGTAAAAAGGAAAAGAAACTGGGCATGCGCGCCTCGCCCACCAGTATGCTGCACTTTACCGATGTGCGCGTTCCGGCGGAAAATCTTTTGGGAAAAGAGAACGAGGGCTATAAACAGTTTTTAATGACCCTGGACGGCGGACGGGTGGGCATTGCCGCGCAAACCCTGGGCATTGCCCGGGCCGCTTTTGAAAAGAGCATGAAGTACGCCGCGGAAAGGGAACAATTTGGCGCCAGGCTGAACGGTTTTCAGGCCATTCAATTTATGCTGGCCGATATGCAGACCAAAATCAGCGCCGCGGAACATTTGGTTTATCATGCCGCGCAATTGCGTAATGAAGGGAAACCTTATAAATTGGAAGCTTCCATGGCCAAGCTGTTTACATCGGAAATGGCTATGGAGGTAACCAAAAACGCAATCCAGATACACGGCGGATACGGATACACCAGGGAGTATGAAGTAGAGCGTTACTGGCGGGACGCCAAGCTGATGGAGATCGGCGAGGGAACCTCCGAAGTACAGCGCATGGTGATTTTCCGTGAAGCCTTAAAGAAAGCGCACATCAAATAAATGCAGATTTCATCGCTTTGGGCAAAACTGTTACAAACCTTTGATAAAAAGAATGAAAGGCCCTCCCCGCTGAGGGAAATGATCTTCAAAGGCGTCTATTTCCTGTTTATGGTGGTGGTTATTCCTCTGCTCCTTTCCACGGATAACAGCATTCAGTATACGGATGTGAAAATAGGCAGCGTGGCCACCAAAAAGGTGGTGGCGCCCTTTAACTTTTTTATCCTGAAAACCAAAGAAGAACTGAAAAAGGAACGGGAAGCCGCCGTGGCCCGCGTTCCGGTCTATTTCAGTTTTAAGCAGGGAGAACAGGAAAAAAGCCTGGAGCGCCTTAACCGCGTCATGACCTTTATTTTAAACGATAACCTGGAACAAAGGCCTTCCGATACTTCAAAAACCATTCTGACCCGGCATAATCGCCTGTTCCGGGATTCCCTCGGTATTTCCGTTACAACCCAGTATTACAGCAGCCTGAATCGCTTTGTGCGGGAGAAGCGGCCCCTGAGATATACATCCTCCTGGTGGAAAAAACGTTATAAAAACGGCGTGGTGGACCTAAAGGCCGGAGAAATTGAACGTGATGAGGTTATCCTTATACGGGATGATATTGAACACCGCCTGCAAAAAAGTCAGTTGGTGGATATGGATTCGGCCATTGTCGATTTTATTGCCGCCCTGCAAAAAAGATATAAGGATGTGCCCGGAGAGGCCTGGCGCGTGGTGCTGAGCCAAACACTAAAACCCAATTTTTATTCCGATGTGGAAAGAACGGAAAAGGAGCGTCAAAAGGCCATAAACAGCGTAAGCCTGACCAAGGAGATGGTTTACGAAAACGAGCGTATCGTGGACGCCAACGAACGCATTACCGAGGATATCTATCAAAAACTGTACAGCCTGGAAGTGGCCAGGGTGGAGCGCAGTAAAAAAGAGGGTAACTGGCAGCCGATCATCGCCAAGCTGGGCCGTTTTATGCTGGCCGCGGCCATTCTGTTCGTGGTGGGTCTCTATCTCTTTTCCTTTAGAAAAAAAATATTTTATGATAATAAAAAACTGTTCCTGGTTACGCTGATTATTCTTTTGAATATCGTTATCGCGGCCATCATTTCCGGACCGCTGAATTGGCCGGTGTATGTTATCCCCACCACCATCGGTTCCATGCTTACGGCCATACTGATCGACTCCGGCATCGGGTTTGTGGTCACCGTGGCCATAGCCCTGCTGCTGGGCGGCATTCAGGGCGGCGGCTACGATATCACCATGCTGACCATCGTCAGCGGCATGATCTCTATTTTTGCCGTTTACGAAATCCGCAACAGGAATCAGATTTTCAAGGCGGTTCTCTATATCGCCCTCTCTTATCTGTGGATTATCGGCGCCCTTACCTTTTTGCGTTTTGACAGCCTTAACAGCATGATCCGCATTTTCAGCTATAATCTGCTGCCCAATGCCGTGTTTGCTCCTCTGGTCACCTATATGATTTTGGAGGTCTTTGAGCGGGGCTTTGACGTGACCACCGATGTGCGCCTGCTGGAGCTTTCCGATTTGAACCACCCTCTGTTGAAGGAGCTTTCCATAAAAGCGCCGGGCACCTTCCACCACAGCATGGTGGTGGGCAACCTGGCCGAGGCGGCGGCGGAGGAGATCGGCGAGAATTCCCTGCTGGCCCGCGTGGGCGCTTACTATCATGATATCGGTAAAATGGAAAAACCGGAATATTTTGTGGAAAATCAGATGGACGCCAAAAACAGGCACAGCGAATTAAAACCCAATATGAGCGCGCTTATCCTGGTTTCCCATGTTAAAACAGGATTGGAACTGGCGGAACAGTACAAGTTGCCCGGGCGTATCCGGGATTTTATCGCCGAGCATCACGGCACCACCCTGATGAACTTTTTCTATAACAAGGCCGTTGCCCTGGCCGGGGATAAGGATAAGGTAAGCGAAGCGGATTTCCGATATCCCGGCCCCAAGCCCCAAAGCAAGGGCACCGCTATTGTGATGATGGCCGATACGGTGGAAGCAGCCACGCGAACCCTGCAAAATCCGACGCCTTCGCGCATCCGCGCCTTTGTGGAGGGTCTGGTGGACGCCAAATACAGGGACGGCCAGTTTGACGAGTGTGACATCACCTTTAAGGAGGTCAAGCAGAGCATCGACGCGTTCATGCCCATTCTGTACGGCGTTTTTCAGCATCGTATCGAGTATCCCGGAGCGGTCAAGCCCGGAAAGGGCGCGGCCAGGGAAAAGAACAAGGATAAAAACGGAAACGGTTCCAGGGCCGCCAATGGAAATTAGTCTGCATAATGAATCCGGCCGTCCCGGCCCGGAGGAGCGGCAATCACGGGAGTTGGTGGAAGAGGTTTGCCGCGCCCTGAAACTGGAGATGATTTCCTGTGCCATTATCCTTACGGATGACGCCTATATCCAATCCCTGCATCAAACCTATTTTAACGACCCGGATACCACCGACGTTATAACCTTTGACCTGGGCGAAGAGGGCACAGAGGGTGAAATATATATCTGTGTCGATCAGGCGGAACGTCAGGCGCGGGAGTTTGGCGTGAGCACGCTTAATGAAACACGGCGGCTGATCATTCACGGACTGCTGCATCTGGTGGGATATGATGACCGGGAAGAAGCCGATCGCGCGGAGATGAAAAGGATGGAAAACGACCTGTATGAAAAGACGAAATCCTGGTAGCCTTCCTGCTTTCGGTCATGCTTTTTATTTACCATAATCTCTATACTATAAGGAGCCTATCGTGAAATATGCAATGCGTCTGGTAATGTTTTTACTGGTATTGACCGGCCTGTCGCCGGCCGGCGCGGATGATTTGTATATGGGCACAACCTTTCGTCCATTGTATGAAAAGGGCCTCACCCGCGGCTTTGATGGCCGTCCGGGCAAGGCCTATTGGATTAACCACGCTTCCTACCGCATCGATGTTACGGTTTACCCGGAGACCCGCCTGTTAAAGGGTCGGGCCAAAATTACCTACACGAATGAGAGTCCGGATACCCTGAAAACACTTGTCATGCGTCTTTATCAGGATATCTACCGCAAGGGCGGCGCCCGGAACTCTCCCATGGAGCCCCTGGCCTTGACCGAAGGCATGGAAATTATGCGTTTAAAGGTGGGGGATACGCTTATGGATACCGATGACCCGCGCGGGCAAACCCGGCGGCGGGGCACCAATTTAATCATCACCCTGAAAAAGCCTGTTTTACCGGGTGAGCAACGCCGGATTGAAATTGACTGGAAATATTATATTGCCGAAAAATCACGCATACGCTCCGGCATGTATGATAAAAGCAGCGCTTTTGTGGCCTACTGGTATCCGCAACTGGCCGTTTATGATGATGTGTTTGGCTGGGACAGGCTCAACTATACCGGCTTGCAGGAGTTCTATAACGATTTTCATGACTTTGATGTGCGTATACATCTGCCGGCGGGCTTTAGCGTTTGGGCCACGGGGATGTTGCAGAATGCCGGGGAGGTTTTGCCCTCGGAGCAGCATGAGTTGTGGAGCCGGGCTTTAGAAAGCGATAACGCGCGGGCCATTCTTTCCCAAAAGATACTGGATGAAGACAGCGTTTTTATAAACGAAGGGGCGACGGCCTGGCATTATCAGGCTTCTCACGTACCCGACTTTGCCTTTGCCTTTAGCGATCACTATGCCTGGGACATACGCTCGGTGGAGGTGGAGCCGGGACGGCGGACGCTGATTCAGGCGGCCTATCCCAAGGATGACGACACGCAAACGGATGTGTGCGACATTGCCGCAGAGTCCATTGCCTTTCTTTCCGGTGATTTTCCGGCCATTCCCTATCCCTACCCGGCCATGACGGTTTTTATCAGCAAAAACGGCGGCGGCATGGAATTCCCCATGATCGTCAATGACGGATCGGTCTCCCGCCATTCCCGTCGCGTAAGCCTGACTTCCCATGAGATTACCCATACCTACTTTCCCTTTATGATGGGTATCAATGAGCGACGTTTTGCCTTTATGGACGAAGGCATGGCCGTAATGCTGCCCTTTAAGGCGCAATTGGCCCTGGCCCCCGAGGAAAATATCATCGCCCGGCGGGTAAAAAGTTATAACCGCATCGGTGGAAGCATCGTCGATTTACCGATGATGATTCCCTCCAATGAGCTGACGGGCCGCGCCTATCGCAACGCCTCCTATAACCGTCCCGGCATGGCTTATGAATATCTGCGCGACATGCTGGGCGACACTCTTTTTAAAAAGGCCCTGCATGACTATGTGAAAAACTGGAAAGGGCGACATCCCTTGCCCTATGACTTCTTTTTTACCTTTAACCGCGTGAGCGGCCGGAACCTTAACTGGTACTGGAAACCATGGTTCTTTGAGCTTGCTTACGCCGATCTGGCCCTGGGCACGGTTACGCAGACGGCGGAAGGGCTGGATATCGTCGTCGAGAACATGGGCGGACTTCCCCTGCCGGTGAGGATTAGCGTAACGGACAGGGAGGGCGGTGAAAAAAACGTGGAAAAAACAGCCGCCGTTTGGCGCGGAAAAAAGAAGGTGACCGTTCATGTGCCCTGGTCGGGCTCTCCCGCAAAAGTGGTATTGGGCGATGAAAACATTCTTGACGCGGATAATTCTAACAATATTAAGGAAGATTTTTAAGGAATAGATAGATATGCAAAAAATTCTGGTTACCGGAGGCGCCGGTTTTATCGGCTCTAATTTGGTACACTATCTGATAGGCAACGAACAGGCCGAAGTACTGAACGTGGATTTACTGACCTATGCCGGCAACCGCGCTTCCCTAAAAAGCGTGGAAAACGCCTCCCTGTACCATTTTGAACAGGCCGACATACGCGACCATGAGATGATGACCCGCCTGTTTGAGGCCTTTGAGCCCGACCGGGTAATGCATCTGGCGGCGGAGTCCCACGTGGATCGCTCCATCGACGGTCCGGCCGATTTCCTCAATACCAATATCATGGGCACCTATATCATGCTGGATGTCAGCAGGAAATATTGGGAGGGATTGCCCGCCGGGAGGAAGGAAGCCTTTCGCTTTCTGCATATCTCCACCGATGAGGTTTTCGGCTCCCTGGAAGCCGAGGGCATGTTCCGCGAGGATACGCCTTACGATCCCCGTTCGCCCTATTCGGCCAGCAAGGCCTCCAGCGATCATCTGGTGCGCGCCTGGCAGCATACCTACGGCCTGCCGGTGTTGATTACCAACTGCTCCAACAATTACGGCCCTTATCAGTATCCGGAAAAACTGATCCCGGTAATTATCCTCAATGCCCTGCAGGGAAAGCCCATACCCGTTTATGGCAAGGGTGAAAATATCCGTGACTGGCTTTTTGTGGAGGATCATGTTACCGCCCTGCTCCGTGTGCTGGAAAAAGGGAACGTGGGGGAAACCTACCTCATCGGCGGCAACAATGAGCAGACCAATATCGATGTGGTGCATAAAATATGCGCTTTGCTGGACAAACACCGGCCCCGCGGCGATGGCCGCTCTTACGCGGAGCTGATTACTTTTGTCACCGACCGGCCGGGGCATGACCTGCGCTATGCCATTGACGCCACAAAAATTAAAAATGAATTAGGCTGGGAACCCAGGCATGACTTTGAAAGCGGCATGGAGAAAACGGTGCGGTGGTACCTGGATAATCTGGACTGGTGCAACGAAGTTTTGCACGGCAGTTACAATCTGGAGCGTATCGGCCTGGGGGACAGGCGATGAAGGGGATCATTCTTGCCGGCGGTAGCGGCACGCGCCTGCACCCGGCCACCATGTCCGTAAGTAAGCAGTTGTTGCCGGTTTACGATAAACCGATGATCTATTATCCGCTCTCCACGCTGATGCTTGCCGGCATCCGGGAAGTACTGATCATCACCACGCCGCAAGACAGCGAACAGTTTAAACGATTGCTGGGAGACGGCCGTCAATGGGGGATAGAACTGACTTATGCCGTGCAGCCGCGTCCCGAAGGACTGGCCCAGGCCTTCATCATCGGAGAATCCTTTGTCGGCCGCGATCGCGTGGCTCTGGTGCTGGGGGATAACATCTTTTTCGGGCATGGCCTGCCGGAAAAACTGAAAGGCGCCGTTGAGCAAAAAGAGGGCGCCACTGTTTTTGGCTATTATGTTAAGGACCCCCAACGCTACGGCGTGGTGGCCTTTAATGACAGGGGCGAGGCGGAAAGCATAGAGGAAAAACCCAAAAAACCGAAATCCAATTATGCGGTAACCGGTTTATATTTTTATGACAATGACGTTGTGGATATCGCCAGGAATATCAGACCCTCGGAACGGGGCGAGCTGGAAATTACCGATGTGAACCGGGTGTATCTGGAACAAAAAAAACTGCATGTGCAGCTTTTGGGCCGGGGCTATGCCTGGCTGGATACGGGTACCCATGCCTCGCTGGTGGACGCCACCTTGTTTATAAAAACCATTGAAGACCGTCAGGGCTTAAAGATAGGCTGCGTGGAGGAAATTGCCTGGCGCATGGGCTTTATCGATGATTCGGGTCTGGAAAGGCTGATACAACCGATGCTGAAAAGCGGATACGGGCAATATTTAAGGGAGTTGTTGATGCCGTAGACCGGGAATGCCCTGAAAAATAAAACAGACTATAAACGCAACAAGCCCGCCTAAGGCGGGCTTGTTTGTTTACAGGGCTGTAATCATAAACCGGGGTGGCGACCCCCTCCATGATGACGGCAAGCGCCCTTTTTTTCCCTGTTCATGCGCGGGGGACGGCTGTCGAAGACGATACGCTGCTCTTCGGTTAACAGCCCGCGGATTTGCTGCTTTTTGGCGGCCCGCATTTTAGCGATATCCGCCTTTAGTCCGGCGATTTCGTCAATCAGCGCGTTAACCTTTTTCAGGTTTACATTTTTTTCCGTTTGCAAACTGCGCAGGCGGGCCCGTTTTTCGGCAATGAGGTTTCTGACCGGTAAGGCCTTCTTCATCATCTCCAGCCTCAGGGCCTTAATCTGATCCTTTTGTTCCTCCGTAAGATTGGGGATGCGGTTCATCATCATTTGGCCCGGAGTGCCGCGGCCCATCATTTTGCCCGGATGCCCCTGCATGCCCTTGCCGCCCGGCATGGGTTGCGCCAATAAAAGCGAGCCGCTCAATACCATGGCCGCCATCAATGTAATTACAAGTGAACGTTTCATCGTTACCTCCTGGTTAGTGGAATTTTTGTCATCGTCACAAGGTATGACAGATGAGGCGGCGATATATTGCATTTTTTATGGCGGCGCCCTTAAAAGGCGAAATAGATACCCAGGTGAAAGCTGTCGGGGGTCGGGTCTGAGGGGCGGGGGGTAAGCTTATAGCCGTAGTCCACCCGTATGGGGCCCAGGGGGGTAATCATGGCCAGACCCAGGCCGGTGGTCAGGCGGATATCCAGCGGCCGGAAGTCGCCGATTTCGCTCCAGACATTGCCGGCGTCCACAAAAACCTCGCCCACCAGAAGCCAGAAAAGGGGAATGCGGGCCTCGATATTGGCCAGGAACAACAACTTGCCCCCGGCGGCGGATATGATCTGCCCCTGTTCATTAAGGGCGGCGGCCGGGCCCAGCAACTGTTCGCCATAGCCGCGCACGCTGGTGGCGCCGCCGGCGTAAAAGCGCTCGCTGATGGGGATGTTTTTTGCGCCTCCCAGCTCGTAAATCATTCCGCTTTTCAACCTGCTGGCCAAAACCCAATCCAGCTTGCGGCCAAAAATAGTGGGCCGCCAGGGCTGGTAGCGTTGCCAACTGCTGATAAGGGTAAGGTAGCGGTTGGTTACGGAACGGTTGTCCACCAAACCGACACTTTGCGAAAAACTGATACTTAAATCATTCAAGGCGCCGTTTTCGGGGTTGAATAAATTGTTGCGCGTATCACGCTTGCCGTACAGGGAGAGGCCGTAAACCCTGCTCTGACCCTCGTCAAAGTCGGTTACCCGGGTCAGGTCAATATCGCCGTTATCAAGCTGATCCAGTTGCTTGGCACTCAGGGTGGCGTTTACCTCGTATTTGTCAAACTTATGGTGTACCTCAAAGGAGGCCCGTAGCAGGTCAAAGTCCGCGCTGTTGGGCAGCCGGAACTGATGGTAGGAAATCTGAAAAATTCCCGGTGTGCGGGTATAACCGATCCAGGGCTCCACGAATTTGAAGGTGATTTCGTTTTCGGCATTGATAAGTTTGTTCTGGCTGGACTCATACATCAATGAGGGCGTGATATGCAGGCTGGCGGAGCGTCCCGTGCCATAAAGGTTGCGGTGTCCGCCTTCAAAGGTCAGTTCCATCTTGCTGCCGTAAAACTCCTGCTGCTCATGGGCCACACCCATGTACAGGCCGATCCAGCGGGCTTCTTTTTCCTTTACGCGTACAATCAGCGTGGCCTGACCCGGATTGTTTCTGTCAGGCTCCAACTCCAGGCGCACAAACTGAAAAAGTCCCGTGCTGTATATGTTTTGCTGGGAATTGTCCAGTTTTTTTCGGTTATAGATATCGCCCCTTTTTATTTCCAACTCGCGGCGGATGATAAATTTTTGCACCAGTTCCAGGCCGATATAGCGGATATCCCTGATAATAACGGTCTGGTTTTCCCTGATGTTAAAACGGACATATACCAGGGTGTCTTGCTTAAACTCATAGTCCTGGGCAATCTCTACAAAGGGCTTGCCGGAGTTGTAATAAAGGTCTTCCAGACGCTGGCGCACCTCGCCCAGAACGCTTTCGTCGATGGGTACGCGCAGCTCTATATTTTGCATAACTTCATTGTCAAGACGCGTGCTGTCTATATCCCGGTTGCCGGAAAAGGTAATCTCTTCCAGGTAAAAACGGGGACCATGTTTTATGGTATAGCTCAGGGTTACTTTTTCCCTCGTGGGCGAGAACTTCAGGGTGTCCAGCACGCGGACGCGAAGAAAACCCTGCTTGCGGTAAAAATTGCTGAGCAGTATCTGATCCAGCTTGATCAGGCGCGGATCAAACAGGGCCTCCCTTTCGGAGCGAATCACCTCCAACAGTTCCTCCGAGGAAAAGGGGGCGCTGTTTCGGATTTGGATATCGTCGATATGGGTCTCAACCGCCTTTAGCAAAAAGGGCATGGACAAAACCACAAACACGGCAAGAAGATGTTTTTTGTTAAAAACCGTTTTCATAAACAGTACCTAAAAGGAGTATTTCCATGAAAGACCAACCTGGATTTTGTCGTTGGCCTTGGGTATGGTTTTCTCATAGTAACTTTTTAAGCTCCAAAAGCGGTTGATTCTGTATTCCAGACCGATACGGTTACCCGCGTCCCATGAAAGCTTGGGGGTGGGCACGCCGCTGCCAAACTGTGTGCGGTATTCAATGTAGAGATCGCTGGTCAGGTACTTCCCGAAGGAGATGGAAGCCTGTTTCAAACCGTTGTTGAGCTTAAGCTTTTCCAGATCGAGCAGCTTTTCGCTGGAACTGATCTCAACCTTATCCAGGCCGGTCAGGTCTTCCACGCCCCGTTCGGCGGCGGCCAGCAATGAGTTGGTGGCCACATCCTCGCCCACGCCGCGCATGGCGGAACCGGTGTTCCTGGCCAGGGAAGATAAATCGGCGCCCAGTGTAAGCAGGGTGATCTTTTCCTGCTCGGAGAGGCTGAGTTCCTGTTTGCTTTTTTCATCGATAACGCGGATATCCTGTTTGATGTTATCCAGAAATCCGCTAATGGTAAGCTGAAATATCCGGCCGTCGTTGCGGCTTTCGGTTTGAATGTTCAGCTCCGGGTTAATGCGCAGGGGGTTGTTAAAATTGATGGTACCGCTGACCACGTTAAAACTTTGATTGAAGGTGGAAAAGCGGCCCCAGTTGGTTTCCAGCAGGCCGCTGAGCAGGAAACGCTCGGTGCCCGGTTCGATGGAGGCCTGCACATTGCCGCTCAGATCGATCTTAAAATTGTTGCTGACATCCAGGCCGGAATTGACCACGATAAAGTTGCCCGGTAAAAATATATCCAGATTGACGTCCAGATAGGGCGGGCCGCCCTTCCCGCCGGGCTGACTGAGCAGGGCGTTTTGTTGCAGCTGTTTTAAGTCCACCGCGTATTCCCCCCCCGGCAGGGTGATATCGCCGCGCACATGCAGCGTGTCGCGCCCGTACAGCCGTAAATCGCGGGTGTTAAGCAAAACCCGGGTGTTGCCCACAAAGTAGTCTACATAATATTGATTGGCCTTAATCTTTAAATCGATCGATGGCCGAAGCAGATTGCCCGTGCGCACGCTTCCGCTTAAAGCGAGGTAGCCTTCCTTCTTTTTTGCGGGCAGCAGCCAGGCCCACAGGCGGGAGATAAAACTAAAGCCCTTTTCAAGATAGTCCTTGGGTTTAACGGAATGCAGCTCCACTTCGTCAAAGTTGAGAAGATAATCCTCCGCCCGGGCTTTTATCCTTACATTGGTTACGGGGTCCTTTACGCGGGAAAGCAGGATAACCCCGTTGTCCATGGTCAGGAATCCCTCGCGCAGGGCGGGCTTGCGGGCGCTGCCGTCCAGGGTCAGTTCCAGTTCATAAGGCCCGGCAATGGACTCCACCTGCGGGTTCAGATGGCCGATAAAGCCTATGGTATCGTCCTTGCTGTGGATGAAGAGTTCAAAGGGGCTGTCCAGGGGGTTAATGTTAGATGTTTGATTTAGCGAGAGCTGTATTTGCTGCCAGCCCCGGGCGCTAAAAGAGGTACCGTTCAGATCGCCGTTCAGACTGTCGAGAATCATATAGCCGCTGTTATATTGCCCGAAAACGTTCAATGAGTCCAGGCGGTAGACGTCATAGCGGAAACGGCGCAGGTGAAAATTTTGGCGCATAAAGGGATTGTCCATGTTGCCCACAAGCTCCAGGTCTCCGCTCAACTCACCGCTCAGGGGATGGGGCAGTTTTAGCAGAGGGGCGTAGGTTTCCAGCTTTACATTTCTGATGCGTAGTTTCATATCGCTGCGGCTGGAGGCGATCATGTCATAAAACTGTCCGCCGCCCTTGGTCAGGTCGATGTTTAAATTGCCCCGGATATCGATAAGGGCCGTTCCCTGCTCGGCGGAAAACTTACGCACATGGACGCTGTCCCGGTTATAATCCACTTCCAG
>JALTKX010000174.1 GCA_027006055.1 Calditrichia bacterium | reverse complement strand
GATGGTTTTGGCCCGGGGCTGACCCGGCTGCCATAAAAAGAGACCATTGACGGTGGCGATAAAAGCCTTGTCGCCGTAGGGGGCAATATCCAGGATGGCGTCGTCATTCAGCGGGGCGGCGGTAAACTTTTGCCAGGCGCGCTTTTTCCCGTTGTAGCCGAACAGGCCGCGGTCACTGCCGAACAGAATAAGATTGCCCGCCCGGTCGATCACATTGATCTCCGAGGAGAGGATGTTGAAGTTGATGCCGCTGAAAAAATAGCTCCAGCGATCCTTGCGCCGGTTATAGCGGACAATGGCCGCCTTTTCCGGGTACGCCGGTCCGCCGGCCATCCAGATGCGTTTACCGTCCAGATAGGCGTCGCGTACCCGGCGGAAGGAGGGGCCGCGGCGTTCAAAGCGCATATCGCTGGTCACAAGGTTGGCCCGGCCCACGCCGGCGCCGTTGGTGCCCAGCCACAGGGTGCGCTGAAAATCCACCAGCCGGTCGGTGATCTGGTAGCTGTAGCGGTTGCGGTCCAGTATGCGCTCATCTTCGAACAGGGTATAGCCGCGCTGTATAAAAAAACTGCTGAACTCGGAAAGAGGGGGCCGGGCGTAGGGCTCCCAGGCCCAGGTTTTGGAGGTGTGTTCCACGGTCACGCGCGCGGGCATGGTCGCCCGGGTGCTGGGCGTCCAGTAACCGAAACCCTCGTTATAGACGTCTATGCCCTTGTCGCTCTGGGCAAACAGTTGATTGGAGGAGGCCTCGTAGACCAGGCGGTAAATGGCATTGCTGCGCAGGCCGTTGGAGGTGGTAAACGGGGCTTGCCACTCCTGGTCATACAGGTTATAGCGCAAGATGCCCCCTTCGCGGGTGGCAAAGTAGACCTCGGTCTGGCCCATATCGATGGCCGTAATGTCGTCGCCGTTGGCATAGGTGATCCAGTCAAAGGGATCATAGTGGGAAAAACGGTCAAAGGTTTTGCGGTTAATGGTCTGGGCCGGGAGCGCGGCCGCGGCCAACAGAAAAAACAGTAATATTCTCATGAGAACTTCTTCATTATTTGATCAAAGCGGTAATGGTTGTTTTTATGAAACTTTATTTTAAAATAGCGCCGGCCTTCGTCATGACGGCTCTCCAGAATGGCGGCCCAGGGGTGCAGCAGGTGCTCCATGGGCCCCTTGCTGTAGTCTAACTGAATCTCTTCAACCGCGTATTGCGATGCAATGCTATTTAACAGTACCTTTTTCAGCGGCGCGATGCCGATTTGCTTTTGGGCGGAGATGAAAACGGCCTCACTGAATTTATTTTGCAGATGCTTTAATTGCGCCGGATTGTCAATCATGTCCACCTTGTTGAACACGGGAATGATCGTCTGCTCCCGGAATTTAAGTTCCTTCAACAGTCCGTGCACCACCTCGATGCGGTCCTCAATAAAGGGCATGCTGGCGTCTATCACATGCAGCAGGATGTCCGCCTCCCGCGCCTCGGCCAGGGTGGTGCGAAAGGAGGCCACCACCTGGTGGGGCAGTTTGCGGATAAAGCCGACCGTGTCGCTGAGCAGAACGGGCGTCACCTCATCCAGCATCAGCCGTTTTACCCGCGTATCCAGGGTGGCGAACAGCTTGTCTTCGGCCAGAACGCCGGCCCGGGTCAGGGCGTTCATCAGGGTGGATTTACCGGCGTTGGTATAGCCGACCAGGGCCACCCGCAGCAGGTGGTCGCGGTTTTTTCGTTGAACCTTGTGCTGACCCTCTATTTCCTTCAGCCGGGCCTTAAGGCGAGAGATGCGCGTGCGCACCAGCCGGCGGTCGGTTTCCAGCTGGGTTTCGCCGGGCCCCTTGGTGCCGATGCCGCCCACCTGCCGGGAAAGGTGCATCCATTGGCGGGTCAGGCGCGGCAGCAGATAGTTGAGCTGGGCCAGCTCGATTTGGGTTTTGGCCTCGATGGTTTGGGCGTGCTGGGCAAAGATATCCAGAATAAGCCCGGTGCGGTCAATAACCTTCACCTCCAGCTTTTTTTGCAGATTGCGGGCCTGGGCCGGGGAAAGCTCATCGTCGAAGATGACCAGATTGGCCTCTTCCGCGTCGAGCATTTCGGCCAGCTCTTCCACCTTACCCCGTCCGATAAAATAGGTGCGGTCGGGGTGGCCGCGCTCCTGATATACCTGGCGGCAAACCACGGCGTTGGCGGTTTGGGCCAGCTCCGTCAGCTCGGCCAGATGCTCTTCCACTTCGCCCTTTTCGTATTGGGGGAACTTTACGGCCACCAGTACGGCCCGTTCCTCGCGGATACTTTGTAAATCTTTTTCATCTATCATTTCGCGCCTGTTTCCAGTTTTTTAATGAGTATCATTTCGGCCGCGGCCAGCAACAGGGCCAAAATAATAAAGTATGTCGTGAATTCCATGCCCCGTCGGCTGTTCACAACCTGTTCCCGCCAATTTTCCTGGGTGGGACTGCGCAGGGCCGTCCCGGGCATGTTGCGGTTGACGGGGCGCCACTCCCGGGGATCGATATTTACCGCTTTGCTGATAAGCGGCCGGCCGCCGCGCAACAAGGTGTAAAAGCCCGGCATGGCGGTGTGGCCTGTTTTTACACGCCAGCTTTCCCCGTCATGATACAACCTTGCCGGTAGGGTGCGCCCGTCTGGCAAACGGATGGCATGGGCCGCGGTTCCCGAAAAAGGGGGCGGATTGAAGGATAAAACCTGACCCACGCGCGCCGAGGGGGGGGAGGCGCTGCCTCCGGCGATCAGCTGCAGGGCGAGAAAGGGGATAAAGGAGCTCCGGGTGGGCAGGGCGCCCCAGGCCGGACTGAAGTCCGCCGCAAACAGGCGCAGATTGTCGTGCTCAATATAAAAAGGGGTCTTATTTTCAAAAAGCAGAGGGGCGCGACCGCCTTTTAATGTATAATAACGGTAAAAGGGGATATAATCCGGGGAACGCTTTTTAGTGTTTTCGCGGAGGCTGGCCCGCAGGGCGCCGGGAGGCAGGCGCAGGTTCATAAAGCCCCGACCCGAATAGGAGATATAATTCTTCACCGGCGCGATGCCGCTGATCTTTTTAAGAAGGGCATTGTATTCCGCGCTTTTATCCGCATCCTGGGGTATAAGGATAAGCCGTCGTCCGCTGCTTAAAAAGTTTTTCATCTTGTCGATATCGGAAGGCTTAAGCGATGCCGGGGCCTGAAACAAAAGCAGGTCATAGTCCTCGTCGTTGACGGTTTGCCAGCGGTAAAGCGGCACGGAAAGTATGTTCAGGCGGGGCATTTGGTTCAGCGCGGCCGCGGCGGCCCGCATCATGGTGTCGGGACGGCCGAACACATACAACACGGAGAGCCGCTCCGGGATGTTTAACACATAATAGTAATGGTTGTCAAGCGTCAGGTCGTCATTGTCCAGCTCAAAACGGAGCAGGTGCCGCCCAGGTTTCCCGGGTTCATATTCGAGCGCGGCTTCTTTTGTTTCGTACGCCTTTAGCTCCACAAAACGGCGTCCGGCAAGTCGATCCTCCCGGAACAGACGCAGGGTGGTGGCCAGGGGTTTGGAGGAGTGGTTTTTTAATACAATGTTAAAGGTGTAGGCGGCGCCGTTGCCCTCCTGATAGACGGAATCTATCGATATATTGACCGGGTCTTCGGCGGCCGGGCTATGGTAGTAAAAACGGGGATGTTGCCGCAGCCGGCTGCTGTCATAGGAGGCCACCCTCAGGTCGGACAATAAAAAAAGCTCCCGGTGGCTATTGGGGAAACGGGTAAACAGAGAGTCGATGGCCGGATAGAGCTGGGGCCAGTGAAAGGTTCCGTTTCCGGCGCGGTAGCGCCGGCCCAGGGGTTCGCGCGGAGCGGGGCTGTCCACGGGCCCTCCGCTGCCGCGTATAACAAAAACCCGGTCTTTCTCATCAAAAAAAGCCAGTATTTTTTCCAGGCTGTGCAGGGCTTGGTCAAACAACGGCGCCCCCCGCAGGTAGGTTTGCATGCTGTAGGAGTCGTCGAGAATAATAACGGCGGTGGTTTGTCCCGCTCCGCTGTCGCGTGTGCCGGCCCAAATCAGGCGGGCAAAGATCAAAACCAGGGCGATAATCAGCAGGGTGCGGATCAGGATGAGCAGAAGTTGCAACAGGCGTACTTTTTTTATGTGGCTGGCTTCGATGGACTTTAAAAAGTGTACCGCGCTGAAATCAAACTCCCGTGTGCGCGTTCTGTTAAGCAGATGTAAAACCAACGGAATAAGCGCGGCCAGAAAAAAAGGCAGGATAAATGAATTGATAAAAGAGAGCATCGGACTCCGATATGTTGCGCTAAAATGAAATGGTTCTAAATCAAAAATGGTCGTATGTTTAAAATGTTTCTTAAAACTAATCAATTTTGACTAAAAAAAGAATATGGAAAACAGCAGCCCCGGGCAGAAGGAATATTTATGGGTGGCCCGTTTTTACGACCGAATGATGCGCCATGTTAACTACGGCGCCTGGACGAAATATGTGATACGGATGTTTGACCTTTCGGGGCGTACCGTGCGCGACGTGGTGGATTTAAGCTGCGGCACGGGTAAACACATGCACCATCTGGTTAAGGCGGGTTTTCATTGTTGGGGCGCCGACCTTTCCGGGGCCATGCTGCGCGTGGCCGCCGAAAGACCCACGCTTAAAAACCGCCTTTGGCGGCAGGACGTTCGCCGGCCGGCCCTCGAGGAAAACTGTTGCGACGTTGTGATTATGTTGTTTGATTCCGTAAATTATCTGCGAAGCGAAGGAGAGGTGCGGCGTTTGTTTGACGATGTGACACGCATGCTGCGCCCCGGGGGCCTGTTTATCTTTGATACCGTCACCGAGTATATGATCCGCCTGCGCATGACGGAATATTACGAAACGGAAACCTGGGACGACCTGGCCTATGAACGGCGCAGCGCCTATGATGAAAAAACGCGCCTGCAATACAACTATTTTACCATTATGCGCGGTCACCGGGTAATACAGGAGACCCACTGCCAACGCATATGGGATCACGGGGAAATGACAGCGTTAATTGAAAAGAGTCCGCTACGTTTGTTGGACGCCCGGGCAGACTTTAAAAACAAAAAAGTGCGTCCGCGCAGCGAGCGTATCCATTACATTTTAACAAAACCGAAACGATGATAGAGTTTTACAACGTCCATACCCATATCCGCGATAAGAAAATACTCCACAACATCACCTTTCGCATATTAAAGGGGGAGTTTGTGTTTTTAACCGGACCCAGCGGAGCGGGTAAATCCACCATTTTACGGCATATCTATATGGATGTGCTGCCCGACAGCGGCATGGTTGTGGTGGAAAACTATAATTCCGCCAAGATAAAAGACCGGGACGTCCCCTTGCTGCGCCGGAAAATCGGCGTCGTGTTTCAGGACTTTAAGCTGTTGCAGGACAGAACCGTTTTTGAAAACATCGCCTTTGCCCTGCGCGTAACGGGGGTTAGCGGCAAGGATATCAAGCGCCGGGTTATGCGCGTGCTGGCCGAGGTCAATCTGGGACATAAGCGCAGCCAGTATCCGCATACGCTTTCCGGCGGAGAGCAGCAACGGGTAGCCATTGCCCGTGCCATCGTCAACAACCCCTTTATCATCCTGGCCGACGAGCCCACCGGTAATCTCGACGCCGAGACCTCGTGGGAGATTATGGAAATTCTGGAGCGTATCAACCGCCAGGGCACAGCCGTGCTGATGGCCACCCATTCGCGGGATATATTAAGCCGCTATCCCCACAGACATATCCATGTGGCGGGCGGGGAGCTGAGCCAATGAGTTTCTGGTTTACCATACGGGAAGGATTTAAGGGGTTTAGCCGGGCGCGCCTTTCCACCACGTTGACGATTATATCCATCTTTTTTTCCCACTATATGATCGCCCTGTTTTTAATGGCCAGTTTTAATTTTGAACGTTGGGTGGAGGATTTTCGCGGCCGCGTGGAACTGGAGGTGTTTTTAGAGCCGGGCACAACCGATAATGAAGCCCAGCAGCTGCGCCGGCAAATGATGCGTTTTAGCGAGGTGGAAAAAAGCCGCTATATTTCCAAAAAAGAGGCCGCCGCCCGTTTTGAAAAAGAGTTCGGGCGCAATATTTTTGATGTGCTGCAAAGCAACCCCCTGCCCACGTCCATTGTCCTTAACCTTAAGCCGCCTTACCGCCGGGCGGCCGCGCTGGAAAAGCTGACAAAAAAGCTGGAGACCCTTTCCTTTGTGGATGAGGTGGTCTATCCCCGGCGGGTTATCGCCCTGCTGGACCGCTATATGAAGGTGGTCTACCTGGCCGGAGCGATGCTTTTGCTGCTTTTGCTGCTTATAACCTTTGTGCTGATCTACAACACCATTCGCCTTACCATTTTTGCCCGCCGCGATATAATAGAAATAATGCAATTGGTGGGCGCCCGCCGGAACTTTATAAAACGGCCTTTTATCATAGAGGGACTTTTGCAGGGTTTTATCGGCGCCTCTCTTTCCATGGCCGGGGCCTGGGGCAGTCTGCATCTGGCCCAAAAGTATATTTGGGCCTCTCTGGATTTTAAAGCGCCTTATCTGTTGCTGGTTCTGCTTTCCGGATTGCTGATAGGGTATATCTCCGCCGGTCTCAGCGTGGCCAAACACCTGAAAGAGATTTAAAACAATAGCGCTTGACTGCGTGGGACATCGTTTATAAATTGCCTGTCTTTTGCATTTGGTAACGGTTAACCCGGATCATCATCTAAATCGTATGCAAAAACAAGGAGTAAAAAAATGACCGATATAAAAATCACTGACAAAAAAACAGGTAAAAAAAACGTGTCTAAAGCAAAAGAGAACAAAGAAGTAAAAGAGCTTAAAAGCAAAATAGAAAATTTGGAAGAAGAGCTGGAAAAACTGCGCGGGGAAGCGGAATCCTATAAAGAGCAGCTTTTGCGCAAGGCCGCGGAGTTTGACAACTACAAACGGCGCACGGAACGCGAGTTTTTGGATAACATCCAAAATGCCTCGCAGGAATTGATCCTGGAATTGCTGCCGGTGGTGGACGACCTCGAACGTTCCATAGTGCATGCCCGCGAGGAAGAAGCGGACACGCCCATGTTGCAGGGGGTGGAGCTGGTTTATAAAAACCTGATGTCCCTGTTGGAAAAGCGGGGTCTGAAGCCGATAACGTCCGTGGGAGAAGAGTTTGATCCCGATAAACATAACGCGCTGATGCAGGTGGACACGGACAAGGTGGAAAGCGGTTATGTGGCCGACGAGCATGTTAAAGGCTATATGTTAAATGATAAGGTACTGCGACATGCCCAGGTACTGGTAGCAAAATAAGGTTGTTTCGCCAATGAGTAAAAGAGATTATTACGTTGTGCTGGAAGTGGAACGTAGCGCTTCTATTGATGAAATCAAGAAGGCCTACCGTAAAAAGGCCATGCAATATCATCCGGACAAGAACCCCGGAGATAAGGAAGCGGAAGAGAAGTTCAAGGAAGTGGCCGAAGCCTACGCCATTTTAGGCGATGAGCAAAAACGCGCCCGCTATGACCGTTACGGCCATGCCGGCGAGCAAATGGGCGGCTTTGGCGGAGGCGATCCTTTTGGTTTTGGCGGCGGGGTGGACCTTTCCGAGGCCTTGCGCCAGTTTATGGAGCAGGGCTTTGGCGGTTTCGGCGATATCTTTGGCGGCGGTTCTCCCAGGCGTAAGCGCAACACGCGCAAGCGCGGCGCGGACCTGCAAATACGCCTTAAGCTCGATCTGGAAGAGATCGCCACCGGTACGCGTAAAAAGATTAAGGTTAATAAAAAAATAGAATGCGCCACCTGTAACGGCAGCGGATCGGCCAAGTACAGCAAAACGGTTCAATGTCCGCATTGCAAGGGAAACGGCGAAATACGCCAGGTGTCGCAATCCCTGTTCGGCCAGTTTGTAAACATCCAAACCTGTCCCCGTTGTAACGGCGAGGGGCAGGTTATCGAAAACCCCTGCGCCACCTGTGGCGGCGAGGGCCGCGTTAACGGCACCAAAACCATTGAGGTCAATGTGCCGGCGGGAGTAAAAAACGGCAACTATATCCCCTTAAACGGCGAGGGCCATGCCGGTTTGCGCGGAGGCAGCCCCGGCGACCTTATTGTCCACATTGAGGAAAAGCCGCATAAGATATTTGAACGCCAGGGGGATGACGTGGTTGTTCTGTTGCCGGTTTCCTTTATCGATCTGGCTTTGGGCGCGGAGATAGAAATACCCACGCTTACGGGTAAGTCTAAACTGACCATCGCTCCCGGCACGCAAACGGGCAAAATACTGCGCATGCGCGGCAAGGGCATACCCCACCTAAACGGCGCCGGTATCGGCGACCAGTTGGTTCAGGTGCAGGTTTACGTGCCCGAAAGGCTTTCATCCCATGAAAAAGGCGTATTAAAGGAGCTGGCCCCTAGCGAAAACTTTAAACCGGATGAACATGCCAAAAAATCCATGTTTCAAAAATTCAGGGAAGCTTTAAACCTGTAGCAGGGAAGCGCGATAACCGGAGTATCGCGCATGATAACTTTAAGCAAAAGTGAAAAGCAGGCATTACTGGTATTTACATCCGTTCTGGTGGTGGCCTACGGCGTGCAATGGCTGGGGCCCGTCGGAAGCGCGGCGCCCCGTTTTGACTATGCCCCGGCGGACAGCCTGTATGATGTGCTGGCGGCCGATACCCTCGTTCAAACATCGGTAACGGAGGCGAAAAAAACAGCCGCTTCCCCCAAAGCCACTGATAAGAAAAACAGACGGCGCGGGAAAAACATAAAAAAACTTCCGCCCTTAAAGAGCATCGATATCAATTCGGCAACAAAGAATGATCTGGTAAAACTGCCCCATATCGGGCCGGTAACCGCCCGGAATATTTTGGAATACCGCCGGAATAACGGCCCTTTTCGTTCCATCGGGGATTTGCTTAAGGTTAAGCGTATCGGTCCCAAAACCCTGGAGAAAATCCGCCCCTTTCTGGTTGTAGGCGACACATTGAAATGAGGTTGTTGTTATAATCATAGGTTTTTTCTATATTCATCCACTTTATAGTTATCCACCAAACCACAGAATGTATTTATGAAAAGAAGAATTGTCATCCACGCGGATAAGCCGCTAAAACTGGCCGGTTCCAAAACCGAGGAAGATTTACTGCGCTATTTATCCGATGAAATAATTGGTGTTATCGATCCTAAGAACGCGGGGAAAACAACCGGCGAGGTGTTAAACTGCGGCGGCGATATTCCCATTACCGCCAGCTTTGATGAATTGATAGAACATAAACCGAACTATTTACTGTTGGGGGCCTCCAGCTTTCGCGGCGAGTTCCCCATGGAATGGTATCCCATGGTTATAAAAGCCCTGCAGATGCGCGTGCATATACTGAACGGCCTGCATCAGCCCCTGAACAAGGTTGTGGAGTTTGAGCTGCTTTCCCAAAAATACAAGGCCAAGATTTATGATCTGCGCAATCCGGGAGAAAAGCCTTTGAAATTTAAGGGACGGGTGGACGCCCAGCAGTCCAAGCGCCTTTTCTTTGCCTCCATGAATGCCGGCGGCAGTGAACTGCCGGCCATGATGGAAAGTTTAAGGGCTCTTCATCGCCAGGGCATTTCCGCGGACTGGGTACCCACGGGCATGGCTTCCAACCTGATAAAGGGTAAGGGCTTTATTGCCGAGTCGTTGGTTTCGGATCTTATCTCCGGCTATTTGGAAAGCAAAATAGCCGAGCTGGATCAAAAGTTTCAATATGTGTTTATAGAAGGGCAGGGCTATATGCGGGACCCCCTGCGGGCGGGGGCGTTTATAAACCTGCTGCATGGCGCGCGACCCGATGGCATCATGCTGACGGCCGGTCTGAAAAACAGCAAGGGCAAGGATGATCTGGTGGCCGGCGTAAAAGATTTTCAACATTTATTGCGTCATGTAAAAAAAGCGCCTTTTGTGGGCATGGCTTTTACCGCGCCCTTATTAAAGGAGGCGGAGAGAAGCGAACTTCGCCAGGCCTTGCAGGATGAATTGGTGTTGCCGGTATTCGATCCCAATGACGGCATACCCGACAAGGTTGTGGAGCGCATAAAAAATATCCAAAAAGGATAAAATCCGGCTATGGCCGGAAAACGATTTTCCCCGCCAGGCTTTTAGCCGCTTCCCTTCCCTGCCAGCTTTCCACCAGCCTGAGGGCAAAGGGGATGGCCGCTCCGGCAGCGCGGCCGGTTATTATATTCCCGTCACGCATCACATCTTCTTCCCGGTAACAGGCCGGATCAAACCTTTCCTTTTCCGTAGGATAGGCGGTTATCAGCTTTTCCGAAAGGATGCCCGCTTTTAACAAAACCGTGGGCGCGGCGCAGATGGCGGTAACAAAGCGGTTTTTATGATGATAGGATTTTATCAGGGCTATGACCCGGTCATCGTTCGCCAGGTTCCGTGTGCCCGGCTGGCCCCCCGGTAAAAAACAGGCGTCGAATTCCTCGTGGAGTACCTCGTCTAACACGGCGTCGGCCGTTATAGTAATGTTGTGGGAACCGCAAACCGACTTTTCGGCAATGGACGCGGTAACCACCAGAATTCCCGCCCGTCGCAGAAGGTCGATGACCGTTACGGCTTCAATCTCTTCAAACCCCGGCGCCAGCAGGCATAATACGCGCATCCACTTTCTCCTTCCTGTTGATTGGAGTGCGTTTCCCCGGACACCTTGCCGGGGGTGACTGTAATGGAAAAATAGTGTAAATTGACGTTAATTGAAATATTCGCGGGCACTTTTATGATCAATGCTTATTTTTTATCCGATGTGCATCTGGACTTTATCGACACGGCCCCGGAAAGGGAAAAACGGGAACAATTTGCCGCCTTTTTAAAAAAAATCTCGGCGGACGTCACCCATCTTTATTTGGTGGGCGATCTTTTTGATTTTTGGTTTGAATACAAGTACGTCATTCCCAAGGCCTTTTTTGAGTTTTTGAAAATCTTCTCGGAGATGACGGCCCGCGGCGTAGAAATCCACTATCTGGCGGGTAATCATGATTTTTATGCCGGAACCTTTTTTGAAGAGCATCTGGGCATGCGCACATGGCCGGACAGTTATGAATTTGAGTTGGGCGGGAAACGGTTTTATCTCTATCATGGCGACGGAATCGGTAAAAAGGACGGCGCCTACCGTGTTTTGAAAAAAATATTGCGCAACCCGCTTAACCTGCGGCTTTTTCGCTGGCTGCATCCCGACCTGGGCATACCCCTGGCCCGCCGGCTCTCCGGTTCAAGCCGTCACTATACCAGCCAGTTAAACCACCTGCGTGATGAAAGCGATTACAAGGCGTTTGCCGAACAACGTTTTTCCGAGGGGGTTGATTTTGTGATGATGGGCCACCGCCATAATCCCCTTGTGCACGAGAGGGGCGCGCATCGCTACATCAACCTGGGCGACTGGATCCATCACCGCACCTTTGCTTGTTTTAACGGAAAAGAACTGAGCTTTATGCGTTTCCATGAAGGTGAAATGTCCGCCTTTAAAGAGGGAACACGCTAAAGGGATAAAAAAAAGGCTGCCCTCGGGGGCAGCCTTTGATGTTTTAAAGAGAAGCGTGCTTATTTTACAAGAAGCATGCGTCTGCTTTTTGAGAAGTTACCAAACTTCAGCTTGTAGATATACATACCCGAGGCAACCTGCTTGCCATTGTCATTGGTGCCATCCCACTCCTGAACATAGCGGCCTTTGTTAAATACCTGGTTGTTAACCAGTGTTTTAACTTTTTGACCGGAGGAGTTATAGATAACCAGGCTGATTTGCTTTTTAACCGGCAGATAGAATTGAATCGTCGTGCTGGGGTTAAAAGGATTCGGATAGTTTTGCTCCAGTTTGTAGTCCGCGGGCGTGATAACCGTCAGGCGCTTTTCCTTAATGCCGGTAAACAAGGCGGAAGATTCCAGGAAGCGCAGGGAGATGCGATTCGGTTCCACGATCTTGTAGGACTCTTCGCTGTAGAGAGATTCGGTAACATCCACCGTGTCGATCTTCATCGAGTCCGTATCGGCATACATGGTGTCGTATACCACATAGGAAGAGTCTTTCAACCACACTTTTTTAAGAACATCAATACTGTCTTTCCAGGTTTGGGTAGGCATGATGATGTCCTGATAACCGTCTTTGTCAAAGTCGGTATGGTTGGAGAAAATCTTCATGGCGATGGTGCCTTCGGTGTCGGCCTGAAGAGAAAATACCGTATCAACCACACCGGCGGAATCGGTGATGGTCATTTTGCTGTAGATAGTGGAGTCCAGATCCAGACCGGTGTAGAGCACCTCGGTGGTCCAGTTGGCCTGGTCGGTTTTGTCACCGCCCTGGAATTCGGCGGACATGATATAGTTGCCATGACGGGCGGCAAAGTAAAGGTTGGGCTTGCCGTCGTTGTCATAATCGCCAAAACCGGCGCGACCGAAGAAGTCAAAACGCGAGTCGCTGTCGGCAACCGCATCCAGTAAAAAGGCGTTGGTGCTGTCCATCTGAGTTAGGGTATCGCCTTCTTCAAAGTGAACCATTAACACCAGACCGTTAGCGCTGTACAGAGGAAAGTAAACTTCCTCGCGTCCGTCGCCGTCCACGTCAAAGGGGGTACCGCCACCGAGGGAAACACAGTCATCCGGGTAATTGGAATAAACATAGTTTTTTCCGCCGGTAGTGTCGGCCAGTTCATAGGTGTTGGCATCCACGCCGCGAACAACGGTAAAGTGACCGTAATTCCAGTTATGGAAAACCATCTCTTTTTGCTCGTCGCCATCAAGGTCGGCGGCCACAACGGCATAAGGCGTACCGCCACCGTAGGCGGCATATTCACCCTTGCTTTTGTAATACATGGCTTCACGGTTTAACACGGCAAAGCCGGGATCGTCGGTGGAATAATCGTCGTCGATGCTGAAAACATAATAACGGTCATAGTCACTGCCGCTGGAGTTGTTGGCAAACATCAGCTCCATCTGGCCGTCGCCGTCCACATCGGCCACGTCAAGATATTCGATGCTGCTGTAGGCCGCGCCGGAGTCCTGAGCAGAGGCAAAGAGGGGAGCGGTAATCACGAAAGAAGGACCTTCCTGACCAAAGTTCCAACTGCCGGCAACCCCGTCCCACTCGTAAATGGCGATGCCATTCAGGTTAAAGGGCGCTATCAGCTCAATCAGGCCGTCACCGTCCAGGTCGGCCCATTTTACAATGCGCGGCCTGCTGCCGCCGCCCAGGCTGTCCCAGGCCGGGCTGGTCCACACCAGTTCCATTTCATTGTCACCGGTACTCCTAAAAACATGAATATGGCCTTCGTCGGCATAGTTGGTAACGGCCAGTCCGGAAACACCGTCACCCAGCGGGTTGGGGTGTACGTCACTACCGCGGATACTGCGCAAACCACTCAGTACGGAATCCTGATCTATCGTCGGGAATTGATAGCCGGATTTGAAATCCATGGTTTGGGCCTGAAGACTCACCAGGGCGCCCAGCACGAGGCCAAGCAATAGTATAGTAAGTTTCTTCATGAAACCTCCTTCTTTTTGGTTATGGTTAGGTTAATACACTTTGAGAACAAACCTTGACAAGTAAGCATCTATTTAGTACAAAATCAAGTATTTTTTTTTGTGATAAAATTTCCTGTGACGATTTATTTTTCTATATTATCCGCAATTAGTTCAAATTCCTAACAAACACCCCCGGAGAACATTTATGAAGCGTATCATATATACCTTCCTTCTGTTGTTTTTTATCAGTCACCCATTGTATTCGGGTACAACCGGAAAAATTTTCGGAACGGTGACGGACAAAAACACCGGAGAACCGCTTATCGGTGTAAACATCATTGTAAAGGATCAGTTGCTGGGCGCCTCATCCGACGCCAACGGCGAGTACTATATCCTCAATATTCCACCGGGGAAGTATGACCTGGAGATTAGCTATATCGGATATAACACGGTAAACATAAAAAATGTTGAGGTTCAATCGGATCAAACGACCATCGTCGATATAAAACTTTCCGAGCAGGTAATGGAGTCGGATGAGGATATTGTGGTTATCGCCGAGCGGCCCATGATCCAGAAAGACCTTACGGCCTCAAAGAATATCGCCACCGCGGAAGAGATTAAGGCCCTGCCCGTGGAAACCTATGCCGGCATCATGCTTACCCAGGCCGGGGTAACCCAGGGAGCGGACGGCGCCCTGCACATCCGCGGCGGACGTTCCACGGAGATTGCCTATCAGGTGGATGGTGTTTCCGTGGCCAACCCCTTTGCCACCAACGGCCTGGCCACCTCCGTGGCCACCAACGCCATTCAGGAGATGACCGTAACCAGCGGCGCCTACAGCGCGGAGTATGGTAACGCCATGAGCGGGGTGGTAAACTTTACCACCAAGGACGGCGGCTCCCGCTACAATACCTTTCTCAGCGTATACAGCGGAGACTATGTCAGCTCGCGCAACAATATCTTTTTAAATATTGACGACATAAGCCCTGCCGCAAACCTTATTGCCGAGGGAACCTTCTCCGGGCCGCTGTTCCAGGAATACACCTCGGCCACCTTTTTCCTTTCGGCCCGTTATAATAAGTCGGAAGGCTACCTGTATGGCGTCCGGGAGCATACGCCCAACGACTCCTCCAACTTTGAGCCCAAGCAGAAAATCACCACCGAAAAAGATGAAGACCAGATCATTACCACCATCACCTATACCGATGACTGGTATATCGAGCGTGGCGGCGATGGCGCCATTGTACCGATGAACCCCAGCGAGGGACTGAACCTGTTGGGTAAGCTTAAATTCCAGCTGTCACCATCCGTTACCCTTCGGGTGCAAAGTCTTTTGCAAACGTCCAATTATAAAAGATATGAACATGCCTATAAGTATAACCCCGACGGTGTGTTAAACCGCAGAAGCATCAGCAGCAACAACTCTTTTCAATGGACGCAAACTTTCAGCCCGGAAACTTTTTTGGAAATGCGGGGGGCGATTAATACCCGTAAATATGATCAGTTCCTTTATGAGAATCCCCGTGATCCCCGTTACGCGCCCACGGATCGCATTCAGGGCTCGCCGGGCGGACTGACCTTCCGGTTTGGCGGGCAGCAAAACGGCCATCAGCATGACCGGTCGACAACCTATCTGGGCAAGATAGATATCACCAGCCAGGTGGATAACCGTAACCTGGTTAAGGCCGGCGTGGAAGCGCGCCTGAACGTTTTAAACCGGGAATACTATACCGTCGGTTACGACCGTAATATTTATCAGGAGCCGACCCCGGTTTACGGAGGAATATATACGCGGTATCCCCGTCAGATTTCCGCCTATATCCAGGATAAGCTGGAGTACCGGGATGTGATCATCAATGCCGGACTGCGTTATGACTATTTTTTCAGCGACGCCGAATATGCCGTGGATGAACTGCAACCCGACGGGGAGCGCCGGCTGGCCGACGCCAAGCACATGCTGGCCCCGCGCCTGGGCATGGCCTTTCCCATCTCCGCCGAGGGCAACATACATCTTTCCTATGGCCATTTTTATCAGATGCCCGCCCTGGCCAATCTTTACCTCAACCCGGATTTCCTTTTGCCCGTCAACGGAACGCCGCGCTTTGGCAACGCCAACCTGAACCCGGAAAAAACCGTTCTTTATGAGATCGGCCTGCAACAGCAAATGGGCAATAGCATTGTTTTGGATATTACCGGCTTTTATAAGGATGTGCGTGATTTGCTGGCCTGGCAGACCATCACCTTCGACCGCCTGGACGGCGACCGCCAAAGTTACCGTATCCGCCGCAATCAGGATTACGGCAACACCAAGGGGGTAACGGTTACCCTGGAAAAACGGGCCGCGCGCGGCGATATGTTTGCCGCGAAGATTGACTACACCTTTCAGGTGGCCGAAGGAAACGACAACGATCCCAGCGCCTTTTACTATAACTCCCTTTCCGGGCAGGAAAATATAAAGCAGATCATACCCCTGGACTGGGACCAGACACACAACCTTTCGGCTTCGATTACCATGACCCCCACGGAAGACCTGACGATTGGCCTGATCGGCCGCCTCTCCAGCGGTTATCCCTATACGCCGAGAATTTTCACCTCCAATTATGACTCCCGTCCCAATTCGGATTTGAAGCCGAATTCAAAATACGTGGATTTAAGAGCCAGTTACCGTCTTAAGCTGGGCGACCTGGAGTATAACCTCTTTTTAAAGGTTTACAATCTTTTTGATAACCTTAACGAGCGCTATGTGTTTGACGATACGGGCCGGGCCACCTATACCTTTGCCACCCGTGAAATCGACGAGCCCGAATCCTTTAAAAAACATTACGGCGAGCCGGGAGTGCATACCTATGATGAATACAATATCAGGCCGCAATATTACAGTCCGCCGCGGCAGGTACGCCTTGGTGTAAGCGTTGAATTTTAAAATAAACGGTCAGGAGAAAAAATGACTATGCGAAAGCAGTTAACGATTATCGCGATGCTTATTCTGTTACCCCTCTCCCTTTGGGCGCAATTTGCCAAGGTCAACCGGGACAGCCTCTATCTGCACGGTATCCAAAAAGAGTGGTCCCGGGAACAGGTTCAGGATTATCTGTCTTGGGAGCAGGCCCGTTTTGGGGCGGCGGACGGCGGTTCCCTCCGTCAAAGCGCCATCATGAACGGCAATAAGATCACCACGGAAATATGGAACTTCGGCTCCATATCCAGCCCCGGTAACCGGGTAACGGATATTGTTTGGGAAGGTCTGGGGTACGGTTATGAGTTTGGCCCCTTTGTGGCGGCGGAAATCGAAGTGCCCAAGGGGTCGCATCCGGATGCGTTGATTAAGCGGGATAAGTTTGGTCGCGTGGTGACCAACTCCAAGGGCGACACGGTTTACATCGCCCATGTTATATCCGACGGTCTTAAGTCCAACGGCGGAGAAATATCCGGCGATGGTCTGCAGCGCTGGGGCTGGCAGCCGCTGCCCC
>JALTKX010000173.1 GCA_027006055.1 Calditrichia bacterium | reverse complement strand
ATATTGATGTGGTAATTGGCCTGTTTCGCCAGCGACAGCGCCGCGTTGCGGTTTTCTTCCAGCGTATCGATATTGATTTCGGCGCGGGTTTCACCGAGTTTGTACAGGGCAGGGCGCTCGCCGGTGGCGGGCATGGCGGGTATGATTAACATGTTGGTACTCGTTTATTGTTATTATTCTTGTAGTTACACCTCCTTTTTAGCACAATTTCTGAACATTGCACGGTGCGGGATGCCGGCATCCTGAAAAATGTCGCCGTGCGCCTCAAACCCGAAGCGTTGGTAAAATGCGATGACCTGAACCTGTGCGTACAGCTTCAGGCAGCTTATGCCGCGTTGTTCGGCGCATGCAATCACGGTTTGCAGCAGGGCGTGGCCAATCCCGCGCCTCCGAAACCCGGCCAGCACCGCCATGCGGCCGATGCGGGCAGTGTCCTCATCATCCACTATCAATCTGGCGGTGGCGACGGCCTTGCCATCCAGCTCGGCCAGAAAATGCAACGCCGAGTCATCGTGTTCATCCCATTCCAGCTCCACCGGCACCTTTTGTTCTTCCACGAATACCTGCTGGCGTATCGCCTGCAGTTTTTGGCGATCGTCCGGATCCCGCCAGTTGGCCAGCCGGCAACGCAGGCTCATGTGTAGCCCGAATGTTGCATGAAACTGCCGGATGGATGTGCGTCTGGCGTGTTCGAGCGTGCCGCTTTGGAGCGAAAAGCGTAGCCGTAGCTACGGTTTGAGTGACAAAATCGCCGGGAGCGATTTTGAACAAGGGCGCGAAGCGGCCTTGGCCCCGCAGGGGTGGAGGGCAGGATGCCCGCAATAACAGCGGTGCGATCGGGCGCGCCGGGCGTGCAGACGCCGGCAAAGCGGGGCGGTAACAATTCGTTACCTGCTAATATACGAAAAATGTCCCATATAAACATATGCTTGAATTTAATTTGTAGCGGTTTTATGCAACATTCGGGCTAGAGCAGCAGCCATTGCTGATGTATGCAGCG
>JALTKX010000172.1 GCA_027006055.1 Calditrichia bacterium | reverse complement strand
TTTGTACCAGCGCCATCATGTTTTATTACAGCGTGGTCAGCGGCTGGAGTTTAAAGTACGCCCTGTTGGCCCTTAGCGGGAATTTGGTATCCCTGCCCGATTCCGCCCGTTACTGGGAAAGCTTTACAGGCGGCATGGAACCGCTCTATTATCATCTGGCCGCCTTGTTTTTGGCCGGGGCCATCATCTACTCCGGGGTGGTAAAAGGGATAGAGCGCTTTTCGAAAATAATCATTCCCCTGCTGTATGTTTTGCTGCTGGCGTCGGCCATCAAGGCGGTGTCGCTTAGCGGCGCGGAAAGGGGCCTGTCCTATCTGTTTGCCTTTGACGCCTCCTCGTTGCTGGACTACAGGGTCTGGCTGGAAGGCTTGTCCCAATCGGCATGGTCCACGGGCGCGGGATGGGGGCTGATCCTTACCTACGCGGTGTATGCCCGTTCCCGGGAAGATGTGACGCAAAATGTATTTATAACGGGCATTGGCAATAATCTGGCTTCCCTGTTAGCCGCTTTGGCCATCATCCCCACGGTGTTTGCCCTAAGCGCCAGCGTGGCCGAAGCCAACTCCGCCCTGGCAGCGGGCAATCAGGGGCTGGCCTTTATTGTTATTCCGCAGCTTTTTGCCCACATGCCCGGCGGCGCGGTTTTTGCCGCCATATTTTTTGTGGCCCTCTTTTTTGCCGCGCTTTCCAGTTTGCTGGCCATGCTGGAGCTGGCCACCCGCTTATTGATTGATTTTGGTCTGGCCCGGAAAAAAGCGGTTATAATCGTAGTGGCCCTGACCGCCCTGGCGGGAGCCCCCTCGGCGCTTTCCATGGATATTTTTAATAATCAGGATTGGGTTTGGGGTGTGGGGCTGATGGTCAGCGGTTTCTTTTTTACCCTGGTGGCCATAAAAATGGGCGTGGATTTCTTTTTGCCCCAGTGGTTTCCCGGACAGAGCGGGCAGGGCCGCTTGCCGTTTCTCCTTAAAATACTTTTCTACCTTGTGTTGCCGTTGGAATTTATGGCCATGCTGGTCTGGTGGCTCTACCAATCCACCACCTGGGATGCGCACATCTGGAGTTTGAGCAATATCTACAGCCTGGCCAATACCTTTCTGCAATGGGGGGCGATACTCCTGCTGGGTCTGGCTATTAATAAGCTTATCAATAAAAAAATAGAAGTGGACGGGTAACATGGCGGGAATTACCCCGGCGCGCATGTTGGCGCTTATTCAAAAAAACGAGTTAGAGGCCGCCTATCTGTTGAGCGGGAAAGAAAAATTTTTTCAGGATCAGATAATATCCGCCCTGGATAAAAAGTTGTTTCCGGACCCCGGCGCCCGCAGCCTGAACCGCATAGTGATGCAGGGTAGTGAAACCACCTTTCCCGAAATTGTCAGTGCCTGCATGGGATATCCCATGTTGTCGGATAAAAAGCTTGTTATTGTTAAGGACGCGGGCAGGGTCTCCGCCGCCGATGTTCAATTGTTGTTGAATTATCTTGAAGCGCCCCAGGCGGCCACCTTGTTGCTGCTGATCGCCGATACGGATAAAAGCGCCGCTCTAAGTAAAATAGCATCCAAAACCGGCCGGGTGGAGTGCAAGCCTGTAACCGAATGGAAAATACAGGAGTGGGTTATCTCCCGTGTAAGGGAACGGGAGCGGGAGTTTAGCGCGGAGGCCCTGGCCGCGTTTAGCGACTATGTGGGCACTAATCTGTTGATGATAGAAAACGAACTGGATAAGATTAATAATTATAAACCTCGGGGCAAGATCGTTCTCGATGACATCATCGCCGCCACGGGTATGTCCCGCGAATATAATGTGTTTGCCCTGCAGGACGCCCTGGCCGCGCGCGATCTGAAAAAAAGCCTGCGCATAGCCACCGTCCTGTTGGAAAACGGTGAAAACATCAATAAGTTGTTGGTCATACTGTTTGGTTATTTTCGCAAGCTAAGCATGTATGCCGTTTTACGGGCCACCGCGGAGACCCAATCCTATGCTTCCGCCCTGGGTGTGCGTGAGTTTCAGTTAAAAAAGATGAATGAGGCTCTTAAAAAATATAACCGGGCCCATCTGGAAAAAGTACTGGCGATTATCCAGGAAACGGATTGGAAGAGCAAAAGCAGTGGCGCGAAGAGTTTGCCGTTGATGCAAATGATATGTTACAACATTTGCAGAGTATCTTAACGGCTGCTATTTTTAAAAAATAAAAAAAGCGGGAACCGCAGGTTCCCAACCATGTTAAACGAGACGTGATTGAAATGACTATTAAAGAAAAATCAGCAAGGCAGCAAACGGGCAACGAGCCTACGGATGAGCAATTAATCGCCCGTTTTCAACAAGGTGACGCTTACGCCTATGACCTGCTGGTTAAAAGATATAAAGATCCGTTGATGAATTACATTTATCGATTTGTAGGTGACCGTACCGACGCGGAGGATATTTTACAGGAAACATTTCTGCGTTTGTACAAAAATAAACACTACTATCGGGAAATCGCCCGATTCTCCACATGGATATATACCATTGCCGGCAATCTGGCCAAAACGGAACTACGCAAGCGTCGCCGCCGTAGTTTTTTCTCTATCAATAATTATATGTCCACCGATAAGGATTTTGAACTGCCGGATAAAAATATCACCCCCGACCGCTATACCGATAGCGTTATAACCGATGATGAAATCCACAAGGCGATAAACAAGCTCTCTCCCAAATTTCGCCAGGTCATCCTGTTGCGGGATATTCAGGGCTTCTCATACGAAGAAATTGCTCATATAGTAAACATTCCCCTGGGAACCGTAAAGTCACGGGTCAATCGTGCCCGGTTGCGTCTCCAGAAGGATTTGAAAAAGATAGCCAGAGACTAATTTGAGGAGTTGGCCTATGCTCGATTGTGACAAAGCGAAGAACTTATTGAATGACTATATCGAGGGAATGCTCGATCCGCAAACCCAAAAGGAACTGGAGCAGTTTCTGGAAGAAGACCCGGAATGCCGGGCACTGTTTCAGGAAGCGCGTCTTATCCGCCGGCATTTGCAAAACCTGCCTGCCGTAAAGGCGCCGGACAACTTTGATATGGAACTGCGCCAACGCATTATGACCTACGTTCAGGAAGGCGAAAAACCGCTGCGCGGGCGAAAAGGTCTGTCGGTAGTCTTTTCCGGAGGGATATTGCTGGCCGCCGCATACATGTTTGTCTTTACCGATATCGGCGCCGATGAAAGCCGCATAAACAATAATGTTATACCCGCCTCCACTATTTCCACCACGGTAAGCAGTCCGCGGTTAAACAGTAAGCAACAGACGGATATAATGGAGCAGGCTGCCTTTAAGGATTCCCTGGAAGGGAACCGGGCCAATGCCGACCCCAAGCAGATTAATCTTGTCGGTGATAAGCATTAAGGTTCGCCTTTTGGTTTTATTGTAGTTTATCCTTAACTTTTAAATATTTAAAAGGATAAACGATGCGTAATTATATTATTGCGGTGGTATTATTCGTACTGGCGGCCTTTTTTAACGTTAGCTTTCTGGGCGATACAGTACTCTTTATTTTGAAAATAGTAATGTTTGGCGGCTTTGTTTACCTGCTATACGGTATTTATGCTGCTCAATCCGCCCCCACATTGTCCCCCGCGGAGGAACCCCATTCCCCCGGAGCCCCCGGAACGGTCGTGGAGCGAGAAACACCGTCCCCTTCTTCCCCGGAAGAAAATTATAAAATCCCCATGGAAGGCCCGCCCTCATTATCCACCTTGCTTTCACTTCAGGATGGCAAGCTGTCCGTTTATCTCAGTCGTCTGTTTGATATTGCCTTTCAGTTTTTGCACCCGCAACATGGCTATTTTTTATTGGAGGAGGGTAGTGATTTAACCTTGTTGACTTCGCGAACCGGTGATTTGCCCCTCAAACCGCGCAGCTCGGATTTTAAGGCGATCTTTTCCCTTATAAAAAACAGCGACCAGAATATTCTGATAGAAAACCACCTACGCGAGGATGTACATTTAAATAGCCTCTATGATGGTATAAACTATAAACCGGGATCGATCTATATCCAGCGTATGCTGCTTGAAAATGAAACCGCTCTTTACTGGATATTTGACGCCAAAAGCAGCGGCTTTTTCAGTGCCCAGGATCTGGATGTCCCTCTCAAGCTGGAAAGCCTCTGCCGGGAGACCATTCAGGATTTTATTTTTAGACTAAGATTTCGCATTGAAAGCGCCCGTTGGGAGTCGGAGAAGGCGCTGTACCGTTCCCTGCTGCCCGCTTCCGGTTTCGATGAAGCGCTTGAGGCGCTGGTGGAGCGGATTACCGAACGTTTTGAAGCGCACAAACTCACTATTGCCATGAAGGATCTTCAGGAAAAATTCCCGCCGACCGCCCATATCGTTAAAACCATTTCCATGGAAGAGGCGGGCCGCGAGGGACAAAAATTTGAACTGGAGGACGGATTGACCGGCTGGGTGATCTCCCGCGATAAAATGTATCTACTGGATGATATTGAAAAAGGCGAATATTTTATTCCCCGTTTCAGCAAGGAGGAGAAGACCAACTACGGTCTGCATGCCTACCTGGCCTTACCCTTGCATTATGAGGATGAAGCGGTGGGCGCTGTTTCCCTTGAACACAGGGAAGCCAAAAAGTATACGGCCAGGGACGCCCGCGAGTTAGAGGAGATGGTTCGTGTTTTTGAGGATGTGCTAAAAAGAACCGCCGGTATGAAAATAAAAAAAGAAGCGGATAATTAAATCCGCTTCATGGTAAAATATCATCCTTGATATTTATTCCCTTGTAGATTACCCAGATAGCTGCAATTATCACCTGAATAAATAGAAAGAGTTCCATCTTTAGTGCTTTACGTATATACTTTTTAAGGTTGTCCAGCGATCAATATAGTGCCGTAGATTTTTTATCTTAACCGGCTCATTAACCACTTCCAGCATATTGTGATCCGTGGAATGGGCGTGATCCAATATCTGTTCGTCTTTCCCGATAAAGATGATGGGGATTTTTTCGGTTTCGGGATCATTCTTCAAACGATTCAGCGTGTCGATTCCCGCGTCGTCGGTAAAACTTTCATTAATGATAATAACAGCGGGTTTTTGCTGTGTTACGCGCTTAAACAGATCATTGTTCTTGTGGATGGTCACCACCTTATAGCTATAATCCGCAAGGAGGGCTTCCATGGATCTGGCCCGTCTGTTATCCTGTTCACATATGAAAATTCTCATCGGGGACTCCTAATTGATATTATATTCCTTTATCATCCGCGCCTGTATGGCGGAAGAAATAATTTCGGGTAACTCATCCATGAGCTCGTTTATGCTATTCTTATTTATGGTAAGAATGTCTTTTTCCGAAAATGCAACCCGAATCGTATAATACGTACGGCCGTCCTGGCCATTGGTTGTGCTGATCTCTAAATCACCAGACAATAAGTTTTCCAATTTTAAATCCCTTTAAATCGTATTTGCCTTTATGTATAACAAAGCATGTGCCAAAGTTGTAAGTCTATAAGAAATAATGGTTTATGGAATTATAAGCGTTAAGTGTATATAAAACAGGTGTTTATGTGTTTAAATATGGCAAGAGTTGTAGAAAATACAACTTTGATGAAGCGTTGCATTGTAATTTTTGCAACTATTGTATTAGTCCCGGTTCTTTTTATCCAGACGCGCGGTTAGGGTGCGGTAGTTTATGTTTAAAAAGCGGCAGGCTTCCTTCTTATTATGGTTCACATGCTCGTAAACGGCATGGACATACATCCGGGTCATCTCTTCCAGGGTATATTTATGTTCCAGGGCATGTTTGATAATGCTGTCTTCGCGTTCCTGTATATCCGGCGGTATATCCTGGATGGTCAACTTGTCCTGGTTCATAACCAGCATGCGGGTCAGGGTGTTTTCCAGTTCCCGGATATTCCCTTTCCAGTTAATACGGGAGAGGTAGCCGATAAGAGCAGGGTCTATCTTCGGGCGTTTTTTCAGATTGTAGTTTTCACTGTAGCGTTCAATAAAAAAATTGATCAGGGCGGGGATATCGTCGGGTCTTTCCCGGAGGGGAGGGATATGGATGGGGATAACATTCAGTCGATAGTACAGGTCTTCCCGGAAGCGGTTGGAGGCGATTTCATCCAACAGGTTGCGGTTTGTGGCGGCCACAAGGCGGAAGTTGGCCTTAATTTCCTTTTGGCCTCCCAGGCGGTAAAAGGTTTTCTCCTGAAGGACGCGTAAAAGCTTGGCCTGGGTTTGTATGGGAAGCTCGCCAATTTCATCCAAGAAGAGCGTGCCGTTTTCAGCCAGTTCAAACAGTCCCTGTTTCAGATCGGTGGCGCCGGTAAAGGCGCCTTTTTCATGCCCGAATAGTTCGTTTTCAAGTAAATTCTCCGGAAGAGTGGCCGCGTTAAGGGTGATAAAGGGACGTTCCGCGCCAAAGCTGCGCAGGTGTATGTGACGGGCAATCACCTCCTTGCCCACGCCGGACTCGCCGGTGATCAAAACCGGTTCCCGTGTTTTGCGGGTTTGCTCTATCAGACGCAAAATATTTTGCATTTGCTTGCTGACGGATATGATGTTGTCAAAATGAAGGGAAGATTGCAGTTTGTGGCGCAGTTCCTGATTTTCCCGCTCCAGCCTGAGCATGCGCATGGCCCGTTTTACCAACAGGGGCAGTTCATCTTCTATGTTCTCGCCCTTAAAAAAGTATGAGTAGGCGCCGCGCCGTTGCGCTTCCAGGGCATGCTGGTGATCCTGGGAGGAGGTTATGACAATTACCTTGGCGTCCAGGGCGGTGTTGACAATATGATCCAACACCCGCAGGCCCTGATCGATCTGCGGCAGGCCCAGGTCCTGAATGACAATATCCGGTAAAAAAGCGCTTACAAGCTCGCGGGCCTCTTGCGGATGGGTTGCAAAGGCGTACAAATAATCGGGCCCCAGCCACTTCTTATATTTTTGCTGCCATATGGCATTGTCTTCGATGATAAGGACTTTACTTTTCATAAGCTACCCTAATAGCGGATCCTTTGGATTGCCCTGGCTATCCTGTGCTCCACACAGGATGTTTTCGACGGGGAGAAACACCATAACATCCGTGTGATGGCCTTTAATCGACTGCACTTCCAGATAACCACCGTGGGCCTGAACTATTTTTTCCGCAATGGACAGGCCAAAGCCCGGGTGGCCCATATATTTTAACGTTGTGAAGAAGGGTTTTTTTACATAAGGTAAAAAATCGGGTATGATACCCGTGCCATAGTCCCGGATGATAAGCTTTAGCCAATCCTGCGTAAAGAAGGGCGACTCAACTTTTTCACATTCCAGGGAGATTTCTACTTTTTCCGGTGTTTCTCCGGTGGCCCAAAGCGCGTTTTTAATAATTTCCGACAGCGCTTCGGCCATCAGCTCCACATCCATGGAAATCTGGATATCGATACCGTTATGATTTACCCTGATCTTGTCCTGCCCGGCCTCGACTAGGGCAAGGGTGTCTTTTAAAAAAGTCCCCATATTGATGTCGCTTTTAAACAGCTCCAGATCGCGCACATAGCGCAGAACCTTTTTATTGACCTGTTCCTGGTAATTCCAGCGGGTTTGGGCCTCCTCGCTTTTATCCTCGGGGAACAGCTCCAGTATGCCGTGGACATCATGTAAAAGCTGGGAGATCAGATCGGCGTATTTATAGCGTATTCGAACATTGCCTTCCCTGGTATGGCGGTGTATGCTTTTACTGAGGCTTTTCCAAAGGCGCAAAAGAGAAAGGGTATCCCCGTCCGGCATCCCGTCAAAGATCAGGATATAAAAGGGTTCATCACGCGTGGGGGCGTCGGTGGAAATAAAGCATACGGATTTACTGCTTTTATAATAATGCCCGTGCTCATCATTAAAGGCCTGAAGCGGGTAACAACGTTTATACAGCTCCGCTTCATTCACGGAGGGGGCTGTTTTTTGAATGAGCTTAAAGGGTTCCCTGCGGTTGTTATGCCGCACCAGGAACAGGTTATCCGTCAGCTTATTATTCACCAAAAAATCAAAAACCTGCATGGCCAGCATCTCTTCGGATACTGCTCCGCTGCAAAAATCAATAAAAGCATCCAGTTGCATTACTTTAATTCCTTTTTTGCCTTCTCCCATAAACGGTCTAACTCCTTAAGGCTCGCTTCGTGTAACTTTTCCGGGTCGTGGTTGAGTTTTTGCTCGATATAATTAAAACGCTTAATAAACCTGCCGTTGGCTTCCTGCAGAACCTCTTCCACCGTCCAGCCCCTTTTCCGGCCGTAATTCACCAGGGTAAACAGCAGATCGCCCAACTCACGGCGTTCTTTATCGCCGTCATTTTCCCGCGCGGCCTCCGTGAACTCATGCCATTCCTCCCGCAGCTTTTCCTTCACATCCCCGGCGGAAGGCCAGTCAAAGCCAATGGCGGCGGCTTTTTCCTGAAGGCGCTGGGCCCGGAGCAGGGCCGGCAAGGCGCCGGGTATGCCCTGAAGCAGGGACTTGCGGGACTCTTCCCTGTGCTTTTGCTTTTCCCAGTTTTTTTGCACGCTTTCGGCCGTATGCCCCTCTTGCCGCTTAAATACATGCGGGTGACGTTTTATCATTTTTTCGGAAATGGCCCGCACCACATCATCAAAGGAGAAACGCCCTTCTTCCTCGGCCAGGGCGCTGTGAAAAACCACCTGCAAAAGAATATCGCCCAATTCATATTTTAAGGCGTCATAGGCTTCCAGATCAATGGCCTCCATCACCTCATAGGTTTCTTCCAAAAGGTAGCGCTTCAGGCTTTGGTGGGTCTGGCGGGCATCCCAGGGACACTCCCGGCGCAGGCGGGACATAATATGTAATAGTTGTTCGATTTTTGTCATCAGGATCGTTGTCGTCGCATGATTGTATTTTGTACAACTTAAGATATTCCTTAATGGCGTGCAACGACTCACCCGTGAAAATAAGGCCTGCCCGGCGTTCACGGTCCGGCAAGCTATAGCGGTATGTGAAATAAGGAAGCGGGAATAACGACGTCATAACAAAAGTTTTTTTGATAGTAGTGAATGGCTGTTTTATCTTTGCGCCTTGCATAAAAACGAGGGTACAATGAAATCGATTGCCATACTTACCAGCGGGGGGGATGCTCCGGGAATGAATGCCGCCATCCGCTCCATCACCCGTACCGCCCTTGCCAACAATATCAAGGTGTACGGGATTGAACGGGGATTTTCCGGCCTGGTTTACGAGGAGTATGTGGAGCTTGAGCGACACTCGGTGTCCAATATTATTCAACGCGGCGGAACCATACTGAAGTCTTCCCGCTGTGATGAGTGGCGCACGCCGGCCGGCCGCCAAAAAGGCGCCCGTTTTCTGGAAAAGCTGGGCGTCGCCGGATTGATCGGCATCGGTGGCGACGGCACATTTAAGGGCCTGTATCATTTCTCCGAGGAATATGATATCCCGGTTATCGGCATTCCGGGAACCATTGACAACGATATCTACGGCACGGATATGACCATCGGTTATGACACGGCGGTCAATATCGGCGTGGACGCCATTGATAAAATCCGCGATACGGCCGACTCCCACGACCGTTTGTTCCTGATTGAGGTCATGGGCCGCAATTCCGGTTTTATTGCCCTTAACGTGGGGATTGGCGGAGGCGCCGAGGAAATTATCATTCCGGAACAGGAGGCCAATGTGGATGACATTGCCGAGCGTCTTTTTGAGGGAAGGAAAAAAGGCAAAACCAGCAGCATTATTGTTGTGGCCGAGGGGGATGACGAGGGCAAGTCCTATTCCATCGCCAATAAGCTGAAACGGCTGAGCGGCATGGAGTACCGCGTGGTTATTTTGGGGCATATCCAACGGGGAGGCTCTCCCACCGCGTTTGACCGCTATCTGGGCAGTTTTTTAGGGAGCGAGGCCGTTTTCGGACTGATAAACGGACATTCCCATGAAATGGTGGGGCTGGTCAAAAACAAGGTGAAGTTTTCCAAATTCTCCGAGGTTTGGAATAAGAAAAAGAATATCGATCAGCGTCTGTTGCGTTTGAACTACTATCTCTCCTGAAAGGAAGGCCGCGGAAACGCCCGGCCCGATATACGGATTATTAAAACCGGAAGGCTTAGCCTGTTCCGGTTTTTTTTTGCCCGTTCGGATTTCAAATGAATATTGTTTATTTTGTTGTGTATATCTTTTGTCTGCATAAATAAATGGGAGTTGGCATGGACACATTTTTTAAGCCGGAAGTCATCTGGTTTATACTAGGCCTGGTTTTAATTTTAATGGAATTTGCAACCCCGGGTTTTTATGTCATCTTTTTCGGGTTCGGCGCCTGGGTTGTCTCCGCGGTAAGCCTGTTTGCGGAGGTTTCACTGACCTGGCAATTGCTTTTGTTTCTGGTTTCTTCGATTTTGATGTTGGTCTTTTTACGTACCCATCTGCAAAATCTGTTTGGCGTAAATACCGTAAACGACATGGATGAAGAGGATGAATTTATCGGAGAAGAAGGGGTTGTTATCGAAAAAATTACCATCAACGGAATGGGCAAAATTGAATTGCGGGGCACCCAATGGGATGCCCGCGCCAAAAGCGATATTGACGTCGGCACACGCGTAAAGGTAACCGGGCGCGACAGTATCCGCTTCACGGTGGAGCCGTTAAACTAAAAGGGAGGTCCCATGAACGAATTTATCATTATTTTACTCGGTCTGACTATTTTTGCTTTAATACTTTTTGCAAAGACCATAACCATCGTACCCCAAAAATCCGCCTATATATTGGAACGGTTCGGGAAGTACCGCACCACCCTGGAAGCGGGGTTCCATATCCTGTTACCGTTTATTGACAAGGTTGCCTACAGGCACTCGTTAAAAGAACAGGCGGTGGACGTGCCCTCGCAGGTGTGTATCACCCGTGATAATATCGCCGTGGAGGTGGACGGTATTTTGTATATGCAGGTGGTTGATCCCAAGAAGGCCTCCTACGGTATTAACAACTACGCCTTTGCCGCCACGCAACTGGCGCAAACCACCATGCGCAGCGTGATCGGTAAGCTGGAGCTGGATCGCACCTTTGAGGAGCGTGAAACCATGAACGGCGCCATCGTGACGGCGGTGGACAAAGCCTCCGATCCCTGGGGCGTTAAGGTGACCCGTTATGAGGTGCGCAATATCGTTCCTCCGCAAAGCATTAAGGACGCCATGGAGAAGCATATGCGCGCCGAGCGTGAAAAACGGGCCCTGATCGCCGAGTCGGAAGGGGATCGGCAGGCCAAAATCAACCGTTCCGAGGGCGACCGTCAGGAGTTGATCAAGCGTTCCGAGGGTGAAAAGCAAAGGCGCATCAACGAAGCGGAGGGCAAGGCCCGTGAAATTGAGGCCATTGCCGTGGCCACGGCCAAGGGCATACGGGAAATTGCCACGGCCATCAATGAGGAAGGGGGCATTAATGCCGTGAACCTGCGCATTGCCGAACAGTATTTGGGTGAATTCGGTAAGCTGGCCAAGGAGAACAATACGATGATCATCCCCTCGGATTTGAGCGATATTGCCGGAATGATAGCCACGGCCATGACGGTGGTGAAAAAACAATAGGCGCTAAAAGTAAGGTAAGCCGTGTTGCCCGGGCAATACGGCTTTTTTATTTCCGTGCGACAACCCGTGTTTGCACCTTGGCAACCGTTTCCAGGCTCAGATCAAGCCGGTCGCCTTCCCGCAGGGGGCCCACGCCGGAGGGGGTGCCGGTAAGGATAATGTCACCGCTTTTAAGTGTAAAGAAACGGCTGATATAGGAAATTAAAAAGGGCAGGCGGAAGATCATATGCGCGGTAGTGCCCTGTTGGCGCGTCTCTCCGTTCACACGCAGGGATATGGCCAGCCCGTGGGGATCGGCCACCTTTTCCCTGGCCACAAAATGTCCGCTGATGGGGCAGGCGCCGTCAAAGCCTTTGGCTATGGCCCAGGGCAGTCCCTTCTTTTTAGCGGTGCTTTGCATATCGCGCAGGGTGAGGTCCAGGGCCAGCCCATAACCGCCGATGTGTTCCATGGCCGCGTTCTCATCGATGGCGCTTCCGCCCCTGCTTATCAGCACGGCCAGTTCCACCTCGTGGTGCACCGAGCCGTAACGGGTGGGGATAACGATATCTTCCGACAGGGGGCAAAGGGTTGTGGGGGGCTTGATGAATAAAACCGGTTCGCCGGTGGGCGTGGCATGCATCTCTTTTATATGGGCGTCGTAATTGCGGCCCACGCCAATAATTTTTTCGGGGGTGTATAGTGTTTCATTCAACGATATCCGCATGGGAGGCCTCCAGAATTCTAAAAAACTTAATTTTTCCCTGAATCAGTTTGAGTTTACGTATGTCATTCAGCGCTTTATTTACCTCTTTTTCCATGGCGTTGTCGATAAAGATGTGCACATAGCCGATGGTCCTGCCGCGTACCAGGCCCACTTCGGCATGGGCGGAGGTGATGTTGATGTTGTGCTTGCCGATGGCGTTGGTGATTTCTCCCATAACTCCGGGTTGGTCAATGCAGGGGAAGCGCAGGTAATAGGCTGTAACGATCTCCTCGATGGGCAGTACCGGCTTATTGTTCCAGTTGAAATAGAAGCGCTGGCGCTTGGTGTTGTGATAGATGCGGTTGCTGACATCCACCAAATCGCGCAGGATAAGGCTGCTGGTGGGCCGCGTGCCCACGCCCAATCCGTAAATCATATATTCGCCTAATAGATCGGTGCGTATGTAACAGGCGTTATATTGGCCGCGCACGGAGGTAATGGGATGCTCCCGGGCCACCAGGGTGGGGTGCACCCGTATTTCAAAGCCGTGCTCGTGATCGCGAAGGATGGCGACCAGTTTTATTTCGTAACCGAACCGCCTGGCCCAGCGGATATCGGAACGGGTCACCTTGGCGATACCTTCCGAGTGGATGTCCAGATAGTTGATATCGATGCCAAAGGCGGTGGCGGCCAGGATGGAAACCTTCATGGCCGAATCGGCGCCTTCATAATCGATAACGGCCAGGGATTCGCCCATTTTTTGGATGTCGGGGGATTTCAGCACCTCTTTCATGCCAATGTCATTAGCGCTCATTTTATCGAGGATATAGTTGGAAACGCCGCTGACCACGCCGAACAGCTCGCGGATATTGTTGGCCACCAGATCCCGCTGCACAATGGCGGCAACCGGCAGTCCGCCGCCAAAGGAGGGCTCGGTTAAAAAGTGGATGGCGTGTTCGTTGGCATAGTCCGATATCTGATGCATCTTGGTGGCCAGCAGGGCGCGGTTGGCGGAGATGATGTGCTTTTGGGCATGGATCAAATCCTTAATAATGGTAAAGGTGGGCTCAATACCGCCCATGCAATCGATTACGATGATGATTTTTTTATCCGCGGCGATTTCCCGGTGGTCGAAGGTGAACAGTTCCGGATTGATACGGCGGGGACGCGTGTATTTTTTATGCTTTACCAGAACCTTATCCAAAATAAGATTTATGCCTGTCTGCTGAAGGATGTGGTCGCGCTTTTGTTGAAATACATCATAAAAGCCCTGCCCCAGCTTGCCGAAACCCAACAGGGCAAAATGAATGTCTCTTTTTCTTGGCATGGCGCTTTCCCCTATTTGGCCGGCATATTGGTGGAGACGATGATCTTGTAGACGCCGTTTTTACGCAACTGATCCATCACTTCAATTACCCTGCCGTAATCGGCCTTTTCATCGGCCTTTAAAACAATGCTCTTGTCTTTTTTATAGCTGTTCAGTTCCTTTATCTCCTTGGCCAGTTCATTTAGGGAGATCACCTGGTCATTCAGGAAGAGGTTGGTGTCCTTGTCGATATATACGATGACTTTTTGCGTGGTAAAGGCCTCGGAGGTCTCCGCCTCGGGTAGTTTGAGGTCAATGCCCGGCTGCTCCAGAAAAGTGGAGGTGACGCTGAAAAAGATGATCAGGATAAAGAGCACGTCGATCAACGACGTCAGGTTCAGCGTAAGTTTTTTAGATTTTTGCGTGCTTAGTTGCATGTAAGGTACCCTATTGTTTTTCAGCCGGTTTCTGTTCGGATTCCCTCGCGGCGCCGTTGCCCTCCTTACGGATGCGATCGATCTTTAAGATCAGGTTATTGGCATATTTCTCGATGTCGAGGATCAGGTTCTCCGATTTGCTGGAGAAATAGTTATAGGCAATCAATACCGGGATGCCGATAAACAGTCCGGTTACCGTGGTCAGCAGGGCCTGTGAGATGCCGCCGGAGAGGGCGGACGTTTGTCCGATGCCCTGATCCTGAATGACGGCAAAAACATTGACCATGCCCAGCACCGTGCCCAACAAACCCATCAGGGGGGCGATGGCGGCGATGGTTTCCAGAATGTTCAGCCCTTTTTGCAGGTCGCGGATATCCTGGCGGCCCTGATCCTGTAACACCTCGCGCAACTCCTCCCGGGGCAGTTGGGCGTTTTCCAGCGTTACGCCCACCAGATTGGGCAAGGGGCCTTCGTACTTGCCGCAAATGGAGGCGGCCAGTTCCAAATCGCGCTCGGATTTAAGGTTATCCACCACGGAGATGATCTCCGGCACAAGAATGTTGCGCCGGCGCAAGGCCAGGGCGCGTTCGATGATGTAGACCAGGGCGATGATCGACGATAACAGAAGGGGGTACATCATTATGCCCCCGCGTTCAAAAAACTCCATCATAAAAACTATCTCCTTTTTCTTAAATCGGGATAAACAAGGGTTGCCGTGATGCCCAGCGTCTTGTCGGGAAAGTCATCCGGCAGGGGTAAAAAGGGAAAACTGGCCTTAAGCGATTCCACGCTGGCCTTGAGCAGCGATTCATGTCCGCTGTGACCCAGCACCTTCAGGTTGATCAGATTTCCCTGGCGGTCGATTTCTATATAGACCTTGGAGCGGCCGTGGATAAGGCCCAGGCGCGAATAGGCCGGCGGGGTAAACCAGACGCTTTGATGCTTTTTTTTCAATTTGCGGATATAGGGCGCCCAGTTCCATTTATAGGTACTCAGCGACAGGGAGCCGACTTCTTCCACGGAAAATTGCTTTTGCTGCCATTGGCTGCCGCTGCTTTCGGAACCGGGTTGCTGCCGGCGCGGTTGCCGGTCGCTTTTTTCCCGGCGCATGGAACTCCCCCGCTCCCGGGGGTCGGCCACCTTGTTGGTCAGGGCGTTGCGGCTAAAGCGGCGCTGCGGCTTAAAGTTGAATTTCTGCGCCGGGGGCGGCGAAAGGTTGGGGATCTCCGATACGCCCCTGCTGGCAGGGGTGTTGGCTTTTGTCTGACGCGTGCGTTCCGGGTTGCGGGCCGTGGCGTTGCGATCCGAGAGCAGGCGGGCATTCTCCGGCACCTTGTCGTTAAAGTTTTGGTTGTCGACAATGGTACGCGGCTGCTCCTTGTTCTCAGGAAAACGGATAACAACTTCCCGCTGTTTTTTCTCCTCCGCGAGGGGAGTGGTCGTGTTCCATATCTTGTAAAAGTATAAAAAGTAAAACAAGACGACATGAAAAATCAGAGACAGGACAAAGGCGACAATAAGCGTTTTTTTTCGGCGGTTCATTAATTCTCTGCATACTGTAAAATAAAGCCTAAAATTAACAGGCAACTCTTTTATAAGCAATCGGACAAAAAAGTTTCCTCTATCTTGCATATTTCCCGTCCCGGGACGGGAAATGACAGCGGCGCCCGGGGCATGTCGGTCGAACGCGACAGAGAAGGGGCGCGCGTGTCTTTTAGCGGCGACAATCCCTTTGGTGCATATTTTTTGTAAAGGGTTAATAAATAACCACTTGGAGCTTGTTTTACGGAAGTGGCACGCTTGTTGTGTTATAAGGGGCAGCTTACATCCATCCCATAAATGTACAATAAGGAGGAATTATGAAGAAGGGATTACTGATGGCACTGGTAATGGTTTGTCTGCCGTTGGCGTCACAGGCGCAACAGGGCGAGAACAAGCTTTTTGGCGCGGGCTCGATGGTGGCGGGCGCCAATATCGATCTTTCGGCCCTGCAATTGGGTTACGGTGCCAGCTTTGAGTATGGCATTACCAACTCTATTGGCATTAAGCCGGCCATTGTTATACACAATTACGATCTGGGGACCACCCAGTGGTCGTTTACCGTCATTGACGCCTGGGCCACCTATCACTTTAGCGGCGGTGGTTTTCTGAGCTTTATGGATCCCAAAAAGCTGGATAACTATGCCATGCTGGGCGCCAGCTTTGTTTCCTTTGGCGTGGAATCCTCCACCGGCGGTTCCGAGGAGACCTCGTCCAGTTTTGGTTTTGGCGGCGGCGCGGGCTCCCGTTATTATTTTAACGATAAGCTCTCTTTCAGCGCCGAAGGCAAGTACCGTCTGGCTTCCTTTTCCACGGACAGCTATACCCTGGCCATCGGCTGGTACACCCTCTCCGTTGGCGTATCCTACGCCATAAACTAAACTTCCCGGAGCCGTTCATCTTTCTGCCTTTAGTTACCCGGTGTTAGGTAAGTGAAAGAGCGGCTCCTTTTTTTCTTTTATGGCATGTACATTTTTGTGTACAAAAGCCTGTTCAATCCTCATAAAAGACATACCTCTCCAGCTTCATGTTGTTGTCCGATCCGCTAAATACCAATTCGCCGAAAATGGTTCTGGTTTTATACTCCAGCACAATATCGGCCTTGTAATAAAATGGCACCGTACTAAATGTTTTGGATTGGATGTAGGACAAATCGTCCAGTAGCGGGCCATACTTCTTTTCAAAAGATTGCATCTCCCGGGAAAAATCCTGTAATGATATTTTTTGTCTTAACCGGTCGGAAAACAGCTCATTGTAAATCCTGGAATAAGCCCCTTCGTGGATTACAAAAAAAAGATATTGCATATCGGAGTCGTAGCTTTCGCTTGAAAAGGTTAGGGGCTGTTCCCGGTCATAGCGGTTGCCGCCACAGGAAATAAGCAGGAGAATAAAAACCATATATCTGATCACCGGATTTCCTCCATATCC
>JALTKX010000171.1 GCA_027006055.1 Calditrichia bacterium | reverse complement strand
CCGGCCTGCTGGCGGGTGAGGCGATTGAGGGTCACCAGGGTCAGGTTGGCATGCGAGCTCCATGGTGGGGCGAACTCGCTGCGGAAGGTGAACAGGGCGAACAGGTTGGTCAGACCCGGTTGTTCCACCAGCAGGGTGAGCAGCTCCAGGGTGGAGGAATCGACCCAGTGCAGGTCTTCCACCACCAGCACCACCAGCTTTTCCTGAGCCATGGTCTGCAGCATCGACACCAGGGTGTTGAGGATTTTCTGCTTGCGCTGCTGGGGGGTGGCACCCAGCGTATCCGGGCCGAGGCCGGCGATGTGGATGCCCAGCAGTTCCGCCAGCGCCGGGATGACCTCGGCCGCATCCAGCCCCAGGGTTTCCACGGCCTGCTGCAGACGGGCGTGGCGCGCGGCGTTGTCGGTGAGGTCCGTAAGGCCCAGGGTACGCTGCAGCAAGTCGACGATGGGGTAGAGAAAGCTGCCCTGATAATAGGGCGAGCTGCCGCATTCCATGATGAAACAGGGCTGGTCGGCCAGTTTGTCGAGCACCAGCTGCACCATGCGGGTCTTGCCCAGGCCGGCCTCGCCGCCCAGCAGTACCACCTGGCCTACGCCCTTGCGCGCCTGTTCCAGGCGCTCCATGAGCAGGGCTGTTTCCTGGTCGCGGCCCACCAGCGGCTCGTGGTGCAGGCAGCGATTGGCCAGCAGGCGCTGGCGGGTGCTGTGTTCGCCGGTCACCCGGTAGAGGTTGAGGGGCTGGGAGAAGCCCTTCAGCTGATGGCCACCGAGGTCTTCGAAGTCGAAATCGTCGCTGATCAGGCGGTGGGTGGCGCTGCTCACCACCACCGAATTGGGGGTCGACAGTTCCTGCAGGCGGGCGGCGATATTGGGCGTCTCACCCAGCGCCAGGGTGCGCTTGTCGCCGTCGCCGATCTCACCCACCACCACCAGCCCGGTGTGCACGCCGACACGCACGGAGAGGGGCACCTCTTCGCCACTGAGCAGGGGATAGCGCAGCT
>JALTKX010000170.1 GCA_027006055.1 Calditrichia bacterium | reverse complement strand
ATGAGGATATGACCGGCCTGGAAACCCTGGACTACTTTCAGAGTTTTTTGGACGGTCCGCCCCTTTTGCGTACCCGCCTTACCGAAACGCTGAAGATGACCTCCTCCGATCTGACAAAAAAAGTGCGCGCCTATTCACAGGGGATGAAACAGAAGCTGCTGCTGATACAGGCCATGCAGCACGATCCCGACCTGCTTATCCTCGATGAGCCCTCCGAACGGCTCGATCCGCTGATCCAGATGCGTCTGTACGAACTGTTGGCCGATTTTAAAAGCCGGGGCAAAACCGTCTTTTTCTCCTCCCACAATCTGCCGGAGGTGGAGCGGATTTGCGACCATATCGGCATCATCAAGGATGGCGAACTGATTGTCCAGGATGAAATCGAGAGCCTTAAGAAAAAACTGCCGCGCACCATCCGCGTCACCTTCCGCCGGGAAATGCCGGCCGGGGAGTTGGAAAAGTCGGGTCTTAATTTCACCGTCCTCTCGCCGCGTCAGGCCGATCTGCACATTCGCGGCTCCTTCGAGGAAGTCTGGCCCCGTTTATGCAAAATGCCCCTGTCCAATATGGAGATGCCGGAATCTCCCCTGGAGTCCTTTTTTATGGACTATTACCGCAACGGCACACAGGGAGGCATGGCATGATTTCCCCCCAACAGTTTAAACGCATTTTTAAAAGCCAGCGCTATGTTCTGCCCCTGCTGATGCTTTTGGCTTTTGCCTGGCAGATGCTTTATGTGGTCATTCTCTCCAGCTCGGCCATGCGCAAACTGGCCGAAGCCTATTTTGCCATTATGCCTCCGGCTTTTAAAAAATTTATGAGCATCATGGGCAGCGGATTTTCAGGTGAACAGTTCCTCGCTTTCGGCTACACCCACCCTTCCATGCTTTTTGTCCTCTCCTTTGTGCCGGTGGCCATCGCCGGGCGCTTTATCACGGCCGAACTGGAGGGACGTTCCATTGAACTGCTGGCCATCCGTCTTTTTCCGCGTTCCCGGCTGGTGCTGACCACCTGGCTGTATACCTTTATGGCCCACGCCCTGCTTTTCGCGGCCATGATGAGCGGCACCCTGGCCGGACAGGCCGCGACCGGTTTAAGCGACGGTCTGCCGGCGGCGCTGATTGTTAAAATTATTCTAAGCGGACTGCTCTTTTTTACGGCCATTAACAGCATGATCACCTTTGCCGCCACCCTGTTCGACAATCGCGGGAAGGCCATGGCCTGGAGCATTGGGTTTCTGTTGATCGCCTTTATCTTTGACGCCCTGGTAAAAGTATGGGAACAGGCCGCCTTTTTAAAAAACTACAGTCTGTTTCACTGGTACCAGCCGGTGGACGTGGTTAACGGCCGATATGATTACGGCGTCGCTATTGTGGTGCTGACCCTGCTGACCCTGTTTTTTCTGGGGGCGGCGGTCGTTCACTTTTCCCGCAGGGATATGTAAACCGCTCCGGGAGCCTTTGCCACGCGGAGGGAATTATTGGCCTGATGAGAACGTTTAAGTGACCATCCTTAATGCCGATGGAACTACCGTCCGATGATGAGGTTTATGTAGCGATAAGCGCTGCCGGGCCTTTATGGCGGAGTTGATTCGTTTATGAGACGCGCGCTAATATTTAGTTGAAATATTAGCTTATTTTGCTGAGATTGTATCTTTGAATTTTGAAGGATGAAACGTGGCCGAACAATCGAAAAAAACCTATATGACCGCCCAGGAATTTGTGGACAGTTGGGAAAAGGAAGTCTACGAACTGACCTTTTTGGATTACTTTACCTATCTTCTTATAAATGAACTAAGTTCGGCAATGGAGAACGACTATTTCAAAAAAATGTCGGTGGAGAATATCCATAACCTGCACACCCATGAAATAACCTCGCTGGCCTTTGCCATTGCCGACAGCCTGCAATCCTTTCTGGAAAAAAACTGCTTTGGCGGCTGCGCGCTCGGCTGCCCCAACAAGCTATCCACCCCTTTCAGCGCGGAAGAAGACCAAAAACGCATCGAGTTTGTAACCATGGAGTTTGACGGTATCGCCGCCAACTGCCTGACCCGCGAGGAGTGTTTTCATCACGATGTGATGACCTATGTGGTGGCCGATACGATCATGGATTTTTACAATTTTGAAATCGGCCTGCAACTGGAAGAAGGCGACGAACAGCTTAAAAAGCTGAATCAGTTTGTAATGAACGTCATCATCCGCTTTATCCATAAAAACGGCCCCGAGCTGCTTACGGCCCCCAACGAGCTGGCCGGCGACCTGTTTGACGAAGTTTTGGATATTGACGACAAGGGCTGGGAAGATACCCTGCTGGACAATCCGGGCGAGGATGAGGAAAGTGAAACCTGGAAATATAAATATCTGCGCGTGGATTATATTTTCGACGCCTTCCTTGAGGAACATCCCGAATTGATGGCCGCCTCCGGCACGGGCAAAATTCTTGGATTCTTTAAAAACTATCTCAACGACTATATCGCCCTGGACCGCATGGATATTTTTGACATGGACGATTTTGACGAGTTCCTTTCCCTGATCCTGCCCCAGCAACTTTTGGCCGAGGATGACATCTCCGTGCCCGTGGCGCGCGATCTTTTTTATCACCTGTTCGCCTTTATCGATCAAAGCGCCGGCACCCGCCTGCTGGAAGAGTTCGACCGTTTCGTGGATGATAAATTCTCCGAGCTGGAACGCAGCCTCGGTATTGTGCGCGCCTATCAGCAGGAAAAGCCCCTGATACGCTTTTTACTTTCCGATGAAGCGGGCGACCCCAATCTGACAGAAGGCTACTTTGAAATAAGCCATGACGACGCCGGTGGATTCATCCTTTATGACATCCACCTGAAGAATTACCATACCGGCGTTCAAATGCCCCTTTTGGGGGGACTGCCCATCCGCAAGGGAGATATCATTCAGGGTCAGCTTATGGCAGGGGAAGAAGGGTGTCGCCTGGTTTTTCTGGATATGCTCTATCCGGCCAACAGCAGATACTACCTCTTTTAGTCCGGGCGCCCGGGCGGCGCTGTCATGAAATAGTGATGCAGTATATTTTTTTTTAACTTACATTATACTTCCATGATACGTATTCTCTATTTCGTACGAAATAAGACAGAGTAAACAAATGCACAGATCTATCAGCCTTCTATTGATTGCCGCCGGCCTGCTTGCGGCGCAAAACCCGGACTGGCGGGCCATTACCAACATGAACAGCCTTACGGGACTGACCCGGGCCGGGAACGCGCTGTGGGCGGCCACGGAAGGCGGTATTTACCGCTACGATATTGACGATGAGTCCGTTAAGCGCTATACCATTGTGGACGGCCTGCGCAGCGTTAATATAAAAAGCATCTCCGCCACGGCGCGCGGAAACATACTCAGCGGCAGCGCCGACGGTTATTTGCAGATGATCACCGAAACGGGCGATGTGCGGGAAGTGTATCGCTTTGAGGATATTGAACTGAGGGATCTGCACAGCGATCAGGACACGCTCTGGATAGCGGCGGGCAAGGGACTGGCCGTGTTACAATACAGCGGCGGCGCCTATTCTTTTTTTGACTACTTTGTCAATTTTCCCAAACTGATAAAAGAGACGCGGGCCGTTATGCGTTTTAAGGACAAAATCTACCTGGCCACGGACAACGGCTTATACGCCGCCTCGTCCCGCTTTCTTTCGGTAACGCTGAATGATCCGCTAAACTGGACGCGCTTTGGCCCCGACGAGGGTCTGCCCTCAGCCTCCGTAACCTCCCTGGCGGTTTTTAACCAGAAACTGTGGATCGGCACCCCGGCCGGACTAGCGGCCATGGACGAAGAGCAGCAGATAGAAAATATCAGCTACTATCAGGGCAGGGCCATCGGCCCCATGCTGGGGGCAAGCGATACCCTTTACCTTGCCGTGGACGCGCGCCTGTATAAAAATACCGCCGCCAAAATCAATTTTGCCAACCGCCCTTTCAGCGCGCGGATTACCGCCATGGAAAATCCCGCCAACAAGCTGTGGCTGGGTTTCATCCGCAAGGGCCTGTTAAACGAGCAAAGCAACAAGCGTGTTTTACTGGACGGCCCATACGACAACCCCGTGCGCGTTATCGTGCGCGATGGCAATCAAAACACCTGGGCCCTGGCGCAAAAATATAAATTTTTTCAACCCTACAGCGGTCTTTATCGTCATGACGGCGCGGAATGGCAATACATCACCTGGAGAGCAGGCAACGGCGCCAATATCTGGAGCAGAAAATCCGCCGCGGGCGCCGCTTATGTGGACCGCTACAATACGGTTTGGCTGGGCACCTGGGGCGGCGGCATTACTTTTTTTCGCAACGGCGCCTACGGTTATATGCACACACAGACGACGGAGGGCCTACAGACCATCCGCGCCGGCAACGAAGTGCGCGAAATCCCCTTAAGCGCGCCCGACCCGGAATACCGCGGCTACTTTAGCGGCGCCAATAACAACGTGGATGATTATGAGGTGATCACCGCTTTTCAGGAAGACAGCTACGGCCGTTTGTGGATTGCCAATGCCTATGCTCAAAACGGAAATTATCTGGCCGTGGTGCCCTATAATGAGCAAACGCAGTTCCCCGAACTGGACAAGAGCCAATGGCGTTACTTTGGCGTTTCCGACAACCTGCGCCTTTCCGGAGACAAGGGAATTGCCGCCATGACCATCGATGACTTCGGCCGGGTCTGGCTGGCCACCCATGATCAGGGCGTCTATATTCTGGATTACAACAACACCCTGGATGATCGCAGCGATGACGCCGTGTTCCGCAGAAACATCGATGACAACCTGGCCGGCAATGAAGTGCGCGCCCTGGCCACCGACAAGGACGGCGTTGTCTGGATCGGCACCACGGCCGGGCTCAGTTCCTTTGACGGACTTAATTTCTATCGTCATCCCGGAGACGGCGCCGGAGGCGTGGACGGACCCATCGGCAACGAAATCAGTCAGATCGTGGTTGATGACTATAACAACAAATGGGTGGCCACCTCTTCCGGCCTGAGCATATTGCGCGGGCAGCGCAGCGTTTTTGAACCCGGGGCCTGGGTCAGTTTCACCACCGCCAACAGCGGCCTGCTGGATAACAACGTGCACAGCGTCTCCATAGACCCGGTCACCGGAGAAGCATGGATCGGCACCGAGTCGGGCATCTCCATTTACAAGGGCCCCTTTGCCGAAATCCGTCCCGATTTTAAACAGGTGGTCGCCGGCCCCAACCCTTACATTCAGGATGGCGGAAAAACGCCCTTTATTATCAAACGCTTAAAGGACAATTCCACCGTCAAGATTCTTTCCCTGAACGGCCGCCTGGTGCGCGAGCTCAGGGCCGGCAGCAGTGACATTGAGGGCGGACGGGCCATTTGGGACGGCAAGGATAAAAACGGCAATGCCGTGGCCAGCGGTATCTATATCTTTTCCGCCTATACCGCGGACGGCAGCGCCACCAGTGGTAAAATCGCAGTAATCAAACCCTGATCATGTTAAGCTCACTTTATCTGAAAAATTATATCCTTATCCGGGAAGCGGAGGTGGATTTTCACCGCGGTCTTAACATCGTAACCGGCGAAAGCGGAGCGGGCAAATCCATTTTGGTGGGCGCCCTGGCCCAAATAGCGGGCGCGCGCGGCGGCAGCGACATGGTGCGCGGCGGTGAACGCAAGGCCGTTATCGAGGCGCGCTTTACCCTGGAACCGCGGCATCCCCTGTGGAACAGCCTGGAGCGCAACGAACTTGAACGCAACGGGGACGAGCTGATTATCCGCAAGGAGATCAGCGCCTCGGGCAGCTCGCGCATTTTTATCAACGACACGCCGGTCTCCCTGCAAATTCTTAACGGCTTCAGCAGGCAACTGGTGGACCTGCACGGCCAGCATCAGCATCAAAAGCTGCTGCATCCCGAAAACCATCTCGGCTATCTGGACCTTTTTGCCGCCAATGGGGAGTTGCGCGCACAGTTCAAAAAGGCCCATGACGCCTATCTGCATCTGGCCGCCGAACTCAAACGTCTGCGCGCCGAAAAAGAGACCGCCCGCCAAACCGAAGAGCTGTACCGCTTTCAAATCGCCGAACTGGAGCAGCACCAAATAGACGAGGCCGACCCCGAAGCCCTGCGCGAGGAACTGCGCCGCCTGCAAAATTATGAGAAACTCCACCAGTCCGCCGGGACGGTTTTAAATCTGCTTTACGAAAACGAAATCTCCCTTTCCGAAATGCTGAAGGAACTGCTGGATCAGTTGCGCTTTCTGGCTTCCGTGGACAGGGAGTTTGAGGCTTACCGTGAAAATGTGGAGCAGGGACAAGCCCTGATCGAGGATGCCGGACAATTTACCGAACGCTATCTCAGCGGCCTGGAGTTTGACCCGCAACGGGCGGAGTATCTGCGGCAACGGGTTTCCGATCTCGATTTTCTGCTCAAAAAATACCAAAAGGCCGATATCGAAGCCCTGCGCGCCTTTAAGGAAGAGCTGAATGAAAAGCTGGACGCCATCGCCAATGTGGATCACTTCATCACCCGCGCCGAAAAAGAACTGAACCGCCGGATAGAAGAGCTTAACGCCCTGGCACAACAGCTTTCCCGCTCCCGGGCGGAAGCGGCCCAAAAGCTGCATGAACGCATCCACGCCTATCTTAGGGATATGGCCATGCCCGACAGCTCTTTTCACTGTGACCTGATAACCACGCCCAATCCCACCTCGCCCTTCCGACTGGAAAATGAGGCGCTGGAATTATCCGAATTCGGTTTCGAAACCGCCCGCTTTATGTTTACGGCCAACCCAGGGGAAACGGCCCGCCCCCTGCATAAAATCGCCAGCGGCGGTGAATTGTCCCGCATCATGCTGGCCATAAAAAGCCTGTTGGCCGCCCGGGATAAAACACCCCTGTTGGTTTTTGACGAGATTGACAGCGGTATTTCCGGGAAAACGGCCCAGATTACGGGCCGGAAAATAGAGGAGCTGGCCGGTTACCACCAACTTATCTGCGTTACCCACCTGCCGCAGATCGCCGCCTATGCCGACCGACACCTGCGGGTTTATAAGTCCAGTTCGGCACAAAACACCGAAGTACGGGTGGATGTACTGGATAATGAAGCCCGTATCGAGGAGCTGGCCGGTTTACTAGGCGGGGAGGAAGTAGGCTGCCAAAGCCGGGCCAACGCCCGCGAACTGTTAGCCCGTAGCGGCAAATTCCCTTCGGCCTGAACTCTCGACCCACCCCACCCCCTCCCCGAGCTTCGGGGAGGGGTGTAGGGGAGAGGCAAAGGCGATAATCCCCGGATTTATCCGGGTGGGTCTTGTCCTTCTTCTTCACGGGCGGCCCGGCGGGCCATGATCATATCGCCGTGGGAAAGACCCAAAAGGCTGGTCAGCTTGCGCATAAGCGCCTCTTCCCGCATATCCATATGGCCGTCGGCATAAACCAGTTGCCACAACATCTTCAGCACCTTTAACTTTGTGTCACGCGGCCAGCCGCTCTTTATCATGTCGGTAAACAACCAGATGTCGTTGCGTTGTTCCCGCTTTGCCCGGGCCATTGTAAGTAAGTTGTCCAGCGCCTCGTCGTCCATTTGGAAAAAGGACTTCAGACTTTTTCGCATCTTTCCTTCTTCATCCGGGGTCAGCTCAAAATCCGCGTAGGCCAGTTCCAGAAAGAGCACGGCGGTGGCCGTTTGCAGGCTTTCCCCGCCGGCGCCGTTTTCTTCCACGTCAAGCAGATGCGTTACCTTTTTAATCCATTTTTCAATCATTTTCCGTTTCCATTAAATCCACATAAGCGTTCATAATCAGATCCTCTTCCACGATACCGAACAGCTCCATCAGAAGTTCTACCTTTTCCAGGGTCGGCCCGCCCGGATTTTTTTCATTGACCACACCCTCCAGTTCGATAAAGTTTCCCAGATCCTCCACATCATCAAGGTGTATGCGCACGTTTTCATAAAACCAGATACGCCGGTTTTTTTCCACCACGGAGCGCACGCCGAACATCGCTTCCAGAATGCGGTGGGTAACCATGGGCTCCTCCACCGGCAAAAGCACATAGTCCGATGACCCCGGCCCTTTTTGATTTTTGCGCAGATAGGGGATCAGCATGGATTCGTTATCCGTCTCCCGCAGTTTCAGGCGCCCGCGCGGCGTTTGGTAAAAGGTATCCGTTTGGCGCAGAACGCCGCCAAAGGGCAGGTTCATCTTTTGGATGATCTGTTCGATGGCGCCGGGATTGGGACAGCGCGCCTTGATCTCTATGTTACGACCCATATGTTACCTCTTGTTTTAAATATTTCTTATCGGTAGCTGCGCGGATGTGTATTAATATAATTCACCGGGAATAAAAAGCCTGCTGCAATAATCATAATACACTCGCTTTTTTTGGAAAGCTGTATTAAATTCGCCGTTTATAATGATTTTGGATGTTATATGAAAAAAACAGCGCGCACTCCCCTGACCATAATATTTATGGTCATCTTTATCGATCTGCTCGGCTTTGGCCTGATAATACCCATCATCCCTTTTTACCTGGAGCAGTTTGTACCGCCGGACGCCAATGTCGGTCAACTGATGGCGGCCATGATTGCCGCTTACAGTCTGATGCAGTTTATCTTCGCGCCTGTCTGGGGGCGCATATCGGATCGTGTCGGCCGCCGACCCATATTGTTGATGAGCCTGATCGGCACCATGGTCACGCATATCTGGTTTGCCCTGGCCAGCGAGCTGTGGATGTTGTTTGCCGCCCGCATACTTACGGGGATTTTTGCGGCTACGGTGCCCACCGCCTCGGCCTATATCAGCGACGTGACCGATGAAAGCAACCGGGCCCGGGGCATGGGACTGGTGGGGGCGGCCTTTGGCCTGGGGTTTATCCTGGGGCCGGCGGCGGGCGGTATTTTAACCCAGTTCGGCGGATTTCGCGTCCCTCTTTTCCTGGCCGCCTTCCTCTCCCTGGCCGCTTTTGGCGTGGCCTGGTTTAAATTGGAAGAAAGCCGCGCACCCGGCGGGGAACGGCACACCGACTTGCGACGTTATCGTCTTTCCACTCTGTTCAACGCCCTGAAAAATCCCCGCCTCGGCCTGCTGTTTACCATCTTCTTTCTGGTCAGTCTCTCTTTTTCCAACATGGAAACCATTTTTGCCCTTTATGCCGAGCGTAAGTTCGCCTTTGACGCGCGCAGCACCGGCTATGTGTTCGGCTTTATCGGTATCTGCAGCGCGCTGATGCAGGGCGTGTTCATCGGCAGGCTTTCCAAACGCTTTGGCGAAAAAACGTTGATCAGCGTTTCCACCCTGCTGTTGTCCGTCTCTTTTATTCTGATGCCGGTTTTTGATGCGCTGACGCCCTTTGTGCTGATGGCGGGACTGATGGCGATCAGCCTGGGCATGCATAACCCCTCGGTGATGTCGCTGGTATCCAAAAACGCCGGCCAGGACGGCACGGGAGGCGTTCTGGGCCTCAATCAATCCTTCTCGGCCCTGGGCCGGGTACTGGGTCCGCTGTGGGCCGGTTTCTTTTTCGACCACTTCGATATCGGTTTTCCGCTGACCAGCGCCGGGATTTTGATTTTTATCGCCTTTCTGCTCAGCTTTATGCTCCATCGTAATCCGAAGCTTGAGCAATAGTCTCGCCGGCGCGCTGTTCGCCCTGGGTTAAATCCTTAACCAGTCCGCTGTATTTCCGCTCTACCTTAAAGCCGAAGCGGTAAAAATATTCCGGTCTTAAAAATCCGGTGGTCACGGTGGTCACATGCTCCCCGCGCAGGCGATTAAAAAACTCATACATCAGGCCCTCGCTGATGCCCTTGCGCCGGTAGCGGTCGGCCACCACAATTTTTTCCATATATACGGTTTTGGCGTCGATGTAGTTGTAAAACAGGCCGCCGATGATATGCCCCCGCTGCGACACGGCCACCATAAACTGATGATCCGGACGGAAGGAGACGGGCATCTGCGCCTCGATAAATATCTGATGCAGCCGGGAAATCTCCTTGGGCGTTACCGGCCGGCGCACCATATAGGTTTCGCCGTCGTAGTCTTCCAGGTGCACAACCACATCGGCGTGCATTTTCCCGCCATGCTGCAGGTTGACAAACTCGGCCATATCCGAAGGCTTAAGATGGGGATAACTGAGCCGGGTCAGGAAATAGGCCTCGTTTTCGCTGAGCTTCAGGGTTTTTTCCAGCAGGGAAACCTGTTTAACGATTTCTTCCGGACTGTAGTTTTCGGCATGGATTTTACGGATCAGTTCGGCCAGCGCCTTTTTCAGCTCGTCCGAGGAGTTTTCAAAGACGGTTTTCAAAAAGAACTTGGCCCGCGTTTCGGGATGCCGTGTTTCCAGCTCGTCCAGGCGATAGGTAACGTAAAGCTCGTTCAGCGTGCGGGCCTGGGCGCTCAGCGAGGCCTCGTTGTTTAACTGAAGCCAGCGCTGAAAGCGGCGCGTGGCAAAGTAGAGCATTTTGGGTATGTAGCCATGTTCCTTCATGTGCCGTATAAACCCGTTTAAATGGCGGGCAAAGACGCTGTTTTTCTTTTCTTCGCTCAACAGGGTCTCCAGCTCGGCCAGCCCTTTTTCCTCGCCAAAACAATCGATCACCGCCGCAAAAAGATACTCCCACATGGGACCCTGTTTTAAAATGGGGAATTCCTCGCCGGTGGCTTTAACGAATTCCCTCTGAAATTCCTTTAGCAGAACGGCCAGCGAGGCGGTGTTTTTACGCTCGGCGATGGAGATCAGTTTAATGCCGGTCTGATAGTCGTGGGTGGGGATAACGATGTTGCGCGCCGATTTATCCCGCACGCTCAGGCGGAAATAGCTGCGTTTCCAGAATTGCAGATGGGCCCAGGCGGCGGACCACACCACAAAGGGCCAAAAGTGGTAAACCCGTTTTTCGTTCTGGCTGCGTCCCCGGCGCAACTGGCGCTGGATGAAACGTTCCACGGAAATATTGGCGCTGTAGGCTTTGGTCCACAATTTCCATTCGGCCCAGTAGCCGCCAAAGGAGTCCACCAGAAATTCTCCCTTTTTCACCGCGCCGATATGCACCAGCCAGTTTATTTCGGTGCGCAGGCGCGCCGGGGGCGTGTTCGGCTCCAGGCACAGGGTGATGTCATAGGCGCCCTGGTAGCGGGTTTGGATCGCCAGGCGGAAATGGCGGGAATGGCCGGTATCCTCGATTTGACTGATCCACATGCCGCCGGTGGGGATATCGTACAGGCGTACCATGCTGCCGCCGGACAGCAGAAAGATGGCCTCGCGCACCAGCGAGGTTTGTTCGATGGCCTGTAAAAGATGCCGGCGATCTTCTTCGGAAATGCTCTCCTCAAAGGTGATCACATCCTGCCACTGGTATTCCTCGCCCGTTTCCACATCCACGGCCACGGCCTGGTTGTCGCCCAGCCATTGCCGGAACCCCTTTAGCAGACGGATACGCGCCTGACGCGCCCTGCGGGCCAGACGGGGAGCAGACTTGTCCATAAGCTGAAAACGGACGATCATCTGCCGTACTTTTTTGTATTTTGTGGGATGTTTGATGCCGTATTCGGCCAGGATGGTCAACAGCGAGGGCACTGCGCTTTCCCCGAACCGGTTGGGATCGGGCAATGCGCGCACCAGGCGTTTCAACACGTGGTACACGCCGTCCACATAGGCGTCATCGCGGGCGGACTCAATAAAACGGGCCATCAACGCGGCGTCTTCCAGCAAATGGCTGTCGGCCACCAGATAGGCGTGGAGCACCTCCCGGAATTCCCCGGGTTGAAAATACTTTATGCCGGTAAGGAAAAGGCGCGCCCGGGCCCCGGAAGACGCCACCAGCGTGGGCCGGCGGGTCAGCTCCCGGGCCAGGTTAAACAGGGGCTGGCTGTCATCTTCCAGAATAAAGCCCAGGTAGTCGCAGGCCAGGCCGTAGTCGCCTTCCGCCGCGCCTTGCAGGTGCAGGGCGGCCAGGTGCAGCCCCTCCAGGGAGTATTCCCCGCCGTGGAAGATGGCTTCGAAACGCTGCCGTTCCTTTTTTTTGATATGCGCGCGGCGGGCCACGGAGTCAAAGGTGATGGCCAGCCCGGGCGTATCCAGACGGTACCACTGATAGATGGTTTCTCCGGCAAAATCGAAAATACCCCGGTTGCCCAGCCAGTAAACGGGATTGGCCAGGATGATCTGAAAATCCAGACGCTCGCCCTGGCAATGGAAAATGTAATCGCCGATGCGTACCCGCTCCTTTTTGGGAAATTTAAGGTTAAGCTTTTGTTGATATTTGGGTATGGCAATTCCGCGGCGGCTGATGGAGACATCGCCGGTCAGACAGCCCTTTTCCCGCAGAAACCAGTTGGGGAGGCGTATTTCGTAACCACAGCACTGTTCGCTGATATAGTTTTTTTGATACATGGAGGCGATGACCGCGTCAAAGTTTTTTTCAATAACGCGCCGCTTATAGGTGCCCTTGGGCGTCAGCTCCCCGCGCTCCTCGCTAAAGGGACGATCGATTTCACGGAAATCGACAATGCGCTCAAAGGGGGCCAGGAAGTTGTTAACGGTTACCACCACCGAGGCAAAATAATCGTTGCGGGCGGTCTCATCCATTTTTTGGTATTGTTCATCCTCCCGGTCCGGGTAGATGAGCAGGCTGTTAAACTGCCGGTGATCACCCACAAGAAAGACCTGGCGGATCAGTTGGAAGTCGCGGAAATAGTTCTCAATCTTTTGCGGGGCAATGGTCTCCCCCTTGATATTTTTGTAAATCTCCTTTTTACGGTCGATGATGTAATAATTGTCCTCTTCATCCATCTGCATAATATCGCCGGTGGGCAGCCATCTGCGTGTATCGGCCGGCAGGGCGTCGTCGCCATTGTAGTAATTCATCATCACATAACCGCCGCGAATCAGCATCTCGCCGTCATCGGCCAGTTTAATTTCTATGCCGGGCAGGGCGCTGCCCAGGGAGTTTTCCTTATAGCGTCCGGGCGGGGTCATGGTAATGCCGCCGGTGGCCTCGGTCATGCCAAAGCCGCTCATCAGCTCTATGCCGTTGGCCTGGAAAGTTTTAAATACTTCCGGCTCCAGAAAGCCCGCCGCCGAAAGTCCCCAGCGCAGTTTGCCGCCGGACTCCCGCCGGAAGGTTTTGCGGATTTTTTCCGGGGGATCGAATTCCATGTCGATTTTGGTGTTTATATGATGATAAAGCTGATACCATTTTTTGGGTATGCTGATGAATATGGTGGGTTGGACCCGCCGCATGTTATCCAGCATGGTTTCCAGGGCGGGGTTTTCCATAAAGAAATATTCCGCGCCCCAAAAAACGCTGCCCAGCATTTCCAGATAGCGGCCAAAAGTATGGAACAGGGGCAGGTAGGCCAACAGGCGGTCGCCGGAACCGATATCCGGCAGAGCCATGGCCCGGCAAAAACGCTTATACACCAGATTGGCATGGGAGAACATAATGCCCTTGGGATCGCCCGTGGTGCCGCTGGTATACATGATGGTGGCCAGGTGTTCGCTTTTCAATTGCCGCTCGCGCTGCTCAAAAGGAGTCTCGTCCACCTCCCGGCCCAGCCGGGCCATCTCGGAAAGCGAGATCACCCAGGGTTCAATACTGCTGCCCTTTAACAAAACCACCCGTTCCAGATCGGGCAGCTGTTCACGGATGGTTTTTACCTTGGCCAGTTGCTTATCGTTGGCCACCAGTAAAACCCGCGCCCGGGTCTGGCCCATAATGTAGGCGATATGCTGGGGAACCGAATTGGCCGGAATCATCACATTGACGATGCCGGAAGTCAGGCAGGCCAGATCCAGCAGGGCCATATCCAGGCTGTTTTCGGTAAGAAAGGCCACTTTGTCAAAATGCTCTCCACGCCAGAGCAGGGCGGCCAGTCCTTTTTTATAGAGGTCGATTTGCCGCGCGCATTCGTCCCAACTATAGGCGGTGATGCTGTGGGGGTGAATAATGTTGAAAAGGGGTTTCCGCCCGTATTGGGCCCGGCGCTGCCGGAACAGGGCGCCCACGGTAAAATCCGAGGCCAGGATCAGAGAAAGAATGAGCGGCTCCCACCGTTTTTGTCCGTAAATACGCTTTAAAAAAACCGGCTGGCGGAAAAAGTTGAGAAAGTGGGCAATGGCTCTTTTTATTTCCGGCGTGGATTTCTGCTCCGCCTCCACCAAAAGAAACTGTCCGAATTGAAAAAAGGCGTCCAGATGCAGGCGTTCGGCCAGGGTGGAAAGCATGTTGCTGCCGCAGGCGGCCGTGGTGATCTTATCCCAGGTCTGATCAAAGCCCCGGGCCTCAACCTCCAGCGTATGCTTGATAAAATTGTTCAGGATATTGCCGATTTCATCCATCTCGGCGTTGCTTTGTGAACTTTCCCCCGCGGAGATGGAATGGATCCAGCTTTCGTTTTCGTTGAAATGTAAACTCATGGCATCCTCGTGTTTGGGCCTGCTTCTCTTCGTCCTAATTTACAAAATTGTAATGTCCGGGCGGAAAGAAATTTGTTGTAACGCCCTGACCGGCCGTTGATTTCCGCTGTTTTCCAAAGAGGGGAAAAATAAAAAACGGACGGCTATGGGCTCTTGTCCGGGGAATGGTTGAATGCTATGCCCTTGGGCTGTATACTTTGTTTTTACAACAACCCCTTTTAACGGAGGCCCCATGGAAAGCAAAAGCGTGGATCTGCGCGATCTTATTTTGATGATAAAGGAACAAAAACAGATGGAGGCCAACCTGGCGCTGGAGTTCGATTGCGCCATTGAAACCACTGATATTAAGCCGTTGATCAAGGTGATTAATTACGCCATAAATTATATTGACCGGCTGAGCGACCAGCCGCAGCAGATATCCCTTAACGCCAGCATGAGCGGCATAACCATCGGCTTTACCACTTTTACCACCCAAACGGATTTTCCGCCGCTGAACCCGCAGGTTGGGCAGGCCTTACAGGACTATAACGCCACGCTGGAGCAAAAGGGCGAAGCGGGTAAATATGTACAGCTACTGATACAGTTTAATGGGTAAAAAGCCCTTTTATCGCCGGGCCTAAAGGATAAGAATGCCGCTGTCGTTGAGCAGTTTGCGCAGGTCCGGCGGCAGACCCAGGAATTTATCCATCAATCCGCGCATCTGGTCGATGGTTTCGTTGGAGAGCTGCATGGTCAGTTCATCAATGGCCGGACCGCCAATGATGTAGGGCATGGAGGAGATAATCATGCGGTCGCCTATACACTCGCAGCCCATCTGATATTCCTCCAGATTCTCCACGGGCGTGCCCCTTACCAGGCAGTTACGTATCCAGTCGCCGGTGTTAAAGGCCTCCTTTTCCGCCATTTCCCGCATGGTTTCCTGTCGCAGCTTAAAATCCACGTGCTCGGCAAAAAAGGCGCGCATGGCTTCCAGGGATTCCTGGGAATAATGAACCAACATGTGCTGGTGGCAATCGGTGCAGATGGCATATTCAAAAACGATGTCTTCGCTATTGTAGTCCTTATAGCGGCGCACGGCCTTCTCAATCAGATAATGAGCGCCCGAGGCGATAAGCTCCTTTTCGCACACCAGACAATGGCTGAAGGGCTTGCCGTTAAACTTCTGCTTAAATACAGGGGGGATGGGAATGGATAGTTGTTGCATGGACTGCAATTTATTTCACACGGACGATTATTTCAAGAGCCCCAGCCCTCCCCTGCTTTTTTTTATATTCCGTGTTTTGATTTGCCTCTTAGCCTTTTCCTTTTTAGGCTTGATCAGACAACAGATTCAGGTGGAGACATGAGCAGGGCAACACTGCGCGAAATGGCCGGACAAATGCTGATGTTCGGTTTCCCCGGCGCCCGGGGGGAAGAATTGAACGGGATACTCGACGATATAAAAAAATATAAACCGGGCGGCGTCTGGCTTACGGATAATAACAGCCCGTTGGGGGAAACCCGGGGTAATATTACCTCTCCCCAACAGTTAAGCGCTCTGTGCCGGCGCTTGCAGGATGCTTCCGAGGTTCCTCTGTTTATCACCATAGACGCCGAAGGCGGGCAGGTTATCCGCCTCAGGGAACACGCCGGTTTTCCGGCCACGGTTTCGGCGCGCTATTTAGGAAGGCGGGATGATCCCCGGCTCACCTTTCGTCACTATGAAGCCATTGCCCGCAATCTACGCGCCCTGGGTGTTAACTTTAACCTGGCGCCTGTGGTTGATCTCGATCTGCGTCCCGACAATCCGGCCCTGGGGGGCAAGGAGCGCTGCTTCTCACCGGAGGCGGAAAAAGTTATCGCGCATGCCCGGGCGGCAATCGCGGCCCATGAAAGCCATAATATCCTGACCTGTCTAAAACATTATCCCGGTCATGGCAGCGCCGGCGGAGATTCCCATCTGGGCATGGTGGATATCACGGAGAGCTGGAGCACGGAAGAGCTTAAACCCTATCAGGCCCTGATCGGGGAGGGGTATGACCAGGCTGTTCTGGTGGCCCATGTTATACACCGCGGAACAGACGGGCAACATCCGGCCACCCTCTCTTCCGCCCATGTTCGCGACGGTTTGCGACAACGGCTGGGCTTTAAGGGGTTGATACTCTCGGATGACCTGAATATGGGGGCGATAAAGAAATATTACAGCCACCGGGAGATGCTGGCCCTGGCCATCAATGCCGGGGTTGATGTGCTGGTACACTCCAATCTTAACCCCTATGAAAGCGACCTGATGGGCCGCACCGTGGCGGAAATCCTGGCGCTTGTTGACGAAGGCCGGGTTAAGGCGGAAAGGGTTGAACAGGCCTTCAACAGAATTATGACCAAAAAAAAGGCTCTGCTCTCATGGCCTTCCGGAGAGTAGGGGTATCCGGTTTAACAAAAAGAGGAGAACAGCTATGGATTTGGGACTGGAGGGAAAGACCGCTCTGGTGATGGCGGCCAGCAAGGGGCTGGGCAAGGCGGCGGCACTGACGCTTTCGGCCGAGGGCTGCACAGTGGTGCTGGGGGCGCGAAATGCGGTTACCCTGAAACAGACGGCGGAGGAAATCCGGG